>NZ_JAHOJD010000009.1:0-101232 GCF_019129655.1 Bifidobacterium sp. MSK.17.10 | reverse complement strand
ACCAGCGGCGCATCGCGTACAACGTCCAGTCCGGTTTCTCACCCAAGGAGATTTGGCGCTGGACGTGCGCGAGCATCAGATTGTACGCGAAACGCGCACCACCCGCATGGGACTCCAACAGCCGTGTCTGCCGTGGGGTTGGGTCGAGCCGAATTCTAACGGCCTCATACGCGCTCATCGCGCATCGCCTCCAACGCCTTCTCCGCACGGTGCTTGGCTGCGCGGCGTCCGTACAGTCTCGCGCAGAACGAGGTCAGCACCTCGGTCATGTCGCGCACCAGATCGTCATCCAGCTCCGTGTCATCCACCACGATGATTCGGCGTCCCTGCGCCTTCAACGCGCTCTCCACCAAGCCCGCGTTCATACGGGCGAGCCGGTCGCGATGCTCCACGATTATCGTGCCGACGGTCGGTTCGGACAATAGCCGGTTGAGCTTGCGTCGCTTGTCGTTCATGCCGGAACCCGTCTCCGTGACCACCTCGGGCTTCTCGACGCCCATGCTAAGAGCGAACGCCTTCAACCGGTCGGCCTGACGTTGCAAATCGTCCTTCTGTCCGCCGCTGGATACTCGCGCGTAGCAGACGGTGCGAGTGTCCGCGGGATTCGGCTGCGATGCGGTCTCGTATTTCGGGTCGTGGATGAGCCACATGCCGGTCGGCGTCTGCTCCACAGGAACGGGCATGGTGCCCTGACGGCACCATTTCCACACGGTCTGCGGATGCAATCCTTCCAGTCTGGCCCATTCCTTTACCAACATGAGACTTATTATAACATAGGATTACTTAAAAAAACAAAACAGTTCGGTAGTAGGCAACACCCCTACATCGTCGCCGAAAATCCGAATATCGGGGCACGGGAGGCCATCAGCCTGTCCAGGCGCATGATGAAGGGTCACAAGTGGGAGTGTTTCGTGGCCGACCTGTCGTTCCTTGGCTGGTGGCTGCTCAATCTGTTCACGCTCGGCTTGAGCGGCATCTTCTATTCCAACGGCTATAACGCGGCGTTTTTCGTCGAATATTACGTGCATGTGCGCGGATTGTCCAAGGATTCGGGATTGGAGGGAAGCGAGCTGCTCAGCGACGAATACCTGTACAGCAAGGCCTCCGCTGAGACATTGCATGCCGCTTATGGTGATGTTGCCGAAACGGTGGAGCAGTTGTCCAGCAATCTTGTTCCGGTGGACAAGCCGAACGGTTTCGTCGGGTTCCTGTCCGAATGGTTGGGCGTGCGTATCCTGCATGCGCGGTCGGTGACCAAGTATGAGGAGTATCGCGAGCAACTGCATCAGATCGATACCGGCAGGGAGATTCTGAACGGCGCTATCTATCCTGGTCGTCTGGCTCCGGCGCCGATGGCGTTCCGGTTCCGCGAATCCCGCACCGTCAGCTCCGATCGCAGCTATTCGTTGGTCAATCTGGTCATGATGTTCTTCATCTTCTGTTTCGTGGGATGGGTATGGGAGGTGAGCCTCGCCTTCATTTCCGAAGGAACGTTCGTGAATCGTGGCACGCTGCATGGGCCATGGCTGCCGATCTATGGCACCGGCGGAGTGATTATCCTTATTCTGCTGAAGAAGTTGAGGAAGAAGCCCTTGTTCGAGTTCCTGGCCGCCATGGTCTTGTGTGGCGGGTTGGAGTACTTCTCGTCCTGGTATCTGGAGAAGACCCACGGAGGACAACGCTGGTGGGATTACACCGGTTATTTTCTCAATCTCAATGGTCGTATCTGTGCCGAGGGTCTGCTGACGTTTGGTTTGGGCGGTTTGGCGATCGTGTATCTGCTGGCTCCTGCATTGGACAACTTGCTGAGTCGTATCGATACAAGAAAGCTCACCGTTGTGGCCGTCGTGCTTCTGGCGTTCTACTGTGTGGACCAGGCGTATTCGGCGCAGCATCCGAACATTGGTGCCGGCATCACCGATTACAAGGGGTCGGCCACATCGCAAGTGTCGTAGCTCCTATCCGATGTGATGCATAAAGGGATTTGCCCCGTCAGCGTGCGCAACGCAGGTTGGCGGGGCAAATCGTTTTTTGGACACACGCTATACGACACGTGTGGCCGGTGGAAACTTACTTTCGGCGCAGCATCTCACGCACGGTTTCCATGATCTTGCTGTATTTGGTGGAGTCCGTGGAACGCATGCGTGGGAAGGAGCGGATCATACGACGTTGCTGCCAATTCAACGCGGAAGAGACAAGCTGACGCATATTGGCGACACGTTCCTGCGACGATTCCGACAAATCATGCATCTTTTCCCGGAACTCCTCTTTGCCCCACTGCCAGGAGTCTCCGGCCTTCTCCGCACGATCCTGCACCGCTTCGCTGAATTTGGCGAGACGCTCGGACAGACCGACAATGCCCACCACGGTGACGATGGTGTCGATGATAACGACGATGGCGGCGACCGCGCATATCACGTGCACGGCAAGCAGCGGAATCATGGCGGTGAGCCGTTCGACCTGCGGCTGGACCACATCGATGATCAATACTCCGCCGAATCCGAATACGATTGCGCCGAGCAGACAGATGCGGCCTTGGATGTTGAATCGGTAATGGCTGTAATCCCACCATCTGGCGTGGAACAGCTTTTCCATGCCCCAAGAGGTGATGTATTCGAGTATGCTCGCGCCGAATGAGGAGATAAGGAAAATCTCGATGGGATTCGTGAAGTCATGCAACAGCACGATCGCAAGCACCGCGCCGCATCCGTAAATTGGGCACAACGGCCCGTTAAGGAAACCACGGTTGACCCATCGACGTTCCGAAACGGACACGAGAACCGACTCGTACACCCATCCGATGAAAGCGTATAACAGGAACCAAAGGAACAAATATTCGAGTGTGAGCGCCACAGCCATCAGCTCCTGTCCGTCGGTTGTTCGGATGCGGGTTTGTCGAAACGATCGAAAGAGAGCGTTTCCTTCGTGGCGCTGATTTTGTCGGCCGCGGTGACAAGGTATCCTTCGATGTACTTCGGCGGATAGGGAGTCAATGGGAACATGTGATGTTCGATGCTGTCCCGTTCGATCTGGTTGAGTTTGAAATCCCGTATGGCGTTGCGCATGGCCGTTTCACCATGTGTGAATCCGTGTAGCCGATGGGTGCCGTTGTCCCAGTCATGCCAATCGTAAAGGAAGTAATCATGGAGCAAAGCGGCGCGAATCAACGAACGTAGATCAACCCTATTCCACAGGTGCAGTCTGTCTGCCAGCCAGACGGACAGACAAGCCACACGAATGGAATGGGCGAATGTGGTGACCACGCCATGCTGGTAGCAGACCCTTTCGATGGCCATGTGGTCATGTTCCAGAATCTCCCGGCCGTGCGCGTAGACCAGCCGTCGTATCTGCGTGCGCGTCAACAGCACCGCTTTTTGCTCCTTGCTTAATAGGGATTACTTGAGCAGGGATTCGGGCGACTTGTATGCGGAACCGTCGGACACGGAGTTGGCGAAGGCGCGTAGCTGCTCGATGGTGGTCTTGGCGGAAACGATCTGTTCGCGCACGCGCAGCGGGGAGGTGCCTCCCTTGCCGTTGCGGGCGGAGACGGAGCCTTCGGTGGACAGCACTTCACGCACCTGCGGGGCCTTGTCCGCCGGCAGGAAGTCCTTGAACACGTTGATGAAGTCCTCGTCGGTCAAATCCCACAGCTCCTGGCCGCGGTCTTCGGCAATCTTGACGCATGCGCCGGAAAGCTCATGCGCGTGACGGAACGGCACACCGTTCTTGACGAGCCATTCGGCGATGTCGGTGGCGAGGGCGAAACCGGTCGGGGCTTCGGCTTCGAGGCGTTCCTTGTCGAAGACCATGGTGGCGACCATGCCGGTGAATGCCGGCAGCAGCACTTCAAGCGTGTCCACTTGGTCGAATACGGCTTCCTTGTCTTCCTGCAGGTCGCGCGCGTAGGCTGTCGGCAGGCCTTTCAAGGTGGCGAGCAGGCCAGTCAGGTCGCCGATGAGTCGTCCGGACTTGCCGCGAGTGAGTTCGGCGATGTCCGGATTCTTCTTCTGCGGCATGATGGACGAGCCGGTGGAGTAGGCGTCATCAAGACGCACGAACGCGAATTCCTGGGTGTTCCAGATGATGATCTCTTCGGACAGGCGGCTCAGATCGACACCGGTCATGGCGGCGATGAAGGCGAATTCGGCGACCAGATCACGGCTGGCGGTGCCGTCGATGGAGTTGGCGGTCACCTTGGAGAAGCCCAGCTCACGGGCCACAGCCACCGGTTCGAGGCCAAGGGTGTTGCCGGCGAGGGCACCGGAGCCGTACGGGCTGGCGTCGATGCGCTTATCCCAATCGGCGAGACGTTCCACGTCACGCAGCAGCGGCCACACGTGGGCCATGAGCTGGTGGGCAAGCAGAACTGGCTGGGCGTGCTGCATATGCGTACGTCCCGGCATGACGGTGCGACCGGCTTTTTCGGACTGCTCAATCAGTGTTGCGGCGAGACCGAGCAGCATTTTGGCGATGATGCGGCTGTGGCGGCGCAGCCACATGCGGATGAGCGCGGCGATCTGATCGTTGCGGGAACGGCCGGCGCGGAGCTTGCCGCCGAGTTCGTCACCTGCGATTTGAAGCAGGCCGCGTTCGAGTGCAGTGGCCTCGTCCTCGTCATCCTCGATCGGAGCGAATGCTCCGGAATCCACGCGGCGCTGCAGCTCGTCAAGGGCGTCTTCCATGCGCTGCAGCTCATCGGCGGTCAGCAGTCCGGCGCGGCCCAGTGCACGGGCATGGGCGCGCGAACCGGCGATATCGTCATCGGCGAGTCGCCAGTCGAATTGGGTGGACTTGCTCAGCCGTGCGAGTTCCGGCGACGGACCAGACTTGAAACGGCCGCCCCACAGGGCAAGATGCTCACCATTAGTAGTGCTCTCGGTCATTGTTTTTCCAAATCTCCTTGCAGATATGACTGAGGGAGAGCTTACCAGTCAGGATGGTCCCGACGGTACGCTCTCCCCCATTATCAAGACGATTCACAACGTGAATCCGGATGATGCTTACTCGACGCTGTTCTCCGGGACCTCGATGCCGTTGCCGAACTTGACGTCGCGGGCTGCGGCCACGCGGCTCGGCAGACCATAGATGTCGATGAAGCCGTTGGAGGACTTCTGGTCGAAGCTGTCGCCGGAATCGTAGGTGGCCAGGTTGTAGTCGTACAGCGAACTGTCGGAGCGACGGCCGGTCACGACGGCGCGGCCACCGTGCAGAACCATGCGAATCTCGCCGGAGACGTACTTCTGGGTGTCTTCGATGAAGGCGTTCAGGGACTGGGTTGCCGGGGAGAACCACTGCGCGTCGTAGACCAGTTCGGCCCAGCGCTTGTCGATGTCGCGCTTGATGCGGTGCTGCTCGCGTTCGAGGCAGCAGTTCTCGAGTTCCTGGTGGGCGGTGATCAGCGCCACTGCGCCCGGAGCCTCGTACAGCTCGCGGGACTTGATGCCTACCAGACGATCCTCAATCAAATCGATACGGCCGATGCCCTGCGCGCCTGCACGACGGTTCATCTCTTCGATGGCCTGCAGCGGAGTGACGTCATGACCGTCGATCTTGACCGGGACGCCCTGCTTGAATTCGATGACGACCTCATCCTCGACCGGTGGGAACGCCGGATCGTCGGTGTAGGAGTAGCAGTCCTTGGTCGGACCGTTCCACGGATCCTCGAGGAAACCGGTCTCGATGGCGCGGCCCCACACGTTCTGGTCGATGGAGAACGGGCTCTTCTCGGTCTGCACGATCGGCAGCTTGTGTTCCTTGGCGAAGGCGATCTCGACGTCGCGGGTCAGAGACAGGTCGCGAATCGGGCTGATGGCCTTCAGCGTCGGGTCGATGGAGGCGATGGAGACCTCGAAACGAACCTGATCGTTGCCCTTGCCGGTGCAGCCGTGGGAAATGGTGTCAGCGCCGAACTGGTGGGCGGCACGGACGAGATGCTTGGAAATCAGCGGACGGGAGATGGCGGAGACCAGCGGGTACACGCCTTCGTACATGGCGTTGGCCTTCAGGGCCTTCATGCAGTATTCGTTGGC
Source organism: Bifidobacterium sp. MSK.17.10 (assembly GCF_019129655.1). Taxonomy (NCBI): domain Bacteria; kingdom Bacillati; phylum Actinomycetota; class Actinomycetes; order Bifidobacteriales; family Bifidobacteriaceae; genus Bifidobacterium; species Bifidobacterium sp. MSK.17.10. Next base: position 95,203 of record NZ_JAHOJD010000009.1, on the reverse strand, counting down.
GAATTCATCACGGGCATCGACCACGTAGGCTTCGACCGCACCGCATGCCAGCGCGCGCTGCTTGATGGTTTCGAGGCTTTCGCCGCCCTGGCCGACGTCGAGGGACACGGCCACAACATCCTTGCCGGTGCGTTCCTTCAGATACGAAATGGCGACGGAGGTGTCAAGACCACCGGAGTACGCCAGGACGAGACGATTCTGATCGCTCATGGTTTCCCTTTCTAACATCCAACGTTATTCATCAGTATATGCACAGCTCTGTATATTTATGCATATTTGGTGCGTCGTGTCCACTATATGGCTATTCACGCTTTGGAAGCGACATCAAGCAGCCATTGCGCACGCCGTTTGGCGACATCATCCTCGGAGCAGATAACCATGACCGTGTCATCTCCGGCGATGGTGCCAAGCACGCCTTCGATGGGCTGCTTATCGATGACGCTGGCCACATATTGCGCGGCGCCGGATGGCGTGTGCACGACCACGAGATTACGTGCCGCGGCCACGGATGTGACCAGTCCGGACAGTACCCGGCTAATCTGCTGCTCGGTTTTGGCGTCCGGGTTAGAAGCCGGATGTTCATCAATGTTCTGTTTGCCGACGGCGTAGGCCACGGTTCCGTCGGCAAGACGGGTCTTCGTGGCGTGAATCTCATCGAGATCACGGCTCAGCGTGGCCTGCGTCACCTCGATGCCCTGGTCGGCGAGAATCTGCGACAGTTGCGATTGCGAGGTGACGATGCGCGTCAGCAGCGCCTGCTCAATGGCGCTCAGTCGAGCGGTTCGTGTGGCAGGACGCTGCAACGCGGGAGTGTGGTCAGTCATCAGACCAGCAGGCTTTCATCGCCACGGGCCTTGCCGGCCAACCAGGTCAGCAACGCCTTCTGGGCGTGCAGACGGTTGCCTGCCTCATCCCAAACCACGGACTGAGGACCATCGATAACCTCGGCGGTGACCTCCTTGCCGCGATATGCAGGCAGGCAGTGCTGGAAGATGGCGTCGTCCTTGGCCTTGGCCATGAGTTCGGCGTTCACCTGGTAATCCCAGAACGGCTTGGAACGGACAGCGTATTCCGCTTCCTCGCCCATGGAGACCCACGTGTCGGTGAAGACGCAATCGGCTCCGGCAACAGCCTCATTCGGATCAGTAGTGACGAGGATGGAGCCGCCGGTCTCAGAGGCAATCGCTTCGGCATCGGCAACGATCTGCGGATCCGGCAGGTATCCGTACGGTCCTGCCACACGCACGTTCATGCCCGCCACAGCGCCGCCGAGCAGGTAGGAGTTGGACATGTTGTTGGCCGCGTCGCCAAGATAGGCGATGGTCTGGTTCTTGAGGTTGTCTACACCGCCGCGATGTTCCGCGATGGTCTGGAAGTCAGCAAGAATCTGGCACGGATGGAATTCGTCGGTCAGTGCGTTCACCACCGGATGGGTGGAGTACTTGGCCATTTCCGCAACACGGTCCTGACCAAAGGTGCGCCACACCACGCCGTAGGCCATACGGTCAAGCACGCGAGCCGTGTCGGCCACCGGTTCGCCACGGCCCAGCTGGGAGCCGGACTTGTCAATGACCAGCGGATAGCCACCGAGTTCGGCCACGCCAATGGAGAAGCTGGAGCGGGTACGGGTACTGGGCTTGTCGAAAATCACGGCGATGCCCTGCGGGCCAGCGAACGGCTGGTGATAGAAACGGTTCTTGTGGAACTTGATGGCCAGTTCCAGCACCTGCTTCTGTTCTTCGTGGTTCAGATCGTCATCGCGCAGCATATGGCGCAGTTCAGGGGTTGCCATTGGTATAGAGGCTCCTTTCAAATTCTTCGGGTTCGTCCGAGATCAGTCGTTAGGCAGGTCGGACGGAATCTTGGCGAGGATGGACACCGCTTGATCGACGTCCTGAGCAGTGATGACCAGCGGCGGGGCGAGACGCAACGCATTCGGAGCCACCGCATTGACGATGAGACCGTGTTCCAAAGCCCAGTTCATGGCCGCATGCGAGCAGGGGTGGGCAAGTTCGATGGCGTCGAGCAGGCCACGGCCACGCACGGAGACGAATAGCGGATTACCGCAGGAGGCGATACCGTCGCGCAGCTGCTTGCCGCGTTCTTCGGCGTTGTCCACGAGGTTGTCCTCTTCGATGACTCCCAGCGTTGCCAATGCCGCCGAAGCGCCCAATGGATTGCCTGCGAAAGTGGAGCCGTGGGAACCCGGGGTGAACAGCGCGGACAGTTCGGCGCCGAAGGAAATCATGCCGCCCATCGGGAAACCACCGCCAACGCCCTTGGCGAAAGTGACGATGTCCGGGGTCACACCGCCGGAAAGATCCTCACGCTGGAAGGCGAACCATGCTCCGGTGCGTCCGATGCCGGTCTGCACTTCGTCGATGATGAGGAGTGCCTTATGTTCGTCGCATAGTTTGCGGGCGGCCTTCACATAGTCCACTCCGAGCGGCATCACACCGGCCTCGCCCTGGATAAGCTCCATGATGACGGCCGCGACCGGCCCTTTGCCGTACTTGCCTTGGCCGGTTTCGGCGAAAGCGTCGTGCAAGGCTTCGACGTTGCCGGCCTCCACAAATTCGATGTTCGGTACCAGCGGCTCGAATTTCTCACGGATGGCGGGCTTCCACGTTGCGGACAGCGCGCCCATGGTACGGCCGTGGAAACCGTGGGTCATGGAGATGATGCGTGCCGGTTTGCCGCCGATCTCAGGCGACGCGCCCGGCAGGGTGCGCCCGTAGAGCTTGGCGAGCTTCAGCGCCGCCTCGTTACCTTCCGCGCCGGAATTGCCGAAGTAGACGCGGGAACCTTCCGGAGCGCCCGCGAGCTTGACGAGTTTGGCGGCGAGCTTGATCTGCGGTTCGGTGGCGAAGTAGTTGCTCACATGCGCGGCCTTGGCGGCCTGCTCGCTGACGGCCTTCACCCACTTCGGATGGGCGTATCCGAGTGCGTTGACGGCGATGCCTGCAAGGAAATCGAGATATTCATTGCCGTCGACATCCCAGATGTGGGCGCCCTCACCGTGGTCCATCACGCGCAGGGGCGTGCCAAACACGTTCATATGCACCTGGGAGTACTCTCCCAGCCACTTGGCATCTTCAGTGCCGAGTGTTTCCAGTTGTTCAGTTGCCATAGGAACTCCTCATTTCAATACCGTCCTCGGGCACGACCATGGTGCCGATGCCGTCGGTGGTGAAGATCTCGTTCAGGATGGAATGCGGTTTGCGACCGTCGATGATATGGGCCCGCGGAACACCCCCGTCGATGGCGCGCACGCAGGCTTCCATCTTCGGACGCATGCCGCTTTCCAGGTCGGGGAGCATATCGCGCAGATTCTCCACGCCGATGCGGCCAATCAGGGAGTCGCGGTCCGGCCAATCGGCATACAGACCATCGACGTCGGTCAACACGACCAGCTTGCTGGCTCCAAGGGCCGCGGCAAGGGCGGCCGCGGCGGAGTCGGCGTTCACGTTGAGCACTTCGGTGGCATCGTCTTCATTCGGCGCCACGGAGGAGACCACCGGAATACGTCCGGCGTTGATTAGATCCTCCACGGCGGACGCGTCGACGCTTACCACGTCGCCGACCAAGCCGATATCGGTGGGTTTGCCGTCAATGACCGGTTTGCGCTGCATGGCCGAGAACAGGGCGCCGTCCTCGCCGGACAGTCCGACCGCGAATGGACCGTGCGCGTTGATCAGGCCAACGAGTTCACGGGACACCTTGCCGGTCAGCACCATGCGGACCACATCCATGGCTTCCGGAGTGGTGACACGCAATCCGCCCTTGAATTCGGACTTGATACCCAGGGCCTTAAGCATTTGGGAGATCTGCGGACCGCCACCGTGCACCACGACCGGGTGCAGTCCCACCTGACGCAGGAACACCATGTCTTCGGCGAAGCAGGCTTTCAGATGATCGTCGATCATCGCATTGCCGCCATATTTGATGACGATGCGTTGTCCGGCGAATTCCTCCAGCCACGGCAGCGCTTCGATAAGCACTTCCGCCTTCTGGTCGGCGCGCAGGTCGGTGTGCACGTCGAAGTGGAATCCAGGTCCTTTGAGTTCTTTGGCCATTCCTATTCGATCAGCTTTCGTAGTCAGCGTTGATGTGTACGTATTCGTGGGTCAGATCGTCGGTCCAGACGGTCGCTTCCGCTTCTCCGGCGTTCAGGTCGATGTCGATGTGCACCTCGCGTGGGGTCATGTCCACTTCGGAGCGGTCGCGTCCAGCTCCGCCGTTTTCGCAGATGCGTACGCCGTTGACGTCCACCGTGACCTTTTCGGAATCGTATGGTGCGACGTCGGACGGCACGGTGCCAAGGGAGCTGACGATACGGCCCCAGTTCGGATCGTTGCCGGAGATGGCGCATTTGAGCAGATTGGACGCTGCAACCGCGCGGCCGCATGCCAGAGCGGCTTCTTCGGTGGTCGCGCCGGTAACTTTGACACGGATGTCATGGCTTGCGCCTTCGCCGTCGCCGATGATCTGGCGGGCGAGCGAGGCGGTGGCCTTGGCCACGAGCTCGTTGAACTCGTCCGGTTCCGGTTCGATGCCGGACGCGCCGGAAGCCAGCAGCAGCACGGTGTCGTTGGTGGACATGCAGCCGTCCACGTCGATGCGGTTGAACGACATTTCGACTCCGGCGTTCAAGGCGGCTTGAAGCTGTCCGGCGGTCACGACGGCATCGGTGGTGATGACGCACAGCATGGTGGCCAGCTGCGGGGCGATCATGCCGGAACCCTTGACCATGCCACCGATACGGAAGCCGTTGGAACCTTCCAGCTCGACGGTTTTCGGCTTGGTGTCGGTGGTCATGATGGCGTGCGACGCATCGGCTCCGGCTTCGGCGGTATCGGCAAGGGTTTCAAATGCCTTGTCCGCGCCGGACAGCACGTTGTCGAGCGGCAGCAATTCGCCGATGAGACCAGTGGAACATACGGCCACGTCTTCGGCTTTGGCGCCGATGAGGCTGGCGACCTTTTCAGCGGTGGCCTTGGACTGCTCGTATCCTGGCTTGCCGGTGCATGCGTTGGCGCCGCCGGAGTTCAGAATCACGGCCTTCACATGGCCGTCGGATACGATGTTCCTCGACCACTGCACAGGAGCCGCGCAGAAACGGTTCGAGGTGAACACGCCGGCAGCGGCGTCAAGCGGTCCATTGTTGACCACGAGAGCCAGATCCTTCTTGCCTTCGACCGCGGAAATGCCAGCTGCCACGCCAGCTGCGGAAAAACCTTGTGCGAACGTTACGCTCACGGTGCCACTCCAATCTTCGTCAATCCTGCATCCTCAGGAAGCCCCAATGCCACATTCAGCGATTGCACGGCCTGTCCGGCGGTTCCTCGGTTGAGGTTGTCGATGGCCGCGAATGCCAGCAGGCGGCCGGCATGATGGTCGACGACCACTTGAATGTGGGCCGCGTTAGAACCGATGATGTTGGCGGTGGCCGGCATTACGCCTTCAGGCAGCACCACCATGAAATCCTGGCCTTCGTATGCGTCCAGCCAGACCTGGCGGATCTCGGCATCCGTCATGCCAAGCGCTTTGTCGGTGAGTTTGGCGGAAACGGTGACGAGAATGCCACGCGCCATCGGCGCGAGAATCGGCGTGAAGGCGAGGGTGTAATCGTCCGCCTCCGCAGCACTCTTGCCGGCCGCGTGCGCGAAGTTCTGCAGGATCTCCGGAATGTGGCGGTGCGTACCGCCTACCGAATACGGCAGTGCGGAGCCGAACGCCTCAGCCGCAAGCAGATTGGTGCGCTTGAGGTTCTTGCCGGCGCCGGAATAACCGACCACCAAATCAGCCACGATGTCTTTCGGTTCGACAAGACCCTGCGCAATGCCCGGTTGCAAAGCCAGCGTGGTCGCAGTGACGTTGCAGCCCGGTCCCGCAATGCGCTTGGTGCCGGGAAGCGCTTCACGCTGACGACTGTAGGAGCCGTCTGTCTCGATGCCGGTGATGAGTTCCGGCATGCCGTAGGTCCAATGCTGGTAGAAGTCACCGCCGTAGAACGCGTCCCATGCGCTCTTCTCCTCAAGGCGGTGATCGGCACCCAGATCCACCACCACTGCGTTCGGATCAAGCTGGGAAGCCAATGCTCCGGAAGCGCCGTGCGGCAATGCCAGGATGATTACGTCATGGCCGTTGAGCACTTCCGGCGTGGTGTCCTCGACCACGAGGTCCGCCAACTGCGGAATGTGCGGCATATGCTTGCCAAGCTTGTCCCCCACCGAAGAATGTCCGGCGACGCAGGTCACTTCGAAATTCGGGTGTGCCGCGAGTATGCGCAACGCCTCACCACCCGCGTATCCAGTCGCGCCAGCCACGGCTACCGTGTATTTGGCCATGTCACGTCTCTTTTCCTTGACTCGTTGAAACACATTCAGCATACACTTTATGCACTACATTGCATAATTATGCAGTTCAATCGTGTCGGATAGTGATCACCGCCCATAACGGGACCGTTCAGACGAACATAAAAAGATTGGTTTCAGGCGGAAATCGAGCTGGAATCACCACTTTGGCCACTGCCACCGAACATGTACTGCATCATCTGGTTATACAAATCGGCTGTGGAAATGCCGTGAACCGTCATCCAAATCACCGCAATAGTGTACAGCACGTTGATAATCAGCGCTGCCACGCCAAGCGCGTAGCCTTTCATATGCAGTTTTTTGGTACGCCACATGGCGATGGCGCCCATCACCGCAGGGATGACCGGTACCGGCAGGAATAGTGCGAACACGAACGAGATGATCGCATAGCTATCCCAATGGCCGTACAGGGGGTTCTGGCTGGGATCATTCGGGTTGATGGGATATATGCCGGGCTGTTGGTATGGATTCGGCCCATACTGGCTTGGCCCGTATTGATTTGGTCCATACTGATAGCCATTGGGCTGGCCTGATTGCTGCCATCCCGATGCATCATATGGATTCGCCGGATACCCGTTCTGCATATACGGATTCGTCTGCGGCCGCTGCGCTGTTTGTTGTGCATCGTCCTCCGACTTGGGCTGTTCGGGAGCCCCATACATGTATGGATTGTAGTTCGCCGGATACTGGTTGGACATCGCGCCATATTCAGGCTGGTTGTACTGTCCGAATTCCGGCTGTGCCGACTGGTCCGACGACGAAGACGACGAAACCGGAGCAGCCCCGGCCACCTCCTGCCCTTCGTCGGGGTTGATCGGCTGGTTCTGCTCCGGTTCGTTCATGTCGTCCTCTTTATCTTTTTGGTTACTTCGATGGACTTGACGTGTCAGGCACGCAGTTGCGCGCCCAGCTTCTCGGCCGCACCCACGATGCGCTTGCGAATGGCTTCGCTGTCCTCGGAGGTCAGCGTCTTGTCCTCAGCGCGGAACGTGACGGCGTATGCGAGGGACTTCAATCCCTCACCCAGCTGATCACCGGTGTACACGTCGAACAGGTCGATGCTCTCCAAGCTGTTGCCGGCGGCTTCGACGATGGTCTTCTCGAGTTCGGCGGCGGTGACGTCCGTCGACACGGTGAAGGCCAGATCCTGCTTGACCGGCGGGAAGGTGGAAATCGGCTTGGCCTGCACCGGCTTGCCGCTCAAGGTGGCGAACAGCGCGGTCAGGTTCAGTTCAAACGCGGCGGAATGGGCCGGGAAGCCCAACGCCTCGTTGACATGCGGGTGAAGCTCGCCGACCATGCCGACGAACGTGTCACCTGCCATCACACGTGCCGCACGGCCCGGATGCCACTGCGCGGGTACGTCCTCAGCCTTCGGCTGGTCCAACGTGAGCTTTGCGCCAATGCGGTCGGAAATACGCTGCACGGCTTCAACTGCGTCGGACCAGTCCACGGCACGGCGATCGCCCATCCAGCCGGAGTCGACGGCGTTGCCGGTCAGAATGCCGGCGACGTGCATCGGCTGGTCCGGCAGACCTGCGTCAAGCGCGGCCAACTGCTCGCCGGTCGGCTTGACGGCACCCGGCAACGCCGGAATCGCCGGAGCGTTCGGATCCCACAGGTAGACGTGTCCGATTTCGTACAGCGACACGTTTTCCACGCCACGGCGCAGGTTACGCTGCACGGTCTGCGCGAGGGTCGGGATGATGTCGCGACGCAGGAACGGACGATCGCCGGCCAGTGGGTTGGCAATTTCGACGCTGACCTTCTTGGTGGCGTCGGCGTCAAGTGCGAAGTTCTTGTAATCTTCGTCGCCCACGAACGGATAGCTCAGGGTCTCCACCATGCCGTATTCGGCGAGTTCGTCGGCCACCTGGCGCTTGCGCAGCTGCTCGGCGGTCAGTCCGACCTTGCCTTCGACCGGTGCCGGCGGCACGGTGACCGGAATCTCATCGTAGCCGACCAGACGGGCCACTTCCTCCACCAGATCGCACGGTTCGTTGAGGTCCGGACGCCAGCTCGGCGGAGTCACGGAGAACTCACCGTTGCCACCGCCGGCCACAGTGCAGCCGATATCGGTGAGAATGTCGCTGATGGTGTTCACGTCAGTGTCCAGTCCCGCCACGCGGGCCACTTCGGACGCCTTGAACAGAATCGGACGACGATTGCAGACAGTGTTGTAATCAGTCGGGTGCTCGCTCGGCTCGCCGTTGCCATACTTGACCAGAAGCTCGGCGGCCATCTGGGCGGCAGCCGGCTGCAGCTGATCATCCACGCCACGCTCGAAACGACGGGACGCTTCGGACGGAATCTTGTGACGACGTGCAGAACGCGCGATCGATACCTGGTCGAAATGAGCGGATTCCAGCAGGATGTTCTTAGTTTCAGCAGTGACCTCGCCATACAGGCCGCCCATCACGCCGGCGATGCCAAGCACACGAGAGCCACGCTCGCCGTTCGGCGAGTCGGTGATCAGCAGGTCCTCGACGCTCAGGTCATGATCCTTGCCGTCCAATGTGGTGAGCTTCTCACCTTCGTTGGCGCGGCGCACGACGATCGGTCCTTCAATCTTGTCCAGATCGTAGGCATGCATCGGCTGGCCAAGATCAAGCATCACGTAATTGGTGACGTCCACCGCCAAAGAGATGGAGCGCATGCCTGCGCGGATTAGGCGGCGGCGCATCCAGTTCGGCGTGTGGCTCGCCGGGTCGAAACCACGCACGGCGCGCGCGCAGTAGCGATCGCAGCCGACCACACCGTGAATCGGATTCTTGTCGTCGACGATCACTTCGATGTCGCTCTTGGCACCTTCCGGCAGACCCTGAGTGACGGGCGCCTTCTTGCCAAGGGCGGTTGCCGGATCAGTGTAGACGGCGCCAGTGGAATGGTGGTATTCGCGGGCCACGCCACGGTAGGAGAACGCGTAGCCGCGATCCGGAGTGATGTTGATTTCCAGCAGCGGCTGGTCCAGGTGCAGCAGATGCATGGCGTCATCGCCCGGCTGGAGCTTTTCGTATTCCTCCGGGGTGAAGCCGTACTTGCGTAGCAGGATGATGCCGTCGTGGTTATCACCCAGACCAAGCTCGCGCTCGGAGGCGCACATGCCGTTGGAGATGTGGCCGTAGGTCTTGCGCGGTTCAATCTTGAAATCGCCTGGCAGCACGGCGCCCGGCAGGGTCACGACAACCTTCTCGCCGGCTGCCATGTTCGGAGCTCCGCAGATGATGCCGCGTGGCACCTTGTTGCCGTTTTCATCGGTCTCGTTGTATTCGTCGCCGACGTCCACGTGGCACCAGTTGATGATCTTGCCGTTCTTCTGCGGTTCCGGAGTGGCGTCGACCACATAGCCGACGACAATCGGGCCGGTGACCTGGGAGGTGTGGATCTCTTCCTCTTCGAGGCCGACCTTCACCAGATCCTTGGCAAGCTGTTCGTACGTAAGGCCTTCCGGAACCTCGACATGGTCCTTGAGCCAATCAATGTCAACCATTGGCATGGGTCAATCACTCCCCCATCACAAACTGTTCGCTGAATCGCACGTCGCCTTCCACCAGGTCGTGCATGTCGTTGATGTCGTGGCGCAGCAGCAGGGTACGTTCCACGCCGACGCCGAAGGCGAAGCCGGTGTAGACCTCAGGATCGAGGCCCGCAGACTTCAGCACGTTCGGGTTGACCATGCCGCAGCCGCCCCATTCAAGCCAACCGGCGCCGCCCTTCTTATCGGGGAACCACAGGTCGAGCTCGGCGCTCGGCTCGGTGAACGGGAAGTAGCTCGGACGCAGACGGGTTTTGGCTTCCGGGCCGAACATGGCCACGGCAAGCTTGTCGAGCACGCCCTTCAAATCGGCCATGGTCAGATGCTTGTCCACGGCGAGGGCCTCCACCTGATGGAACACCGGGGTGTGGGTGGCGTCAAGTTCGTCGGTACGGAACACACGGCCCGGGCAGGCGATGTACAACGGCACGCCACGGGTGATGAGTCCACGGACCTGATCGGACGAGGTCTGGGTGCGCAGCACCATGTTGGAGCCGACGAAGCCCGCGGCGTCCTTGGCCTGATTGCCCTTGACGTAGAAGGTGTCCTGCATCTGGCGGGCCGGATGGTCCGGACCGAAGTTCAGCGCGTCGAAGTCATACCATTCGGTTTCCACTTCCGGACCGTCGGAAATCTGCCAGCCCATGGAGATAAAGAAGTCCTCGACATCCTCCATCAGCTTCGGCAGCGGATGGCGGGCGCCAAGCGGCTTGCGGTTGACCGGCAAGGTCATATCCACGGTTTCGGCAGCAAGCTCGCGGGCCTCTTCTTCGGCCTTGACTTGCTTTTCCTTGGTGCCGAACGCACGACCGAAGTCGGCGCGAAGCTTGCCCATGAGCTTACCGGCGTCTTTCTTCTGGTCCTTCGGCAACGCGCCGATGGCCTTGCTGGCCTGCGTCATCGCGGATTCCGCTCCGGCGTACTGCGTCTTGATGGCTTTCAATTCCTCCATTGTGGAGGCGTTTTCGATTTTCGCGATGCCCTCGGCAACCGCATCGGTTACCGCTTGGGCGTCGAATACCGCACCCTCTGCCACGAGATACCTTTCTTATCAACCGTTTGTTTTACGCATAAAACGCGCAATTCCAACGTTTTTACGACTTCACATTCTTTCAACATGACTCGACATAGCCAAGCTCAGCAGCATCACCGCCGCACTGGTGCCGAGATTGAGCGATTCCGCCTTGCCGTAGATGGGAATCGACACGATTCTGTCGACGCGTTCCAACACATCCTGGGTCAGCCCGCGCGCCTCGTTGCCGAACAGCACCGTCTTGGCTTGCGCAAGTGATTGCGGTACGGCAAGCACGTCCGTAAGCGGTTCCGGCGGCCGTGCATCGGTACCATACACGTCGGCGGCGTACACGGCGAGTCCACGTTCCGCACACCAATCGAAATACTCGTCCGTGCCCATGGAGACGACCGGCAGATGGAACAGCGAGCCGGCAGTGGAACGAATCACCTTCGGGTTGAAGATGTCCACGCAGTCGTCCACCAGCACCACGCCCGCGCAACCGGCCGCATCCGCGGAACGAATCACGGTGCCGGCGTTGCCCGGATCGCGCACCTGCCAGAACGCGGCGACCATCGTGCGTTCGTCGAAATCGCCATCAATGACGGCGGAATCGAGGAAAGCGCGCATGTCGGCGACGGCGAGCACTCCCTGCGCGTCGGAGCTCATGTGCTGCATGACGGTATGCGTCACCTTATGCACGTAAGCACCGGTCTGCATGGCCTTGCCGGCCATCTGCGCCACGGTAGGCGTGATGAAAGCCGCGTCCGGCTCGGCAGAGACGACCTCCACATACAGATCCTCGACGATGTCGGGATGCCAGGAGAGCAGTTCACGTACCGACTGCGGTCCTTCCACCATGAACCTGCCGGACCGCTTGCGGCCTTTCCTGTCGGCAAGTTCGGAGACCCTGCGGACGCGTTCGGCCCTTGGGTTTGCAATGACTTCGGATTTCATAGGCATACGCGTTAGCCTAACACCTTCGAAGCGGTTGGCGACGCGGCCATGTCATGTTTCGAGGCGTCCAGAAAACATCCAGCCACATCCCAGCGCGAACAAAGCGTCTTTCTGTTGTATGCCAGATACAACTTTTACCATCAGCATAAACGCCGATCGCGAGCGGCGCGGAACCATCAATCGCTCATATCTATCGAAACACATAAGGAAACAGCCATGTTCGTCGTCAAAAACGCATGGAAAAGCGTCACCCGCAACAAGGGACGCAATATGCTCATCATCGTCATCGTGACCATCATCGCCGCTGCCGCCACAATCGGCCTATCCATCCGGCAGGCGGCCGCCACCGCAAGAAGCAGCGGATTAGATAACACCACCGCCACCGCGCAGATCAGCCTTGATCGCGGCAAACTCATTTCCGAATCGCGCGAGCAGTCCAAGTCGGATTCCGATTCGTCCGATGCTTCCGCCAAACCTGACTTCGACGCCATGCGTTCCGCTTTGGCCGACAAGCAGTTTTCGCTTGCCGACTATCAGAAGTACGCGAAGGCTTCATCCGCGGTGAAATCCACTATTATATGGAGACCACGGGGTTGGCGGCGACCGACGATTTCCAGCCGGTCACCGATTCGTCCGGTTCGGATTCCTCCAGCTCGTCCGGCTCGTCCAATATGAAGGATTCGTCTGATACCGCCGGTACGGATAACGGCACCCGTCAGGATGAACAGTCCGGTGGCCCCGACGGACAAATGGGCGACGTCGCGGGCAGCAAAGACGGCGCGGGCATGGTCAGCGGCGATTTCTCCCTAATCGGCTTCTCCAGCGACGAGGCCGTCGCCAACGCCTCCAATGGCAGCTTCACGATGGTGAAGGGCAAGGTGTTCGGCTATGACGCGAGCAGTGATGGCGATGCCATCATCCCCAAATCGCTCGCCGACCGTTCCTGACAATCCAATCGCACGTTTTTCCTGGAAAGGACCTCCCATGACAACGAATTCCGCGAATACCGCCAATACGGCAATCGCAAAAGAAGCCGTCGAGACCAACGGCGCACAATCGCAGCAGACCGACCCGCCTACGCTGCAGCTGGATAACGTCAGTTATGCCTACACCAAAGGCGGCAAACGCGTGCTGAAAAACATCAGCCACGATTTCCAAGCCGGCAAAGTGCATGCCATCACCGGACCGTCCGGAGCAGGCAAAACCACGCTGCTATCACTGATCTCGGGACTGGCGAATCCCACGGAAGGGATGGTGCTGGTCGACGGCACCGACCTGTCGGAACGAGACCGATACCGTTTTCGCAGCCATGATATCGGCGTGATCTTCCAAAGCTTCAACCTGCTGCCGAACCTTACGGTGGCGGAGAACATCATCCTGTCGATGGACGCGTCCGGCAAATCGTTCGACAAGCCGAAGAAAGCAATCGTCGAAGAATTGCTCAAACAGGTGCATCTGCCGAAGGAATACGCGAACGAGCGGATTCTGCACCTGTCCGGCGGCGAACAGCAGCGTGTGGCGATCGCCCGCGCGTTAAGCTATGGTCCTTCCATCATCGTCGCGGACGAGCCGACCGGCAATCTCGATCCGGCCACGCAGGACGACATCATGGGCATCTTCCGTATGTTGGCGCATGACGAGCACCGTTGCGTCATCATTGTGACGCACAGTCCGGAAGTGGCCAAGACGTCCGACGAAGTGTTCGAATTGGCCCCCATCAAACGACGGAAACGTTGACGTTTTCAGCCAATCCGTATTTTGCGCTCCCCCGTTGTTCGTCATGTGGTCCGGTAGACTGATGACGAACAACGGGGCGCGAAACGCTCCGGCACATGGATGCAGGAAGAATGCAATATGAACATCACCGTATATCTCGGCGCGCATGAAGGCAACGATCCGTCGTACAGAAAGGCCGTCGAGGAATTGGGCGCGTGGATCGCAGGCAACGGCAACCGTCTGGTATATGGCGGCTCCGATGAAGGATTGATGGCCGTGATAGCGGATGCCGTGCTGTCACATGGCGGTGAGGTGACCGGCATCGAAGCGCAGATGTTCGCCGACCAAGGCGTGGCGCATCAGGGACTAACCGAACTGGTCATCGTGCCGGACATCACGGAACGCCGTACCCGCATGATCGAACTGGGCGACGTGTTCATCGCCTTCCCCGGCGGCACGGGCACATTGGAGGAAGTCAGCGAAGTGGTGTCGAAGATCTGCCTGAATCAGCTGTCCCAACCGTGCATCTTCTATAACCTCAACGGTTTCTACGATGATATGAAGGCGTTCCTGCAGCGGATGATCAACGTGGGCTTCTCCACGTCCGAACGTCAGCACGGCATCTATTTCGCGTCGAATCTGACCGAAATCGAACACATCATCGCCACACATCAGGCCTAACGGACGGCATGCACGCCCGCAAGTCTAAGTCAGGCGACCGGCAGAACGGCGTGCAGAATCGTCATAATCGTCAATCCGATGACCGCGGTAACGGTCAATGAGAAGCCGGCAAGCTTGGCATTGCCCGTCAGCGAGTCGGTGAATTTCGTAGAGAAAATCGTCACCGGGGCGAATGCGGCCAAGACCACGATTTCGCGGACACGTTCGTCCAACGGCAACAGGAACCATGCGGCCAATGCGATGAGGACGCTGAACAGGAAACGCCATGCGATGACCTTGCCCAGTTCCGAACGGTCCTTGTGATTGTCGGGAATCTCCATCATCAGGCCGATCATGGCCATTGCAGCGAACGCGTTGGCATTGGCGAACGGCGTGATAAGCGTGACGATCCAATGTGGGACGCTCCACCCGGCAAACATGAATACCAGCATAAGCATGTAGCAGTCAAACGAGATGGACGAGTAGAAATCGTGCGCGATGTTCTTGATCTTAAGGCTCAACGGCAGATTCTTGGCGGGGCTCCCCAAGTGCAGCAACGAACGGGTGATGGTCAGGGATGCAGCGGTGGCGATGATGGCGTTGCCGATATCAAGCATGATGACCGGCAGGCCGGCGCTTGGCCCCATGAAGGTCTGCACCACCGGCAGGCAAAACGCGCCGATGTTCAGTCCCGACGCGTTGAGCATCTGATAAGCACGGTAGCGTGGCTCGTCGCCGCGCGATCCGAAATACACGACGAACAACGGAATCAGGCAGGCAAATAAGCCGAATACGACAAGCCACAGCAGGTTCATCGGATGCTTGTTCGTGGCGAAGCTCATGATGATGGCGCATGGCAGAGTGAGGTTGAATACCAGTCCCTGAACCACTTTATAGGATTTGTCGGAGAAGATATGGATGCGTTTGAGCAGGTAGACGCTGATGATGACGAGTAGCAAAGATCCGGCTTGGAACAACATACGGCCGAGTATAGGAGCGTAAACGACGCATTGCGGGATCAGCAGACACAATGTGACCGTTGCCGAAGAAAAAACGACGCTACTTTGTCAGGGGTCATGTCCCTGACCATGCGCGAAAAAGCGTCATCCGTAAGGAAGAAAATGACAACGCCGGATCACCCGGGAAAGCAGTGCGTACGGCCATCAAGCACGACAACCTCATCGCCCGGTGCATTCGTCGACCGAGCGTATCCGGCGGCGCGACCTGGACGACTGGATCGCCGGCCTGTCCGAACGGCCGCGGTAAACGGAAAAGACACGACCCCCGCATGGCTCTTGCGAGTCGTGCGGGGGTCGTGTTTTCGGAATACAACTAGACCTGAGCTATACTGACAGGGTAAAAACCCAGTCGCTAGTAGGGCTCAGGGGTTATGCCCGTCAGATGTGGAAGTACAGCTCGTACTCCAGCGGGGTCGGGGCCAGACGAGCCTGGTCGATCTCGCCGCGCTTGATGCTGATCCAGGTGTCAATCAGGTCGTCGGTGAAGACGTCGCCTGCGGTGAGGAAGTCGTGATCTTCCTCAAGGGCGTCCATGGCCTCAGCCAGGGAGCTCGGAACCTGCTTGATGCCAGCGTGCTCTTCCGGCGGCAGCTCGTACAGGTCCTTGTCGACCGGTGCCGGAGGTTCGATGTGGTTCAGGATGCCGTCCAGGCCTGCCATCAGCTGTGCGGAGAAGGCGAGGAACGGGTTGCAGGACGGATCCGGAGCGCGGAACTCGATACGCTTCGCAGCCGGGGAGGTGCCGGCCAGCGGAATACGGATGGCGGCGGAGCGGTTACGAGCGGAGTACACCAAGTTGACCGGAGCCTCGAAGCCCGGGACCAGACGGTGGTAGGAGTTCAGAGACGGGTTGGTGAAGGCGAGCACAGAGGAAGAGTGCTTGATCAGGCCGCCGATGTACCAGCGGGCGAGGTCGGACAGACCGCCGTAGTTCTTCTCATCGTAGAACAGCGGCTTGCCGTCCTTCCACAGGGACTGGTGGCAGTGCATGCCGGTACCGTTGTCGCCTGCGATCGGCTTCGGCATGAAGGTGGCGGCCTTGCCAGCGAGGGCAGCGGTCTCGTGGACGACGTACTTGTACTTCATCAGGTCATCGCCTGCGTGCTGCAGGGAGTTGAAGCGGTAGTTGATCTCCTGCTGGCCAGCGCCTGCCACCTCGTGGTGGGAACGCTCGAGAATCAGGCCGACCTTCTGCAGGTTGGCGACCATGTCGTCGCGCAGATCCTGGGTGTGGTCAATCGGCGGAACCGGGAAGTAGCCCTTCTTGACGCGGTTCTTGAACGCGATGTTCGGAGTGCCATCGTCCTCGGTGTCGATACCGGAGTTCCACGGAGCCTCGATGGAGTCCACCTCGTAGAAGGAGCGCTGCATGCTGTTCTCGAAACGTACCTTGTCGAAGATGAAGAACTCGGCTTCCGGAGCGAAGGAAGCGGTATCGGCGATGCCGGTGGACTTCAGGTAAGCCTCGGCCTTGCCGGCAACCTGACGCGGGTCGCGGGAGTACGGCTCGTCGGTCAGCGGGTCGACGATGGAGAATGCCACGTCGAGGGTCTTGTGCTTGCGGAACGGATCGATGAATGCGGTGGAAACGTCCGGCACCAGCTTCATATCGGACTCGTTGATGGCCTGGAAGCCTTCCACGGAAGAACCATCGAACGGCATGCCGTCGGTGAAGGCGTCCTTCAGGAATTCGCTTGCCGGCACGGTGAAGTGCTGCTGAACACCGATCAGATCGGTGAAGCGAACGGAGACATACTCAATGCCTTCCTTGTTGATAAGGGCCTCAGCATCAGCCTTGGTTTCAAGTGCAGTCACGGGACCGCTCCTTTCGAATAAGTTACTTACAGGCTCTTAGTCTATGGTCGCGCGTTTCGCTCACTCGCCATTTGGGTTACGAGAATGTTTCGTAATGACATATTCGAGGTGTGATTTCGCGGAAAATCACGATTCGATTGTTACGAACAGCCACGTCCGCCCCTTCAGAAGCGTTCATTTAATGGACAGGCAGCATGAAAAAGGTCCCGATCGTATGAATACGATCGGAACCTTCCGTGACATCATGCGGGTGCTATGACCGTCAGCGGCCGCGCATGGCGCGACGGCTGACGCGCTGCGAATGCATCGGGTCGACGCCCTTCGGCACGCTCATGCCGTTCTTCAGCTGCAGAGTGCGCAGACGCTCGTTGAGCACCGTGAGCTCGGTCTTGGTGAGCACGAAACGAGTCCTCGGATGGATGGCGGCCATCAGCTTGTTCTTGTGATGGGTCGGCTGGTAGCTCTTGAACTTGAGCAGCGTCTTGCGCACGTCCTTGAGGCGGGTCTGGTTTGCGCCGGTGCCGACGTACATACGGTAGACCGGGATTTCGGAGCCGGCGGTCACGCCCTTGATGCGCTGCTCCTGACGATCCATGGCTCGCTTGACGCGATTGTAATCGCCTTCGCCCAGCAGATAGATGCCGTTGTAACCGGTACCGCGCCAGATGGCGTCCTTGGTCTTCGGGTCAATCCACACCGGTTCCTGGGGGAAGTTGAAGCCGGCCTTGCTGATGTTGCCGAGCACGCTTACTGCGGCACCGGGACGACCTTCGATCTTGGCGTAGCCGACCTTGTCGGCACGCTTGGTGAGCATCATGGTGGCGAACAGCACGCCCAGCATGACGGCAAGAATCATGAACAGGATCCAGCTGAACACATGCCACTTGAATATGACGCCCAGTACGACGAACACGACAATCGGTGCCACGAACACGCCACCGCACAGCCACGGAAGCGCCTTATCCTCAGCTTGGGTGTATTTGAAGATCTGGATGATCTGGCTGATGGTGCCTTGCTTCTTCTGCTTCTTTTTCTCTGCTTTATCTGCCATCGACTTCCTCGCTTGACGGTTCGGTTACACACACTGGGACGATAGTTTATCAGGAACCATGCCATTTATGGTGCGACTGCGCTATTCTACTCCGCCTATCTCGTATGCAGCGGGCGTCCGTCCGCTTTCAGCAACGCCTCACCGAGCGTCTCGCTGAACGTGGGATGCGGGTGGATGAGCCGTGCCGCATCGGCAAGCGGGACACGGTTGCCGACCAACTGTTCGGCTTCCGCTATCAAATCACTGGCGATTGGGCTGACGATGTGCACGCCCAACACCACCTGCATATCAGGATTGTTCGCAAACGCACCGCTGACGACGGTCATCGATCCGCCTTCCCCGCTCATCAGCATGCGCGCGTTGGACAGCATCGGGTATGCCGTCTCCTTCGGCTCGACCACGTCTTCGCGCGCTTTTGCCTGGTCGAGCGTCAATCCGACGCTTGCTGCTTCGGGGAAAGAGAACACCACCTGTGGCACGGTGTCGTCAAGCACGGGTTTTGGATCGGCTCCGGCGATTTTCTCAGCGATGGTGATGCCTTGTTCAAAGGCGCGGTGGGCCAGCGCATGACCTGGAGTGATGTCTCCCAGCGCCCACACGCCATCAAGGTTCGTCCGTCCGTATCCGTCGACGGTCACGTATCCTCGTTCGTCGAGCTTCAGGCCGCTGGAGCGGAACCAGTCGGCGTCGGTATTGGGCACACGTCCGATGGCGGCAAGCACCACTTCGCCGTAAGCGGTGCGGTCCTCATCGGAATCGCCCTGCCGATAGTGCACAGTGGCCCCTAGGTTCGCGCCAGTGTCGACACGGTCCACCGCGGTGCGTGCGATCACGTTCACTCCCCTGCGTTTCAGCTCACGTGTCAGCGTCATCGAAGCACGGCGTTCCCATGTGGACAGCACACGGTCCTTACGAATCAGCAGTGTCACTTCGCAACCGGCGGCATTCCACAGCGACGCGAATTCCAATGCCACCGCACCCGCACCGATAATCACCGCGCTGGAGGGCAAGGTATTCAGCTCCAACGCCTGGGTGGAATCGATCAGCGCGCCGGCGAACGGATTTCCAGGCAACGCAAGCGGACGCGATCCGGTTGCCAACACGACGTCGTCGGCATCGATCGCAAGTTCCGTTTCAACCGGTTCGAACACGCCGGCTTCCACGGACCGCGATACCTGCGTCTCCCCCTCAGCCGGCGTGACACGTACTGTATGCGCGTTCTGCAATGCCGCGCAACCGCGGAATACGGTGACGCCGCGATGCGCCAGCAGGCCCGTCAGCCCTTTCGTCATCGTTTCCACGGTGGAGACGCGGAAATCACGTAATCTGCCGAAATCGATGCTCTGCAGCGTGGTGTTGATGCCCATGCGTTCGGCGTTATGGATGGTTTCGACGCTATGCACGGCGGTCAACAATGCCTTCGATGGGATGCATCCGCGGTTGAGGCATGTGCCACCGAGCGTACCGTCACGTTCGATCAACGCCACCGATTTGCCGAGTTCCGCGGCACGCAGTGCCGTAGAGTAACCGCCGGGGCCGGCTCCGATGATAGCGATGTCGAAATGCTGTTGAACCATATTGAATCCCAATTCGTTCCTCATTGATTCGTTTGCACGCACGTGAAGTGAGCTTTTGTTCGATGCGAGCAATCGTTTTCCATGGTAATGGAAAAGCCGTCAGTTGTTCGCTGACGGCTTGAAAAATCACCGGCGGTTCTCGATACCGATCACTCCGGCCAGTGTCCACGCTTCGGGTAACGAGGCTTCGGAAGCCTCCAACGGCGAATCTGGATGGCACGGCTCCACGCATAGGAACCGGAACGCATGCCCTTGGCCACGGACTGCTCACCGAATTTCTCGATGAGCTTCTTCTTGAGCTTGTGCCACATGACCGCCACGTCGATAATCACGGCGAACAAGTAGACATACATGATCAGCATGAGCGGCAACGCCAATGCAGGCCACTTGTAGGTGACGACCATGGATCCGATCAGGATTATGAACGCGACCGGGATGAAGAACTCGCCCAGATTGAAGCGGGCATCGACGTAGTCACGGATGTAGATGCGCCACGGCAGACGTTCCGACTTTGGCATGTGGTTGATGTCGCCACTTTGCATGGCATCGTATTCGGCGTTCTCACGTTCGCGGATGCGGGCCTTGGCCGCCTTACGGCTGGCGTCGCGATCCTTGGGGACCAGCGGACGGAGATTCTGCGCCTGGGCGTCCTTGCGCTTCGGGGTCGGACGGCCCTTGCCGGAGGTCGGCTGTGCAGCCTTGCTCTCGACGTTCTCCTGCGCCGGTTCTTCCTTCTTGGTAAACAAACTCATGCCTATAGAGCGTAAGGTGACGTATCGACGCTCGATGCCGCCCGCGGTGCCGTCTGCGTTGCGGTTCAAGCTGCGATTCAAGCTGCGGTCGGACGGTCTGCAAAGAACGGATACAATGGACATTCGTCACACGATATTCAATCCGCGTAATATACACGCATATATAGGGAGCATCAAGGATTATGACAGCTTTAGGAGCCGAAGAGATCCGCACGCGCGTCGAATCTGATTTCAGCCGCATCGTCGACGTGTTGAACCAGAAGATCGCCTTGCAGTCGATTTCCGCGAAGGGCATCACCGCCGATCATATGAAACGTTCCGCGCAATTCGTGGCGGACCTGCTGCGCGAGGTCGGCGTCGATACGAAGGTGGTGCAGTCGCACAACCCCGACGGCACGCCGGGCGCTTGGGAGGTCATCGGTTCCAAAAACGTCAGCGAGGACGCGCCGACGGTGCTGCTGTACGCGCACCATGACGTGCAGCCGGTGCCGGATCCGAGCGTATGGAACACCGACCCGTTCGTCGGCACTGAAATCGGCACGCGTCTGTACGGCCGCGGAGCCGCGGACGACGGCGGTGGAATCGCCATTCATTCCGGTGCGCTGAAAGCGCTTGGAGACGATCTGAAGGTGAACATCAAGGTGTTCATCGAAGGCGAGGAGGAGATGGGTTCTCCGAGCTTCATTCCGTTCATCGAAGAGCACCGGGACGAGTTCGCTTCCGATGTGATCATTGTGGCCGATTCGGGCAACTGGTCCGCTGAGATTCCGTCGCTGACCACGTCGCTGCGTGGCAACACCGATATTGATGTGCATGTCAAGGCGTTGGAACATCCGGTGCATTCCGGCCAGTATGGCGGCCCGATTCTTGACGCGAACACGCTGGCTGCGATGTTGATTTCCTCCATGTACGACGCCAATGGCGATTTGGCCGTGCCGGGCGTTGCGTCCGAGGAACCGGTTGGCGGCCTGCAGCGTGATATGGACGAGGCGACTGTGCGTGCCGACGCGGGCATCGTCGAATCGTATCGTCTTGCCGGCACCGGTTCGCTCGCCGCGCGTCTGTGGACGAAGCCCAGCGTCACCGTCATCGGGTTCGACGCGCATCCGGTGGAAGGATCCTTCAACGTCATCTCTCCTGAAACCACGTTCCGTCTGAGCTTGCGCACCGCGCCGAACCAGCGCCCGGAAGAGGCCCAGGAGGCGTTGGCCAAGTTCATGGTGGAGCATGCGCCGTTCGGTGCCGAAGTGTGGGTCGACAAGCTCGACAACGGCATGGGCTGGGCCATGGATCCGAACGCTGAGGCCACCAAGGACGCCATGGACGCCATGGAGGAAGCGTTCGGTGTGGCTCCGGTCAACAAGGGCGAGGGTGGCTCCATCCCGTTCATTCCGGAATTGCAGCGCATCTTCCCGAAGGCGCAGGTGCTGGTCACCGGTCCGGAGGATCCGAAGGCCAACGCGCATAGCCCGAACGAGTCCATCAGTCTGCCGGCGTTGAAGAACAACGTCATCACCGAAGCGTTGCTGCTGGATAAGCTCGCCAAGTAAGAAGCCGTGTAAGGCTTGCCGAAATAGAATAAAGCTCTCTGTCATACGATTCCGATTGGAACGTATGACAGAGAGCTTTTTCATTTAGCTGCCGATTGGGGAATCATCATCCATTAGTTGGACACGTTGCTGAACGCCCAATGCCAGTAGCCGGTGTAGTATGCGGTGGCCAACGCGATTGCCGGCACCGCGATGCAGATGGCGTAGAACAGCCAGTCGACCGCATGCAGTTTCGATTCGCGCGCTTGGCTTCGTGGCGCGTCGGATCCGAATCCGCGCGCTTCCATGGCGGTGGCGAGTTTCGTTCCACGTCGGATGGATACGACGAGCAGGCTGAATGCTTGCGAGAAGACGCGTTTGATGGTGCTGCCGTCGCCGAGGCCACGCGAGCGGCGTGACTGGCCGAGTGCACGCCAATCGTCCTGCAGCAGCGTGAACATGCGCATGCCGGCAAGGCCGCCGTATACGAAACGTTGCGGCAGGCGCAGAATCTGCACGAGTCCGTCGGCCAGATCGGTCGGGTCGAGTCCCAAAGCCAGAATCACACCCGGCACGGCGATTGCGGCGACACGTAGGAATGTGGCCAACGCCAGATAGAGCGATCCTTGGGAGATGACGATGATGCCGCCCAGATTGGCCAGCACCGTGCCGGATGTCTTGCCGTACAACGCCACGGAAACGAAGCTGCCTGTGGCCGCTATCCATACCGGCCATGTCTTGCGCAAGACCGTCCAGGGAGCCACTCCGCCGATCCATAACAATAGCATTTCCAAACCAAACGCCACGGATGCCGAAACGACATCGAGGGTGAAGAACATCGGAATGCACAGGATCAACGCACCGATGAAACGGCTTACCGGGTTGATTTTCGCCACGAACCATGACGGTGACGCCGGCTTCGTTTCGTTACGACGTTCCTTGTGTGGCACCACGGTAATGGTTTCGGGCTTTTCATTGCCGTCGCGCCCACTGTTTTTGTTGGTTTCGAGCATGTCACTCCCCCTCTCTGACCAAAATACGGCGTGCGCCCAGCGCTTCGATGAGCGGCTCATCGTGCGTAATCATGATGACCGCGCAACCTTGGTCGCGCGCACCGGCGATCAATTGGACCATGCTGGTCCACGTGGTGAAATCCTGTCCGAATGTCGGCTCGTCCATGACCAGCACTTTTGGCGCGGCAGCCAGCATGGACGCCACGGACAGTCTTCTTTTCTCACCGCCCGATAGGGTGAATGGATTCGCTTTGGCGAAGCGGGAAAGATTCAGGCGTTCCAACAGCCTGTCGGCGATGGAATACGCCTCCTCGTCGGTTTTGCCCATGGATTTGGGGCCGATGGCCACCTCGTCTCGCACGGTGGATGCGGCGAACTGGTGTTCCGGCTCTTGGAACACCATGCCGATACGTCCCAGCAAGTCGCGGCTTTTCCATGTGATCACATTGTTTTCGCGATGGGGAGGTACCAGATCGTCCGCCATGCATACACGTCCTGCCATCGGTTTGAGCAGTCCTGCGAGAGTGAGTCCAAGTGTGGATTTGCCCACGCCGTTTCTGCCGGTCAACGCGGTCACCTCACCGGAATGGAATTCGAGGTCGATATGCTCGCCGAGCGGGAAATCATAGCCGAAGCTCAGATCCCGCGTGTAAAGCACGACGTCCTGCGGTTGCCGGATTTGTTCCGGTTTGGGCGCGTGGCTTTCGATGGTGCGGCCCGGCACCCACGCACCGCCGTCGGCAAGCACCTGACCCATGTGGCCGAACACTTCGTCTGGAGTGCCGTCGGCGATTACGCCGCCGACGTTCGAATCGGCTTCGGGTTTGCCCAGCACGATGACGCGGTCGACCAGGTCGAGCCACACGTCGATATGATGTTCCACCACAACCAGCGTCTCATGGGTCTGTTCGAGGACGTGGCGGACAGCGTCGTGCACTTCCTTGACACCGTCCGGGTCAAGGTTGGCGGTCGGTTCGTCAAGCAGCAGCAGGCCAGGGTGCATGGCCAGCACGCCCGCCAAGGCGAGGCGCTGACGTTGCCCGCCGGAAAGTCCTCGTGTGGAGCGGTCGAACGCCATGTAGTCGAGCCCGACGATGTCAAGGGCGGCTCGTGCCCGGTTCCAGATTTCATCTTTCGGCAGGTTCAGGTTCTCGCAGCCGAATGCGGTGTCGTCTCCGGCACGTTCGAGAATCGTCTGCGAGTCCGGGTCCTGAAGCACCAGCCCGCAACGTCCGCGCGCTTGTCTGGCGTCGACGCCGTCGATGAGCAGCTCGCCTTCCTGCTCGCCTTCGTCATCTCCACCGAGCACGCCAGCCAAACCGGACATCAGGGTTGATTTGCCTGCGCCGGAAGCGCCAAGCAACAGTACCCGCTCCCCCGGTTTGATGTCGAAGTCGACGTGTCGTAGCGCGAAATCCTTACGTGAGGCGTGTCTCCATCCCCAATCATGTGCGGTCACGCCGGCCGCTGTTGTGTTCTGAACGTCAGTGGTCATTCGTCGTTCTTTCTTCTGATTGTCATGCTGTTGTTTCGTATGCCGTTGTCATGCGATGCGCCATCACAAGAAAATCCCGCACCACCTTGATGTGATGCGGGATTTGCTTGCATCGGACAATCAGACCAGTTCCTGCGTACGACCGGATTCGAAGCGGTCGAGCACGCCGGTCTTGGCGATGGCCACCTGCAGGAGGTACATCACCGCGCCGGCGAGCACCGCGCCGGAAATGGCGGAGGCGATCAGGTAGATGCTGACGCGTAGCGCGCTCCAAGCCGGATTGGTAAGCCAGTAGTACAGGCCGCAGCCGACGCCTGCAAGTGCGCCGGAGATCGTGGTGGACAGCAGGTCCCACTTCTTATAGGCGAAGATGGCAAGACCGATTTCGGCGCCGAGGCCCTGCACGATGCCGACGATCAGCGAGCCGCCGACGCCCCACTGGTTGCCCATGGTGAGTTCGAGCGCGGCCGCGAGGGTTTCCGCGAACAGTGCGGCTCCAGGCTTGCGCACGATGATGGCGGCCAGAGGGCCTGCGAACAGCCAGAAAGCGTTAAGCAGGCCTTCGAAGCCTGGAGTCACCGCCTCGAAGAGGGCCAGCGGCGCGGTGCAGACGATGTCCCAGCCCCAGAAGATCACGCCGGATGCGACGGCGATGATGGCTGCGACGACGATATCGACCACGCGCCACTTGTTGTTGTGTTTGCGAACTGCGGAAGACTGGTTTTCTTCAGTCATGGGATATGTGCCTTTCTCTTTTCGTCAAGGCACGGGAAATAGAGAGACGTCCGTGCGCCGGCATTACCCGGTATACGTTCATACGGTTGAAGCGGTTGCTTCCTCTCAGCCATTCGGCCCCCGTGTCTGCGCCTGATATTACACAGGACCCACGATTTACGTCGGTTTTGTCTCATAACGGATTCCGTATTCCGTGGCTGAGTCGCATTCCGATGTGTTGTTTTGGAGGAACGCTCCAACCGTATGGTGATTTTATTGAGGCAGTCTCATCAGCGATTCGGCAAGATTCTTGAATGTTTCTCCGATACCGTCCGACCGCAACGCGCCCTCTTTGGTCAGGACTGCGGGCCGGCCTGCTTCGCCGGTTTCGCGCAGTTCAGGCTCCAATGGGAGTTGTGCGAGCAGTGGCACTTCATAGCCGAGGCTGTGGGTCAGCTGTTCGGATACGCGTGCGCCGCCACCTTCGCTGAAGATACGTAGCTTCTCGCCTTTGTGCTCGTAGTAGCTCATGTTCTCCACGACGCCGCGAACTTTCATCGGCACCTGCAATGCCACCAGGCCGGATCGTACCGCGATGTCGGAGGCGGATGGCTGCGGTGTGGTGACCACCACCAGTTCGGCGTTCGGCAGTGCCTGTGCCACGGAAATCGCCATGTCGCCGGTGCCGGGCGCCAGGTCGAGCAGCAATACGTCCGGCTCGCCCCACCATACGTCGGATAGGAATTGTTCCAAGGAGCGTTGCAGTCTTGGACCACGCCATAGGATGGCTCTGTCCGCGCCGGCGAACATGCCGATGGAGATCAGTTTCACACCCCATGCGGTGACGGGCATGAGCATGCCGTTGAGGTTCGTGGGCTGTGATTGCACGCCGAATAGCCTAGGCAGCGAGAAACCGTAGATGTCGGCGTCGATGGCGGCGGTATCGTAGCCGAGCGCCGCGAATGTGGCTGCCAGATTGGCGGTGACAGACGATTTGCCCACGCCGCCTTTGCCGGAGGCGATGGCGAAGATGCGGGTTTTGATGCCGGGTTTGTTGAACGGGTTCTGTTTACGTTCCGCTTTGAGGCCGGCCACCAGCTGGGTGAGTTTGTCTTGGCTCATGGAGCCGACTTCGATGCTGGGAATCAACGTGGCATCAGGATAGGAGGCGACCGTGCCGTTGATCTGGTTGGTGATGGTCTGCGACAGCGGACAGCCTTCCACGGTCAGTTCGACCCGCACCCGTACGTCGTACGTGTTGGTTTCGCCTGCCACTGGCGTGGCGTCAATGGCTGCGATCATGCCCAAGTCGGTGACGGACCTGCCCAGTTCGGGGTCAATCACTTTGCTTAGCCGTTCGTAGATGCGCGCTTCGATGGTGCGCTCGTCGCTCATGCTTCCTCCTTATGCCGCGTACCACAGTAGCGGTTCGCGGCACGGCTTGCCAGATGGTGTGGCGATTATTCAACTGTTCCCGTGTCGAGCAGCTGTTTGAATTGGTCTTCGTTGAGCATGGGGATGCCCAGTTCCTCGGCTTTTGCGGCTTTTGAGCCGGCATTCTCGCCTACGACGACCCAATCGGTTTTCTTGCTGACGGATCCTGCGGCTTTGCCTCCGCGCAGAACGATGGCCTCTTTTGCGGAATCGCGGGAGAATCCTTCCAACGAGCCGGTGACCACGACCGTTTTGCCTGCCAATGTCTGTGGTAGTCCGCTGGCTTGGGCTTGTCCGACTCCTACGCCGGCGGCCTTCCATGCGTCAAGCACGGCACCGCGCCAATTGCCCGGCTCACGGGCCGCGGTGAACCATGTGACTACGGATTCCGCAATTTCCGGACCAATACCGTCGATTTGGGACAATTCGTCCACGCTGGCATGTTCGATGGCATCCAACGTACCGAACGCGCTGGCGATGGTGCGTGCGGTGGGCGGTCCGAGCCTGCGGATGGACAGGGCCACCAGAACGCGCCACAGGTCGGCATGGCGGGCTTTGTCCATTTCGTCGAGCATCTTGCGGGTGTTTTCCGCCGGACGAATGTACACCGGCTGCACGCTGGACGCGCCTCCACGGGATACCTTGATTTCCTCGCGGATCACCACGGCGTCATCCGGCACCACGTATTGCGGATATTCCGCGGTCTCGTCGATGTCGGCTTCCTTGCGTTTGCGGGCAGCGGTAGGCGCGGTCCAGAATGCGGGCACCTGATGCCATAATCCGGATCCGCCCACACGTTTGCGCACTTTCTTGATCTTGCCGTTTGACCCGACGGTCTCGTGGATTTCGATGATTGGGGCCTCGCGCCAGACGCGCACATCCTTGAGGTCTGCGGACGTCAACGAGAACAGCCCGGCCTCGCTGGACAGCACAGGTGTCTGCATGGGCGGCAGTTCCAGTCCCGCCACCGGCTCGTACGGTTCAGGCTCCTCACCGGGTTTCACCACGATTTCGGTGATGTTCGGCGCATACGTGTCGATGGAATCGGGCCTGTCCTCTTCGGGATTCGTCAGCGCAATGGCTGATTGGTCGCCCAGATGTTCGATATCGAACGCCTTGCGGGACGCCAGATTGATGATCCGCTCGGTCAGCTGCGCCGGGCAGGATTCCACGTTCGGGCAGCGTATATCTTTGTCTCCCTCTTTGGCGGGAGCGAGTTCCGCGCCGCAGCTCGGGCAACGCGTGGGCATCACGAACCGGCGGAGCTCGCCCTCGCGTCCCTTGCGTCGCTCCAGCACCGGACCGACGAGCTCGGGAATCACGTCTCCCGCCTTGCGCACCACCACGGTGTCGCCGATGAGCACGCCTTTGCGTTCCACTTCAAAGGGGTTGTGCAGCGTGGTACGGGATACTGTGGAACCGGCCACGTACACGGGTTTCAACACCGCCACCGGAGTCACACGTCCGGTGCGCCCCACCTGCACAGTGATGTCAAGCAGCTCGGTATTGACTTCTTCCGGTGGATATTTGTAGGCGATGGCCCAGCGCGGCGCACGCGATGTGGCGCCAAGGGAACGCTGCAATCCCAAATCGTCGACCTTCACGACGATGCCGTCAAGCGCGTGTTCGATGTCGCCTCGGTGTTCGCCGTAATAGTCGATCATGTCGAGGATTTCCTTGAACGACGTGACCTCACGGTTGTGCGGAGAGACGGGCACACCCCATTTCTTATACAATTCGTAGGCTTCGGATTGGTCGTTGACCACATCATGGCCGTTGCCGGCGTGCCCCGCACCCCAACGCAGCGATCCGATGCCGTGCGCGTAGAAGCTCAGGCGACGGGTTGCGGTGATACGCGGATCCTTCTGTCTCAGACTACCTGCGGCCGCGTTGCGGGGATTGGCGAATGGCGCGCGACCGGCGTCCTCGTTCTCGGCGTTCAGCTTGTTGAAATCGTCCCATCGCATGAACACTTCGCCGCGAATCTCCACGAATTCGGGAATGTCTTCCTCCGGTCCGGCAAGGTTCTGCGGAATGGTGGAGATGGTGCGCACGTTGAGAGTGATGTCCTCGCCGGTCACGCCATCGCCTCTGGTCAGACCCTGTTCAAGCACGCCGTTGCGGTAGATGAGGTTCAGCGCAAGACCGTCGATTTTCACCTCGCAGGTCATGGGCAGTGGCTTCGATTCGGGCCAATCCAATCCCCTGAGCACGCCGTCGTACCATTCGCGCAGCTCCTCGATGGAGAACACGTCATCGAGGCTCATCATGCGCGATGGATGACGTACGGAAGCGAAGTCGTTGGAGAACGTGCCGCCCACGCGATGGGTCGGTGACTGCGGTGAGTCAAGTGATGGGAACTGCGCCTCAAGCGATTGCAGGCAGCGCAATCTTGCGTCATATGCCGCGTCGGATGAGACGGGGGCATCGTCGATATAGTATGCGATCTGGTCTGATTCCACCCATGCGGCCACGCGCGCCCACAGCCTGGCCGCGGCCTCGGCGCTCATCGAAGCCACATCAACCTTGTCGAGGCGCATGGCGTCGGCATCGGTCGGCTGCAACGCGGCAATCCAACGTTCGCTGCCCGGAGTCAGCGAAGCCAGCACCTCATCGGCCACGACGGCCGCGGAACTACCGTCGCTCTCCGGCGCGTCGAAATCCCATGCCAACTGTTCGGAATCATCACGATTCGTCATTGTCACCGCTTTCCCATCATTTCCGCCATGCCGCGCGGATGTCCACGCCAGCACCGATTATCGCACAAATGTTCGACTGTTTTTGTTAGTTGTTCAGAGAGCGCAGGAACTGCACCTGCACCACGTCGGCACCGTCATGGTCTTCGTAATCCATGCGCATCGCGGCCACCGACAGGGTGCGTGCGGGCACGAACATGCCTTTGTCCACGCAGACGCGGGCCGCTTGGTGCATCAGGGGCGCGACCGGCGTGTTCGGCCATACCGGCAGTCCGGCGTCGGCGAGCACGTGGATGGCTTCCTGCACGTTGGTCGGCACCGGAATGCACTGCGATTGCGCTCTTCCGATCAGTTCCTGCAGTTCGCTTTCGAGCATGGCGATACGTCCGGGGGCGATCTCCTCGCTCATGATGTATGAGGCGGCGGCAAGGTCGAAGTGGTCGCACATCCATTCCGCATAGGCGAGGCGATAGTAGGCGAATGAGGCGTCTTCCCGGTCAAGCGCGACGTTCAGCGCGTTGAGGCATGCCGCACGTGCCGGATCCCAGTCCTCGGCACGCCCCAGCTGCACGGCGAGCTTGAGATGCGACAGCGGGTATGCGGGGGCGTAACGCACCATGGCGTTCAGATGCGGCAGCGCGGCATCGACGCCTTTGACTTGGGCGAGCAGGTCGGCAAGCTCCATATGCATGTAGAACAGGTTGTCGGGGATGAGCACCGTTCTTTCGCCTTCGGTGGCGAACATGCGGTTGTAGATAACGCGTTCCGCATATGAATTGAAGTACCGCGGCACGCCCGGATTTTCAGCGAAGATCCGGTCCATACGTTCGAGTGTGGACTGGGCGGATTCGATGGCCCGCTCGACGTCTCCGGAGAACAGCATGTCTCGTGCCTTCAGACGTTCGTCATCGAGGGATTGTGCCAGTTCGAATGAGAAGTCGGGCGTGTCTTCGCCGTCGATCAGCGCGCTGGTGACCTGCGGCGCCAATTCGGTCAATTCCGGATCGGATATGGAATTGATGATGTCCATGGCCTGTTTGGCTTTGGCCACCGATTCGAGTCCGTCGCTTTGCGCAAGACGATGGAACTCCCCCACGGCGCGCTGCAACAGGTCGACACGCTGGATGGACAGGCCCATCATGTTCTCACAGCCGAACAACTGCGCCGTGCCGTCATCAAAACGAATGTCGGACAGTTCGGGTTCTTCTTGGCTTCCCGCCGGTGAGAATCGGCTGTCACGAAGGTCGAAGGCCGCATCGATGGGTTTGAGCGCGCCTTTGCCGTCCACGTCCATTTCGGCGTCGAACATGCGGTATGTGGCGGTTGGATGGGCCAATCCGTCAGTGTCGAGCCGCTTCAGGAACTCGTCGCGGGTGAAGGTGACGGTCACCAAGTTGCGTACGGTCGGGTTTTTGCGCAGCTGCGCCATCGGATCGTCGTCATCATCATCGAGGTAGGTGTCGTACTCCGTTTTGTCGCTGGCGTCGTCCCGCATGGAGGCGTCGTCATCATCGGCGCGTCCGTCCGGTACCGCGAACGCCATTTCGTCGAAG
Source organism: Bifidobacterium sp. MSK.17.10 (assembly GCF_019129655.1). Lineage (NCBI taxonomy): Bacteria > Bacillati > Actinomycetota > Actinomycetes > Bifidobacteriales > Bifidobacteriaceae > Bifidobacterium > Bifidobacterium sp. MSK.17.10. The sequence goes on along the minus strand of NZ_JAHOJD010000009.1, from coordinate 64,298 downwards.
TCGATGTCTTTCATCAGGTCTTCGAACTGGCCGTCCACCGTATCGTCTCCAGTGCCAACGCTATCCGAGCCAGCCGAATCGTCGGAATCGATTGATTCGGATGAGATATCGGTGGTTCTCGGAGTGACGGGCCGAGCCGGATCGCCATGGTAGTCGCCGTCCTTTGGAGCGGCTTTGGATCCGGATGGCCTCATGTCTCCGGTACGGATGCGTTCGAAGGCGCTTAACGCCTCGCTCATCAACTCGCTGATGGCGGAATCCTGTTCGGCTACGGCCTCTTCCAGACCAATCGAATCGATGTGCATCGACACGCGTTTGACATTCGGATCGGCTCCGAAGCTCAGCGCGGCCATCATGAGTCCGACGCGCAGATTGTAATCGACGCTCATACGCGTGCGTTCGACGTCGGTCAGGTCGATCCACGCGCGGCGCGATACGTCGTATCGGGTGAACGGCATCATGGACACTCCAGCAGAAGTGAAGCCGATTGCGACTTCGCCGTCGCTGAGGTCGCACCGGAAGTCAACGTCGAAACGGTATGGCAGACGCAGGCTGCGCAGCAGACGGGACATGGTCTGCCGGTACACCCATTCGGAACCTCCGTCGGCGCCGAAATCGCCTTCCAACACGTTGTCCTTGGTTGATTCGGCGACTTCACGCCGGAAGTCGGCCGCGATATCCGCCAGTCGGCTGGCGGCCTGGATGCCGTCTTCCCGGTTCGGGTCGAGGATCGCGCCGAACCGGTCGTCCGGTTTCAACGCGATCAGCGTCGGATTCTCCAGCAGGGCGAAGTCGATCTGCGCGGCTTCAGCACGCGTCACCGTGTCCTCCGTGGGGAGAGCGCCGATGCGTGCGTTACGTTCCAACCATGAGCTGACGGCGGCGAAGCGGTTGAGGTTGCCCTCGATGTTGAGGGCGCACAGCACTGCCGAGAACGGCAGGGAGGAATCCCATGCGAAGAAGTAGCATCCGGAATAGCTGGATGTGTACAGGCGCAGCGGTTCCGCTCCGTGCACAGCTTCGAGCCCTTGATCGGTATCGAGCGCGTGGGCTTCGCGCATCAGATCGGCGAAGTAGTCTTCCAGGCCGGAGGCGCGCATGCCATGCGACCGGGCGCTCATGGTGTCTCTGATGGACCGTCGGATGGCGCCTATGGGCGCTTCGCGGTTGAGCCTGCGGAAAATGTTGCCGGAACCGAAGCCGACGAGCAGGCCGTTCATCTGTGGAAGCATGTAGGCGGCGAAGAAGGCGATGGTGATGGCGTCCCGATATTCGAGGTCGAACCGCATATTCGCTGGCAGGTTGGCGCGCATTTGCTCAAGCGTGTAACGGCTGCCGGTTTTGAGCCATGAGGCGAGCCACATCATGCGACCGCCCGGCATGCGTCCCACGACGCCGCCTTGCGTGGCGCGCACCGTTTTCGGATTGCGGCTGGCCGCATGGCCGAGTCTTGGACCGTCCGCCAACGTAAGGGTTTCCTCTTTGACGAAGACGAACCGCGGTTCGAGTTCCTGCGTGTCCATGTCCGGATCGGTGCCGGCGAAGACACGCGCTTTGCCGTCCGCGAGCGCGATTTGGGCGAAGTGGTCGCTGTCGGTGAACAATCCGATGGAGAAGGCATGGCCGTGGGTCTGCGGCAGTTGGGCCCATCCGAGGCGGAATCCTCCGGGCACGCCTTCGAATCCGTCGATGATGTGTCGTTTGATGAGCGGATTAAGCCGGATGGCGTTGCGGGTCAGTTCGTCGACGATGTCGTCGGGCTTGTCAAGCGCCTTGCCGAAGGGGTTGGCGTGGATGTGGCGCGGCGTGGCCTGGTTGACGAGTCGCCGCACATTTTGCCTGACGCGTTCGAGCATGGTCCGGTTATGTTCCGGTTGGCTGGCCGGGTCTGATGGTGTGCGGTGAGACATGTGTGCTATTCTTTCAATCCAACGCGACATGAAGCTATTAGAATAATGACGTGACTTTTTCGAAGCAGCGTTTTCAGGCACGTCGTCGTATGTGCGCAGCCATTGTAGTCGCTTTCGCGGTGATGGTGGTGGTCGAGTGCGTGTTGTGCAATATGCCGTTTTGGCGTTCCTTGGCCGCATCGGGTGATTCCGCCGCCGCGTACAACGTGCTAGGCCCTGGGCTCGAACGTACTGACGAGGGGTTGTTGAAGGTCACCGATCCGACGCAGGCATATATGCAGGTCGATGCGGATGGCTCGTCGGAATATGTTCGTATGGACCCGGTGTCTTCGAAGGCGTTGGATAAGGCAGCCAGACAATCGGAGCAGGTGTTGCGCACGGTTCGCGTCCGTCCTGATGTCAATCGCAGGGCCGGTACGGTCAGTTCGGTGTCGGTGTCTTCGCCGCGTTCGCTGTATGTGCATGCGGCGGCTGCCGGTGGTTCGGTGTGCGTGCGGATTGTCGAGCCGAAGGGTTCGCTGATTCCGTTTGATGCGGTGCGTGCGAATGTGCGTGTACCGTTCGCGTTGAATCCGTTGCGTATCGGCGTGATGGTGGCCGTGTTGGCGATGGTACTGGTGTGGAGGCCTGGTTCGCGGTTGTGGCGGATGCCGTTGGATACGACGAGTGTGAGGCAGCGTGCGTGGCTGGGGGCGCTGCTGGCGGTGCCTGTTGTGGTCACTTGTGCCGTTGTGGTGTGGCAGCTGGTGGAGGCGGCTCCGTTGAGCTTCCATACGAAAGGCACGTACACGTATGATTTCGACCAGTACGATTACGTGGCAAGGGCGCTGCTTGATGGTCACGCGTGGTTGGATTTGGATGTGCCGGATGCGTTGCGTGACGCGGCGGATCCGTATGATGTGGCCACCCGGCAGCGGTTGCTTGCCGATGGCGTAAGCCCAGTGTATTGGGATTACGCGTTCTATCAGGGGCACTGGTATTCGTATTTCGGTGTGGTTCCCGCGTTGTTGTTGTTCCTGCCGTATCGGGCGGTCACATCGTTGTTCGTCGATGGCGGGCTGATGATGCCCTGCGGTGCGGCCGTGCCGCTGCTGATGCTTGGTTTTCTGGTATTCGGATGTCTGCTGGTGATTCGTGTGATATCCCGAATTCGTCCGAATGCGCCGTTGGCTGCGGTCAGTATGCTGTGCGTGTTCATGCTGTTGGCTTCCAATGGTTTGTATCTGTGGTATCGGACGAATTTCTATTCGGTGCCGATCGCCGCCTCCCTGTTTCTGAGCGTGTTGGGATTGTGGCTGTGGTTGGGCGCCGCCAAGCGGGTGCCGGTGTCAGGCGATCGGATTCGTGAGGTTGATGGCACGCAGTCGTTGTCGTTGCCCCATCTGGCTGCAGGCTCGATGTGCATTGCGGCCAATCTGGGGTGCCGTCCGCAGTTCATTCTCGTGGCGTTGCTGGCTTTCGTAATATTCTGGCCGCAGATTCAGTCGATTTTCCGTCACGCCTCCAATGATTCCTCCCTTCCCCATATGTCGGTCTGGCGTCTGATGCGCGCGCCGTTGGCCGCATTGCTTCCCGCGTTGATTGTGATCGTTCCTCTGCTGGCGTACAACGTGGTCCGGTTCGGATCACCGCTCGACTTCGGCACCTCATATCAGATGACGGTCACGGATATGACCAGTTATCGGCAGCCATTGTCGAATCTTGCGCTGACCGTCGCATATTACCTGTTCCTGCCGTTGCGGTTCACGGATGCGTTTCCGTTCCTCGCCGTCAATCCGGCGCCTCTTCCCACTTGGGGATTTACCGAGGCAATGCCTGGCGGCTTATTCACGATAGCTCCGTTGACGTTGGCCGCGCTGGCCTGCCCGTTCCTCTACCGGCGTATGCGCAAGGCCGGGCGCACGAACACATGGCTGTTGTTGACATCCAGCCTGGCATTGGGATTGCTGCTTGTGGTGATTGACTCCCGCATGGCTGGTTTGGGATGGCGGTACATCGCCGATTTCGGATGGCTGTTTGCCTTGGCCGCGTTGCCTTCGTTGCTGATCGTACTTGATTGCGGCAAGCCGCGTCTGCGTTGGGTATGTCGTGCCGGATTCCTCGCGCTGCTGCTGTTCACGCTGGTTGTCGCGCTGATGTCGTTGTTCCTGCCCGGGCGTGACGATGAGATGTTGCGCAACAATCCCGCCCTCTATCTCGACGTGCAGTCCTGGTTCATGTTGGGTTGACGTCCGACATAAGCTACATCCAGTAAAAATTCAGGTTTCTTTCCTGATTCATATAGCAGTTTTTCCGGTTTGCTCTGAGTTTCATCGGCAATCATAGTGATTGTCATCATTGTTGCTTTGAGTTATGTTCCGGGGGTCGCCGACCATGAAACCGCTTTCGCCGCCACGCAACCATCCTCAGGCCGCACGTTGGATGCCAAAGGCGACATCGTGCTGCTCACCACCGAACTGGGCCGCGACGACAACGCCGTGCAGGACCAAGTCGTCAAACTCGATGCCGAAACCAGCAGTGTGACGCGACTGTTGGATTTCGGCAGCCTGTTCGCCGATTACAAGGCGTCCGCCACGCATGCGGGCACGGACGATTCGGATGAACTGCCGGTGAACCTGCGCGCGGTTGCGCCTGCGGTTCGTTACAATCGGCGGTATGGGTTTCTTCGATTCGCTGTTCGCCGGTAAACATTCCACACCGGCTTCGTCCGTCACGTTCCATCTCGACCAGGCCGCCCACATGTACGAGGACGGCAATATCGGCTTGGAAGCCACCACGCTTGATATCACACCTGACAGCAAGCGTGTGGCGATAATCGGCTTGAACGGCGCAGGCAAGACCACGCTGCTGAAGTTGCTGGACGGAGCGTTGGCCGCCACGTCCGGAACGGTCCGCATCGAAGCGGACGGTACCGCATACGACCCCGCCGTGAAACGCAATCTGAAGCATGTCGAGGATCTGGTCGGCCGCGTGCGGCGCGAAGAGATTCCGAACGCCTACTACAAGGCGGCTTCGATTCGTGAGGCGATCGACCTGCCGTTGAAGAAGCACAAGGTGCCGGAAAGCGAACGTCAGGCGATCATCGGCAATCTGTTCGCGCATTTCGACTTGGCTTCCGTGGCCCGCGAGCCGGCCTCCGCTTTGGATAGCGAGAAGCGGCATCTGCTGGCGATCGCGGCCGCGTTGAGCTTCTCCCCCGCTGCGATCGTCGCCGACGAGCCGACCAAGGGATTGGACGAGGTGGCGTCGGCGCGCGTGGCGAAGGCCCTGTTCAGCTATGACAAGCAGGTGGTGTTCGCCACGCATGACACGGATCTGATCGTCCGTCCGGAATATGCGATCGGCCGCGTGCTCGTTGTCGACGACCATCGTGTGGTGTTCGACGGCGTGCCTCGTGAGGCGGTCGATTTTTACACGGATTTGGTTCGTTCGAAGTATGAGGCGGCGAAGGGCGACAGGGCGTAGAAGAGATTTCGGACTCGGCAGTCCGTTCAGCCGATCAGTTCGTTGACGGTGTCGATCACCACGTACACGTTATGCCGGAAATCGTCCGGTTCGGGCAGTAGTGAGATGGCCAGATAGCCGTTGGAGGTCATGTCGAAGAAGTAGCCGGGCTGTCCGGATACGCCGTGGCGTTCGATCATGTGCAGCACCAGCTCGTTCTCGTCGAGCACGCTGGGCACGCGCAGCAGTACGTTCCATCCGCCTTCGGCACGCAATACGCTGACAAGACCTTGCTCGTCCGCGTCGAGCATGGCATGCAGTGCTTTGAGATTGCCGCGCACACGTTCCTGCACGCGCGCGGTCTGCGATGGCGCCGCTTCAAGCAGTGCGGGAATTTGTTTTGCGACGATCTCGCTCATGGGCAGATAGTCGTCGGCGATCACGTCGAGACGACGCTTGGCTTCCGTCACGTCTTCTGCCGGTCCGGACACTTGGATCCAGCCGACTTTGGCATGCGGTGCGGCGAGCATTTTCGAAAAACCGTCCAACGCGAATGTGAGCGCGCCACGCTCCCCCGCGAGTCGTGCATTGCCTTCGAATGGTTCCAAATCGTAATCGTAGAACACTTCGTCGGCGATGATGGCCACGTCGTGGTCCCGGCACAGGCGGACGATCGCCTCGCGTTCCGACGGTTTGACGTACGAACCGGTCGGATTGTTGGGGTTGATGAGCACCAGCGCGCGGATGCGATTGCCGTCCGGGCCTTCCAGCGCGGTTTTCAGTTCGGCCACGTCGATGTACCAGGAGCCGTCGAATCGTTGTTGGTATTCGATCATGTCGACGCATTCGAGGCGTGCGATCGATTCGATGAGCGGATAGCCGGGTTTCGGTGCGAGCACGGCGTCACCGGCATCACACAGCAGTTTGATAAGCCACGAGTAGGCTTCGGAAGTTGAACTGAGGATGTACAGGTCGTCCGGCGAGCAATGGCCGATTTCCTGCATGTCAAGGAACGCGGCCAGCGCCTCACGCGCGTAGCGTTGGCCGCGCGGGTCGGCGGAGTAGATGTCCGGCACAAGATCCGGAGCCAGCGCGTGCCGTGTCGGATTGGAGTCGTTGAGCTTGCCGAGCGGTCTGCCGGCTGTTTTGGCGGTGGCTTCCGCCTTGGCGATGGGATTGGGCTCACTGATGTCGACTCTTGAGGAAAAACGCATGCTCTCCACCCTACTCCATGGACTGCCGTCTTCCATCTGCGGCACATGGAACAACGAAAAAGGCCGTCCGACGAATCGGACGGCCTTGTGACAACCTAATCGGTCAACACATCACTTCTGCTTGGTGCTCGCGTAGTATGCGGCGCCGATGATGCCGGCCTCGTTGTGCAGCTTGGCTGCGACGATCGGGGTCTTGATGTCGATGTACGGCAGGAACTTCTCGGAGACGCGGGACACGCCACCGCCGACGACGAACAGCTGCGGGTCGAAGTAGAACTCCATGAGGGAGTAGTACTTGGTCAGGCGCTTCGCCCACTTCTTGTAGCCCATGTCGAGCTTCTCGCGGATGGAGGATGCGGCGTACTTCTCCGCGTCGCCCTTGCCCTTGAGCAGTTCCAGATGGCCGAGCTCGGTGTTCGGAATGAGCTCGCCGTTGAAAATCAGCGCGGTGCCGATGCCGGTGCCCAGCGTGGTGGCGATGACGAGGCCATCCTGGCCCTTCGCGGCGCCGAACTGCTGCTCGGCAAGACCGGCGGCGTCAGCGTCGTTCACCACGGTGACCGGACGACCGCAAGCTTCGGAGAACACTTCGGTGACGTCCACGCCGACCCAGGACTGGTCCAGGTTGGCCATGTAGCCAAGCTTCTCGCCCACATGAATCGGAGCCGGGAAGGCGATGCCGACCGGAGCGGACTCCGGAACCTCGAAATGCTCGAGCTGCTGGCGAACGATTTCGCCGACGGCCTTCGGAGTGGACACCTCCGGGGTGAGGATCTTCAGACGCGGTTCGGCGAACTCGCCCTTCTCGAGGTTAACCGGGGCGGCCTTAATTCCGGAGCCACCAATGTCAACGCCGAATGCCTGTGCAGTCTCAATCATCTTCAACCTCTCTATCAAGGTATGTTATGGGTGTATTCGAACCGATACGTGTTATGATAACTCGCAACATGCCCAAAATCGCGCGCGACATGCACAAATGGTGAGAACGATTGCACAAATTGTAATACTTAACCGAGTAAATATTTCATCGCCTGTTTTGCAAACGATTCGTTCCACGTCGGTAGAGGCTCCGACGTGGGACGAATCGTCAATCGCGTGATCGCCGCGCGTTGGGAAACGCGTGGGCCACGGTGTTACTTCAGCGGCGGCATCGGCTGCCATTCCGGATCATGCAGCAGCTTGCGCGAATCCCACCATCCTTTGGCGATCTGAACGATGCCAGTCTTGAAATGCTCGCGGTCCACCATCGTCAGTCGAATCACTTCCTTGACCGCGGTCAGCACCGTACCCAGGCCGAACAATAGCGGACGGTAATCGCCGTACGTCATGAAGTATCGGGCCATGTAGCCGCGGTTGCGCATGATGTGGTAGCGGTTCATGTCGGAAGTGGAGTTGAGCTGGCGCACGCCGGCGATGTCCCAATTGCCGATCTCGCGCGTACGGCGCAGCACCACGTCGGGCACGACGATCGGATTGGTGACCTTGCTGGCACGATAGCCGTACATCGTGTCGTCCCAATAGATGAAGAAACGCGGGTCGGGCAGACCGATCTTCTCGACGATGTTGCGGCGGAACAGGCCGCCTTCGAAGCACAACGTGTCCATCACGCGATAGCCAGCCGGGCCGAACGCAGCCGGTGCGATCGGGTTCGGAATGCCGAGCGGGACGATGAAATCGTACTGCCAGTAGAACGGACCGCCATCATAGTCGTAGCGGCTTCCCTGAATCACGTCGTGCCGATCGGTCCACTTGGCCAAGCGCTCGATGCCTTCCGGCATGACGGCGACGTCGTCGTCCATGACCCAGAACCATTCGGCACCCAGCTCGTACGCCTTCTTCACGCCTGCGGAGAAACCGCCCGCGCCTCCGAGGTTGTCGGTCTGCGGCGCGTAGACCACGCGGTTCTCGTTGCCGGACAGGTCGGCCACGGTGGTGCCCCACTGCGCGGTGAGCTTGGCGCTGAATTCTTCGACCATGCCATGGGTCTTGTCACTGTGCTCGTTGTCCACGACGATGATGCGCCACGGGGCGACGGTAAGCTTCTCGATGGATTCGAACAGGGTGGCGAGCAGCTGCTGGCGCTTGTAGGTCACCACGACGATAGCCAGCTTTTCGATGGTCTTCTTCGCAACTTGCTTTTCAGTCATACGTTCCATTCTTGCACCGGCCCTCAACCACACATCGGCCATGTTCGATATGGAGCCGAGCACGGGCATAATCCCGCGACAAATATGGACAGAACCTTGCACGGCACGAACTTGTTTGCCATAATGAACCGCGTATGCAGGGGAATCCGTATGACGGATTGAGATGGGCGTGGACGTCCGAACCCTTTGAACCTGATGGTTGACACCAGCGTAGGGAGGCATGGCCATATGGCTGATGTGATTTCCGTAACCAATTCCGATTCCGCGTTCGACGCTTCGAAGGGCGTCACGCGAACCAATCTTCCCCCATTCGCGCAGCGGCTGCGCAAAGCCGCCGACCTCGTATGGGAGGAAGGCTACAGGCAGCCGTTCATCCGCGAACTGGGCGAAGGCACTCTGCCGCGCGAGAAGTTCGCGTTCTATCTGCTGCAGGATTTCCGTTATCTTAACGACTACGCCAGAGTGCATGCTTTGGGACTGGCCAAAACAGACGATCCGGAGATCATGGCGTTCATGCTCAACGTGCAGAACGGCGCGTTGAATGTGGAGTCGACCGTGCACCGCACGTATCTGGCCAGCTACGGCATCACCGACGAGCAGATGAACAACGTGCGCCAGTCGGCGTTCGCCCGCGCGTACACGTCGAACATCCTTTCCATCGCCTATGGCAAGGACATCCTCGACATTCTCGTGGCCGTGCTCCCCTGCGCCTGGGTGTACGCGGATTACGGATATCGTCTTGCCCATGAATTCGCCGACACGCTCGATGTGAACCAGTACAAGAGCTGGGTGGACATGTACAAGACCGACGAGTTCTGGCAGGGTTCGGCTTGGCTGATCGAGCATATCGAGAAACTCGCCGCCGAGGTGAGCGAGGAACGTAAGCAGGAGCTGGTCGATATTTTTGTGACCGGCGTTGAGAACGAGTACATGTTCTGGTCCAGCGCGTACGACATGCAGTACACGTGGAAGCCCGAATGGGATCAGGAGAGCTGATTCTCCGGCACGCTCTCTTCCGATTGTTTATTTCCATATGAAGCGGCCCGCCTTCCGATTGGTTTCGGAGGGCGGGCCGCTTCTCATATAACGTTCGGATCGCTATTCGCGCACGAGACGAATGTGCTCCACGTCGTCACGCTGGGAACGACGGTAGAGCACGAAACGGTTGCCGATGACCTGCACGAGTTCCGCGCCAAGCTGTTCGGCGAGACCTTCGCCGGCCTCCTTGGCGGTCAGACCGGAACCGTCGAGCACGGAGCATTTGACGAGCTCGCGCTTCTCGATGGTCTCGTCCGCCTGTTTGACGGCGTTTTCGCTCAGATCGTTCTTGCCGACCTGGATGAGCGGATTGAGTTTGGTGGCCAGGCCGCGCAGCTGCTTGACCTGCTTTTTGGTAAGTGCCATATGTGTTCCATTCCTATCTACAAATACCCGCTCAAGCCTAGCGTGAGGACGGTATTTGCCCATCCGCCCGCAACGCACCGGTCATAACAGCACGCCCGGCACGACCAGTGCGACGAGATAGACGAGCACCACGATCGCCACGGCCACGTCCATGCCGGTGACGCGCATGACACGCCAATGCGTGCGCGTCGCACCTTCCTCATAGCAGCGCGCGTCCAAGGCGAGGCTCAGGTTGTCGGCGTGGCGGATGGCTGCGGCGAAGACCGGCACGACGACCGCCACCATCGCTTTGATGCGTACTACGAACGAACCTGTTTCGACGCTGCCACCGCGCGCCGACTGCGCGTCGATAATCGCTTTCGTTTCCATGCCAAGCGTCGGCAGGAAACGCAGGGCGAGGCTCATCACCAATGCCGTCTCCTGCGTGTGCAGGCCGAATCTGGCGAACGGTGACAGCAATGATTCGAACGCGTCGGTCATGGCGGTCGGTGTGGTGGAGGCAAGGAACATCGCTCCGATGACGATGACCACGGCGAACCGACATGCGTAGAGTATGGCGATGCGGATGCCGTCATCGGTGATGGGAATCGGCCCGAGGCTCGCCACCGTGGTGCCGGTGCGCACGAAGAAGATGTTCAGCAGGCCGCAGAAAACGAACAATGCCAGGAACACACGCACGGAAGCGGCCAATCGGCCTACATTGATGCGTCCGGCCGCGGCGATCACGCCGGTGAACACCACGGCAAGCAGCAATTGCCAGAATGAGCCGATGGCGAACGCGGAGAACATGAGCGCCAATGCGGACAGCATGCCCACGCGCGGATCGAGGCGTTCCAACAGGGTCCGCCGCTCCCCCACGGTCGCGGTGTCCGAGCCGGCGGCGTCCACGGATGATTCCGCATCCGGCCCCTCTTCGCAGGTGGCTTTCACTGTGGATTCCGTGGATTCCTTAGAGTCCGCACGTTTCGCCGGCTTGCCCAACATGATGGTACGGTCGGCAAGCTCGTCCACTTCATCCTGCGAATGCGAGATGAGCAGTATGGTCACGCCGCGTGATTTGAGCTCGTGGATGAGCCCGTGCACGCGTGCGGCGGCCTCCTCGTCAAGACCTGCGGTCGGCTCGTCCAGAATCAACGCTTTCGGCTCGCATGCAATCACGCCGGCGATCGCCACCAGTCGCTGCTGGCCGCCCGACAGGTCGAACGGCGAACGGTCTCGCAGATGTTCGATATGCAGCAGCCGCATGGCCTGCATGGCGCGTTCCATCGCCTCGGACGTATCCAATCCCAGGTTGGAAGGCCCGTATGCGACGTCTTCGGCCACGGTGTCGGCGAACAGCTGCCGTTCCGGATGCTGCATGACGTAGCCGACCGTACGGCGCAGCCTCGTACGGTTTTTGCGATTGAGGGGCTTCGTTCCGCCGTTTGCCTTCGCAGTGGCCACGGCGATGCCGTCGATGACGATCGAGCCTGTCGTGGGTTTCTCCAACGCGCACAGCATGCGCGCCAATGTGGTTTTGCCGGCGCCATTGCGTCCCATCAACGCCACTGTCTCGCCTTTGCCGATGCTGAACGACAGGTGGTTGAACACGTCACGTTCGGCGTCCACGTAACGATACGATATGTCGCGTGCTTCGATGAGCGTTTCGGCGGGCTTATCATCAATGCGTTTCGGTAGGCCCACCGATTGAACCGGCATCCGAAGCCGCTCGTCGGCGGGGCCATCGCCTACGATGTGGCCTGCTTCCAGCTGAATCACACGGTCGGCATGTTCCAACTCGTCCGCATGGTGCGTGACGAGAATGATGGTGGTGCCGCGGTCCTGGAGTTCGTCCAGCACCCGCATGATGTCGGCGCGCCCTTGCGGGTCGAGCATGGCGGTCGGCTCGTCGAGCACGAGCACATCGGAATCCATCGCCAGCATGCCGGCGATGGCGATGCGTTGTTGTTGGCCGCCGCTCATGCGCGTCGGATCGGAAGCGCGATAGTCGCTCATATCCACGGCGTCCAGCGAACCGGAGATGCGCAGGCCGATCTCATCATGCTCAATCGCAAGATTCTCCGGTCCGAACGCCACGTCGTCTTCGGTGACGGTGGTGACGATTTGGTCTTCGGGATGCTGGAACACCGCGCCTATGCCGCAACGGGCGGTTCGATACTCGTCGGCGTGCGCGCCGGACTCGTCGAACACCACATTGCCTGACAATGCGACATATCCCTCATCGGGAGCCACCAGTCCGGCGATGACACGTGACAGCGTGGATTTGCCCGAACCGTTCGGCCCCGTCAGACAGATGCGTTCGCCACGGCGGATGTCAAGGCTCACACCGTCAAGCGCCCATGTCGCGCCGCCATCATAGGTGAATCGCACATCGCGTAGCGTTATGATCGGCGCATTGGTCGTAACCATAAAATCTTCCTTCACCAGCACTGCATGGAATTCTCGGGGAAAACAAGACGGAGGAACCCTCCGGTGGATGCGGACGGTCCCTCCATGTTCATTTCAATGGGAACAAACGAAGCTCAACGGTTCAGCAGGTTGGAGATCGGCTTGTAGATCAGGAACGTGACCACGCCGTGGATGGTGAACTTCAACGCGTTGAACGGCAGGAGCGCCGGCACGATAAGCGCCACGACCTGCGCGGTGGTCATGTGCGCGTAGAACGGCGTGACGATGATGTTGCCGACGATGGCGACGGCGAGCGCCACGACAGCGCCGACGATGATGCCGATCAGCGCGCCCTTGCGCGTCTTGTTCTTTTTGTAGATGAGCGATGCCGGCACGGACAGGGCCAATGCCACGAGCACGGCCATCAGGGTGCCCCATGGGTTGGTGAACAGGTGCGGCACGAAGCCGAGCACGCTGACGATGACGGCTGCGGCCGGTCCGAACGCGAAGCCCGCGACGAGGCAGACGATGCCGGATGGGTCGTATTTGAGCCACTGCACGCCTGGGATGATCGGGAATTCGATGAAGCTGACGGCCATGGACAGCGCCACGAACAGCGCGTACATGGCGATGCGTTTGGTGGACCAGCGGCCGGAGTCGGCGACGCCTGTGGAGTGCGCGTTGTCCGGACGGGTCATCGGTTTGTCTGCGGCCTGATCAGCTGCGGTATTGGAGGTATTGCTAGGAGAGGATACACTCATGTTGAGCTCCGTTTCTTCCATCCGGACTGTAACCGTTGGCCCCGGATTCTCACCGGATCAGCCGCTTTCGCGGGTCGCGGGCTTCGGTATGGGGCCGTTATGAATGCCGGTCGTGCCGTTACCGCCAGTAAGGATTTTCACCTTCCCTGAAACTTGCTTGTCCATATATACGCCCGCCATGCGATATGCGCAACCTGCGTTCCGTTTTCGTCTTGCGATTCGGAACGCAGTCTGCGCACGCCGCGACAGCGGGCATGTTATGACAGCAGGCCGAGCAGATCGTCCTTGCTGAGCGTGCCGACGCCGCCGGATGCGGTGCCGTCGGTGAATTGGCGCGCCAGCTCGTTTTTCTTTTCCTGCAGTTTCAGAATGCGTTCCTCGATGGTGTCTTTGGCCACGATCTGGTATACGTTCACGTCCTGGGTTTGGCCGATACGGTGCGCGCGGTCGGTTGCCTGGTTCTGCGCGGCGGCGTTCCACCATGGATCGGCGTGCACCACCACGGACGCGCCCACGAGGTTCAGGCCCGTGTTGCCGGCTTTGAGCGAGATGAGGAATACGGGCACGTCGTTGCCGTTGAATTCGTCGACCAGTTCCACACGGCGTTTCTTCGGCGTCTCGCCGGTGATGGTGTAGTATTCCACGCCTTGTTCGGCGAGTCTGGCGCCGATGAGTTCGAGGAACGAGGTGAATTGCGAGAACACGAGGACCTTTTTGCCTTCGCCCATGCATGTGGCCACGAGTTCGGCGATGGCGTCGAGTTTGGCGGAGGCGTTCTTCGCGTCGGCGTATACGAGTCTTGGATCGCAGCAGATTTCGCGCAGCAAGGTGAATTCGGCGAGGATGCGGATCTTCTTGGTGTTGAAGTCGGCGTCCGACGCCTTGGTGAGCGTGGCGCGTAGCCGCTGTTCGTGTGCGGCGTACAGTTTGCGCTGCTCTCCTTCCAGTTTGACGGTGAGCACGTTCTCGAATTTGTCGGGCAGGTCGGTGAGCACGTCTTTTTTCAGACGGCGTTTGATGAACAGTCCCACCAATGCCTGCAGTTTGTCGGCCATGACGGAATGTTCCGGACCGGGAGCCATGATCGGCTGCTCGTATTTTTCGCGGAATTTCGTATAGGTGCCGAGCAGTCCGGGCATGAGGAAGTCGAAAATGCTCCACAGTTCGCTCAACCGGTTTTCGATTGGCGTGCCGGTCAGAGCGAAGCGATGGTCGGCCGTGACCTGTTTGACCGATTTGGCCACCTTTGTGGCATGGTTTTTGATGTATTGCGCCTCGTCGAGCGCCATCAGCGCGAAATGGCAGGCTGCGTAATCGTCCACGTCGCGACGCAGCAGATCGTAGGAGGTGATCACCACGTCGGTGCCGTCGTACGTCGTGGCGCCATTCGTCGTAGCACCGTCGTTCTCCTGCGATTGCGCGGCCACCGTCGCGATGGCCTTGCGTCGCTGCGCTTTCGTACCGGCGACGACTTCCACCGTCAGATCGCCCGCGAATTTCTCGCATTCCGCGGCCCAGTTGTAGACGAGCGATGCCGGGCAGACGATGAGTGACGGACCGTTTCCTTTGCGCGCTTCGATGAGCGAGAGCAGCTGCACGGATTTGCCGAGGCCCATCTCGTCGGCGAGGATGCCGCCGAAGCCCTTGTCCCACAGGGTGGACAGCCATTGGAAGCCCTCCACCTGGTATGGGCGGAGCACGGTTTTGAGCCGTTCGGGCACTTCGTAGCGTTTCGGATCGACGATCTTCACATCGTTGACATAGTCCACGAACGAGGCGCTTTTGCCTTCGTCGTCCACTTGGGAGTCCAGCAGGAACGCTTGGTATCCGGGGATTTTGATGATGCCGGAGTCGAGCTGTTTTTCACTCAGGTCGAGGTCCGTGGACACTTGGTCGAGCTCATGCAGGTCGGCTTCCTTCAAATCCACGAACGTGCCGTTCTTGAGCCGATGGTAGCGGCGTTTTCTTCGGTAGGAGTCAAGCAGCGCGCCGACTTCGTTCATCGGCACCTCGTCGGCGATCGGTGAGATTTCAACGAGGTTCGAGTCGATGGACAAGCCGACCTTCACCGATGGCGGGTTGGGCTGCATCATGCCATCGAATGCCGCCGTGGAGAAGACCTGGCCCACCGATTTGAGGATCTGCACGCCGTCGGTGAGCATGAGCAGGATAGCCTGCTCATCCTCTTCTTTGACGCGTGCCACGTCGATGGAGCTCCATGTAGGGCACAGCTGGCGTACCACCTGCACGGCGAACGATTCCCGTGACAGGTCGCGTTTGACCTGCGAGGCTCTTGAACGTGAATCGGGGTTGATCACGCCGCGCAGTTCTTTGGCGGTGGGCACCAGTTGGAAGGTGAAGTCGCCGTATTTCGCCACCGCTTCGCAGGTGATGCCGTACAAATCGCGGTCCAGATAGAATTCGATCCGGCATTCGGTTCCCACCGCTTCGGTCACTTCCTGCGGAATGTCGAATCCGATGCCCGCTTCGGTGAGTTTCGGCACGATGGTTCGGGCGAACATGGGCCAGTCGTTTTCGGCGATGAACACGCCGTCCGGATCGTCGGAACACAGGTCAGGCAGCACCTGCAATGCCGGGCGCAGTTTATCGGTGCAGCGGAAGAGCCCGTCGATGCCTATCCTGTCCGTCGCCGTGGAATCGTCGGGACGTTCGCGGCTGAAAACGTAGAAGCCGTTGCGTCCGTTGATGACATCGGAGATGCTTTGGTTCGATGTGATGCGCACGCCCGACGCGGTGCCCTCATGCACGTAGGACGCCTTGAACGTGAAGGTGGGGTCGCCTTCGACAATGTCAAGGCCGAACGGCTCGCCTCCTTCGTTGGCCATGTGGATGCGGCTTGGCCCGGATTCCTTGGTGCGTTGGAAATCCTCGATAAGCAATCGTCTCAGCCCGTCACCGTCCGACGTGCGCAGGAAACCGCGGGCCTTCGACTCGTGTTCCTTGTATTCGTCCTGTGTCACGGCGTGGAACAGGTCGAGCAGGTCGCATGCCTCCCAATCGGTGAGGACGAGTTCACGGTCGACGCGTACCGCTTCGCCGTAATAGTATCCGTTTTGCAGTTGGGCCGCCGTTCTGGATGCGATCACCTGCTGCAGGAAGCGGTATAGCTTCAGCGAGAAGGGGTCGAGCATGTCCGGAGTGTGGGTGAACGCGAGTTTTTTGCCATATGACTCGTATGTTCCCGTCCGCATGTCGGCCACGAATCTTGAGATGTTTTTGAGCGCATAGTCGGCGTCGCCGCATCCGATGCGCAGGGACAGGCGCAGGGCGTCATGGCCGTTGATCAGCGTGGGCTCGAGGTACACGCTTCCCGGTTTGACGTCGACCGGCGCGCTTGATTTGCGTTTCGGTTTGGCGGCTCCCTGTCCGGAGGCGCCACGTTGTTCCTCGATCAATCGGCTTTTCGCGTTGATGATTCGTTTCAGCACGTCGAGTTGGGCGTTCTCGCCGGCGTTGTTGCTTTTCGCATCGAGGGAGCGCATGTAGTCGGCGAGGGCCCGGGGTGTTGCGGCTGCGGCGTGGAATCCCCGGAATCGTTCCGGCTGCTGCAGGAACAGCAGCAGCATGGCGGCTACGTGCTTGCACATGCCGGTGTACCGGCGGCTGGTGGAGGAAGCCGAGTCGTCATCATCGTTGACGTGGCCGTACGTGCTGCCGGAGCCGAAATCGTCGTAGTCGTCGACGTAATCGTAGTCGTCGTCATCGTCGAAGCTGCGGTATTTCGGACTGTTGTGGTAGTCGAAGGTCCGGTAGGAACCGTAGCCGCGCTGCGAACCGCTGAATGCCGGGCAGGAGCAGTAGCGTGCCAGAAACAGCTCGTCGGCGAAATCAAGCGTGGCTTGCACTTCGTAACGGCTGGAGGGTGAGGTGGTGCCCCGTATGGTGGCATACAGGGTGATGCGGTTGGATGCGGTGTCGTTCAGGCAATGCAGGTCCTCCATTTTGGAACGCCATTGGTTGGCGATGCCGCGGGCGCGCTGCAGTACCGGCTGGCTGCATTCGCTGCGCAGCTCGTCGGAAAGCCATGCCAGAGTGTCCGCCACCTGAACCCCCATCGTTCGTACGTTTGTTCTCATGCAACCATACCAGCGCGGTGGAACAGCAAAAGCCGCGGCCCGATCCGGACCGCGGCATGTTATCGCCCGTGTTGCGTCAGCGGCAGCGTTTGGTCAGCGGCTGCCATGGGTCGAGTTCCACCGGCTCGGTTTCGAGCAGCGCTCGGGTGGCGTCGTCGAGGTATTCCTTGCGGATGATGATTTCGGTCACATAGCGGTCGAACCACTTGTCGGAGGCCACGTAGTAGCCGTCTTCGCCGTTGTCTTTGCCCCAGCTGTTCTCCACTTTCCAGCGGTTCGGCTTGCCTTGCTCGTCAAGGTTCACGCCGGTGAGGGTCATGGCATGGTTGCTTGGACTGTCGCCGTATTCGAGGCCGTGCGCCTTGTCGAAGTCGAAATCGGTGCCGAACAGCTGGTCCACGCGCACGCTGTCGCAGTCGAAATAGCCGGCCGCACGCAGCGAGAACTGGGTGCAGTCGCAGGCGAACCAGATCGGGTGTCCGGCGCTAATCTGGTCGACCGCGGCCTTTTTGAACACGTCGAGCGGCACGTTGACGAATTCCATATCCCCCGCTTCGGCCACATTGGCGGTGTAGCGGATGCGGTAACGCTTGTTGAACGGACGGGACGCCATCGGCACGTTGCACAACGTCACCAGATCGTCGACGTCCACCGGCACGTACTTCTTGTAGAATTCCATCGGCGTGATGCCGGTTTCGCGGATCTGTCTGCGCTCGTCCTTGCCGGTTTTCGGCTTGTCGGCCTCGTCTTCGCCGCTTTTCTTATCGTCCTTCTTGTCATCGTCGCTCACGCGGGCCAGGAAGTCGAACTTCTCCGGCGGCTCGCCCAACGAGATGGCGCACATGCGGTACACGGTGGACATGTCGTCGTCCTTGACCGCGCGCAGTTCATCGACCGTGGCGCCGGCTGCGTAACGTTCGCGCAGGTCGGCGGCGAACTGGCGCAGCCTGCTGTTGAGGTATTGTTTGAACGCGTCGGAGTCCTTGGAATTGGCGGATTCCGGGTAGGCGCTCTTCGGCACGAGACCATACTTGTCTACAAGGGCGGCGAACATCTGCCACCAACCGCCGTCATCGGCCGGCCCGTAGTTGATCTCCTGGAACAGGCGGCTGTCGGTCGGCTCGTCGAGCGTGGCGAACACGTTTTCGAGATACGTGTTGGATTTTTCCATCGCATCCCAGAAGAACAGGTAGGTTTCGGAGAATTCGAAATCGTCGAGTCCCCACTGGTGCATGAGCTCGTAACGCAGGGTGTTGAGGGATGCGAACATCCAGCAGCGGCCGGATCGGCGCTGGTTGGTGATGGACCCCTGTTTCAGTTCGATGGAGAAGTCGCGTGGCAGCGCGCGCTGGCCTTTGTAGTCGGTGGCGGCTTCGAGCACGCCCGAGGACACCGCGGCGTTGGCGGCCACAAGGTTGGCCCGGTCGGCGTTGAAGTCTTTGGCGTATTGTGCGAGACGTTCCGGTTTGATTGCTGTGATGCTGTTGGTCATACGGCCGATTCTTGCCATACGTCTTGACGGATGCGAAATACTGGTTTCGGCATGCCGAAAAATCTGCCGTAAAGAAGCGATTCGAATTCGTTCCGGGGATATTCTTGTACTACTTGAGGGGTTTTAGGGTGAGGAGCGTATCATGCGTCGTCATGGTTCGATGATGGTTGTTTTGTCCGGATTGCTGGCTGCGAGTCTGGCCATCGGACTGCCGGTCGGTTCGGCGTATGCGGACGAGCCGACGGATGGCACCGGGGCCGGCACGTCCGCCACGGAGGTGTTGGATTCGTTGGAGGTCAAGGGCCGCGCGCCGAAAACCGGGTACAAGCGCACTCAATTCGGCAAGGCGTGGGCCGACATGGACCACAACGGCTGCGACACCCGCAATGATATCCTCAACCGCGATCTGACCGGCGTGAGGCACAAGTGGCGTACGCACAATTGCGTGGTGAAGTCCGGAAAACTGCATGATCCATACACTGGCAAGGACATCAAGTTCAAGAAGGGCAAGAAGACTTCCACCGCGGTGCAGATCGACCATGTGGTGGCGTTGAGCGATGCGTGGCAGAAGGGCGCGCAGAAGCTCAGCGAGGAGCGCCGCACCGCATTGGCGAACGATCCGTACAATCTGCTGGCCGTGCAGGGGCGTGCCAACCAGAAGAAGTCCGATGGCGATGCGGCCACGTGGCTGCCGTCCAACAAGGGGTTCCGTTGCGAATACGTGGCGCGTCAGATCGGCGTGAAGCACAAATACTCACTGTGGGTCACGCAGGCCGAAAAGGAAGCCATGGCCAAGGTGCTGTCCTCCTGCCCGACGCAAACCGTGCCCGACTACACGGGGGTCAAGGATTCCACAGCCGAGAAGACCACCGAGTCCGAGCAGACCGAACAGACGCAAACCGAACAGACGCAAACCGAACAGTCAGCTGAGCAGGCCCAGCAGACTCAACAAACGACACAGGCACCTGCGCCCGAACCCGCTCCGGCTCCGGCTCCCGCGCCCCAACCAGCGCCACAGCAGGACGTCCACTACCAGAACTGCACCGCGGCACGAGCCGCTGGCGCCGCGCCTATCTACCAGGGCCAGCCGGGCTACCGTTCACAACTGGACCGCGACCATGACGGAGTCGCCTGCGAATAAATCCAATACAGCGTCTCCGCCTTTCCGGTTGTAAGACGTATGACGGTGAGGCATAGGAAAAGCGCCGGGTTATTCATCCGGCGCTTTTCCTATGCCTCAGCCTCTTTCCGCATTTTCCGCAGTGCAGTCATGAGAACCGCTATGGTCTGCGCAGCCGCGCGATGTCGTCACGCAGCTGGTTGACGGTGTCCGTCAGTTCCCGCACATTGTGGCGCAACTGTTCCGTTTCCGATTCCGCCTCGTCCGCGCGCTTGTCGGTTTCGTCACGGACACAATCGACTATCCATGAGGCCAGTGTCGCGGTGACGATGCCGATCAGGGCCACGCCGGTTATCATCAGCCCGATGGCGATGCTTCTTCCCTGCCATGTCACCGGAGACAAATCGCCATAGCCGACTGTGGTGACGGTCACGAACGACCACCATATCGCCTCGCCGAAATCGGTGATGGAAGCGCCTGGAACCCCACGTTCCACATCCAATTCGGCAAGGGCGCCGATATACATCAGCAGTGTCACGCTGCAGCATGTGTACAGTGTGATACGTCCACGCACCGCCATGCCACCGGTACGGTTGAGCACGTTGAGCACCGCCACCAATCGCAGCAGCCTCAATGGTCTGAAGATGGGCAAGGCGATGGACACCAGCATCAGCAGATTCTCTTTGAACCAGGCTTTCTTGTCCTTCGCCAGCAGAATCGAAACGACGTAGTCGACGATGAACGCCATCCAGATGATGTTGATCACCGTTTCGCACAATACGATATGCGTTCTCGCCAGCACTTCCCACGAATACGCGAACAGGAACACCAACGCCAATGCGGTCATGAACCACTCGGTCATCCGCTGCCATTTGTCCAATGTCATATCTCCCGCCTTTCTCCCCATGGCTGCCATCATACGGGTTTGCCCGTTTTTGTGACGTATTCCGGGCGCGGTGCATGTGCCTTCAGACCAGATAGACCTCCTCATGTGGTTCGTTTCAGAGTTCATCTCGGAGGCCGTCCGATTCGGACCATTCAGCCGACGACCGAAGGAGCGGATACCCACTTTTAATGAACGTCAGCCCTTGAGAGGCATGCGGTTGTCGAGCGATTGTCCGTTGGCGTAGCAGCGCACGTTGCCCAATGCGATGGCGATGATGCGCCGTTCGGTGGACTCCAAGTGGTTGCCGCCCGCCACATGCGGGGTGATCAGGCATTTCGGCTCGCTCCATAATGGCGATGCCGCCGGCAGCGGCTCCGGTTCGGTCACGTCGAGGCCAGCGCCGCGGATCATGCCGTTGGCGAGCGCGTCGGCGAGCGCCTGCGTGTCTATGGCGTCACCGCGGCCCGCGTTGATGACGATGGCGTCGGTTTTGAGTTTTGCGATGCGTTCCGCGTTAAGCAGGTGGTGTGTGGATGGCGTGGATGGCACGCACATGGCGATCACGTCGGCGTATTGCAGCACGTCGTCGAGCGATTCGAATCCGACCATGTGGTCGATGCCCGGCGCTTCGACGGTGGGGTTGCGGCGGATGCCGATGGTCGACATGCCGACGCTCTTGCATAGGCGTGCGAAATGCGATCCGATGTCGCCGGTGCCGATGATGAGCGCGGTTTTGCCGTCGGGGCTGATGACGCGGCCGGCGTCCTGCCATGCGGCGTTCGGGTTGCCGACGGCGTAGATGTGCAGGTTTTTCATGATGGACCACATCATGGCGAACATGTGTTCGGACACGCTTTGTCCGTAGGCGCCGGTGGCGTTGGTGAGCATGGAGCCGGGGTGGAGCACGCCAGGCCGCTGGTATTTGTCGACGCCGGCGCTCCAGGTCTGCAGCCATTCGAGTCTGGGGCATTGCGCGCATGTTTCGGGCGTGATGTTGCCGATGACCGCGGTTGCATACGCTTTGAGTTCGTCCGGTATTTCGGCGGTCCAGTTCATGGAGCCTCGTTGTGCCGGGTCGCCGACGAATTCCTGCGGCATGTCTTTCGCGGCGCGTGTGAACTGCGCACGTTCGGATTCGGTCAACGGCAGGCAGTTGACGATCAGTTTGCGGTCGTTCCATATTCCCATGCGTTTTACCCTATGGCAATCGTCGGATATAGGGTTTCACGTTGGGTTTTGGGTCAGACGCCGAGTTCGTCGGTGTCAAGGATGATGGTGACCGGACCGTCGTTGGCGAGCCGCACGCGCATGTGGGAGCCGAATCGTCCTTCTTTTACTTCGAGTCCTTGCGCGCGCAGGGCGTCGTTGAATCCGTTCCATACCTGTTCGGCATGGTCGGGCGCGCCTGCTTTCACGAAGCTTGGCCGGTTGCCTTTGCGTACGTCCGCATACAGCGTGAACTGGGATATCGACAGCACGCTGCCGTCCACGTCGTGGATGGAACGGTTCATTTTGCCGTTCTCGTCTTCGAAAACGCGCAGGTTGGCGATTTTGTGGGCGAGCCAGTCGATTTGTTTCGCTCCGTCCGTATCTTCCACTCCGACAAGCAGCACATAGCCGATGCCTATATGCTGTGGTTCGAATGTGGTGTCGACTTCTCCGCTTGTCTCGTCGACCACGTCGACGGATCCTTCGCTGACCTTCTGCAATACGATGCGCATATTCCGTCCCGTTCTTTTCAGCCGGCGTAGTCGACGATGGCTTGCGTGACCTGTTTCAGGTAGTCGAGCGACGTCTGCCAATCGTCCGGCACTTCGATGGAATGGTTGGCACCAGCGTACGTGCGCACATGGTCGGTGAGCAGATGCGCTTTGGCATCATCGTAGTATGGGTCGGCGTCACCTGCGCAGATTAGCGGCATCGGGCTGCCGGCAGTTCCCGGCAGCGGCGCGGGAATGACCGACTTGTGCTTGTCGAATGGCGGCGGATTGAGTACCGGGGTGAGCAGCACCACGCGCAATCCTAGTTTTGCGGAATGCGGATATGAGAGTGTGGAGAGCGATTTGGTGACGACCAGCAAATGCGGCTCCTCACCCGATTCGGCAGCATGTTCGAGCGCCGCCTTGCGCCATTCGTCGACCACGCGTTCCATGCAGGCGATCATTTCCGGAAACTCGACGCTTTCTGTCAGTTTCAGGTCGAGCCGGTCCACGAACCATCCATTGGCCGCAAGCGCCTGCGCTGCCCAGTACAGCAGCGGCCTGTCCACGGTGTAGCCGATGCCCGGCATGATGAGTACGTGCTTGCCTGTTTCGGTGTTCTTCACACGGTTCTTGCCCCATGGCGTGACCGCGGGCGTCACATTCTTCGTTTTCGTTGACTTTGCGCTGTTTTCGTTGATTTTGCCCATGCCCTGCCGAATGTCTTTCGATGTCTTCGTATGGTTCGACCACCGTCTCGGTTTTCCGAAGACCGGTTTCCTTCAACGCATCATAGGGCACATAGGCTACATGGGCCCATATCCTTCCATATTGCGTTCATTCCGTTCGGAGAATACGGAAGAACCGTCACGAACGGTCGGTCGCCACGCGTCTGGTGGTGTCACGCAACATCAGCGTGGCCTCCTGCGATTCATAGGATGCGTCTGGCGTCTGTCCACGCAGAAGGGACAACGTCTTACGGGCGGCGTTGCGTCCCATTTCCAGCGGATTCTGTCGAACGGTGGTCAGATTCGCCGCCTGTGCGATGTCGGCATCATCGAACCCTATGACGGAGATATCTTCAGGAACATGCAATTGTTGCTTGCCGAGTTCCTTGATGACTGCGATTGCCACTTGATCGGTTTCGGCACAGATGGCGGTTGGCATGTGTGGCAATGACAGTAATTTCGCCACCAGTTGCGCAGCAAGGTCCGCTTTCGACAATGGCGCATCATGCTCGTCCGCGGTTATGACGTAGGCATACTCATCGTCGTAACCGTTTTGTTCAGCCGCTTCCAAGAACGCTTCCATACGCTGGCTGGTGCTGTAGACCATGTCGTCGGGAAAGTAATCAACGACGAAAGCGATGCGCCGGTGTCCAAGCGATTTGAGCAGACGCACCGCCTTGGACATGCCATCGTAGTTGTCAACACCGATGGCTGCGTCGCAGAACGATTCGGCTGGAATGTTCACACCGACCGTCGGCATATCGGTGACACGCAGTTTCTCACGTGCGGATTCGTCGAGTTGGAACGACGAAATGATGATCGCGTCAGCATTGCGATTTTTAGGCAATTTTGCGAAGTAACGCTCCGTCTCCTGTCTGCCTGTGACAAATGTGGGCGACACGTCGTAGCCTTCCGGTTCCAACACTTCGCACACGCCCTGCAACACGTTGGCGTTGAACCATTCGTTGAGTTTGCCGGAAAACAGCAGGACAACCCGCATGGTTTTCCCGGACGCCAAAGACGATGCGCTTTTAGATAAGGTAAAGCCCAACCGGTCCGCAGCTGCCTCAACTTTGGCACGCGTTTTCGGAGCGACCTTGCCAGCACCTCGCAATGCCCGCGAAACCGTCGCCTGAGATACTCCCGACAGTTCCGCTACTTCGGCGATGGTGGCTCGTGTCATATCCACTCCAGTTTCCCATTGTTTATCCAGCGCTTTCATATTAGCAGAATCGTTGATTTCACAAGCAGACACGCCATAACAAAACAATTATTGCATTCACAGAATGAAAGCGCTATCATTTTAAGCAATACGAAGATGAGAACGAAGTGATTCCAATCGTCAAAACAGAGCGTTCTCAACAGAATGAACTAGTGAAAACGCTTCCATAAAAAGCTATAACAAAATCACAATGCATCCAATGAAGGAAGGCAACCCAATGAGCAACGAAGCCAACGAGCGGCACATCGCTGACGATCCATCACTCTGGTGGAAGCAGGCGGTTGTCTATCAGGTCTACCCGCGTTCGTTCAAAGACACAACCGGGTCGGGCCTCGGAGACATCGCAGGAGTCGCACAACAAATCCCATATCTAAAAAGACTCGGCGTGGACGCCATCTGGCTCAGCCCGTTCTATCCGTCTCAACTGGCAGACGGCGGATACGATGTGGACGACTACCGCAACGTCGACCCGAAACTCGGCACCATGGACGACTTCGACCATCTCACCAAAACCGCACATGCGGCAGGCATCAAAATAGTCGTCGACATCGTACCGAACCACTCGTCCAACCAGCATGAATGGTTCAAGGCCGCGCTTGCCGCAGGCCCCGGCTCACCGGAACGAGACCGTTATATTTTCCGTGACGGCAAAGGACCGAACGGCGACGAGCCACCCACCAACTGGATTGCCAGCTTCGGTGGATCCGCTTGGACTCGAGTGCCCGACGGACAATGGTATCTGCACATGTTTACCGTCGAACAGCCCGATTGGAATTGGAAGAATCCGGACGTGCGCGCCGATTTCATCAAGACCTTGCACTTCTGGCTCGACCATGGAGCGGACGGCTTCCGAGTGGATGTGGCGCACGGCCTGGCTAAGGATCTCGACCGTGACGATCTCGATGATTTCAAAATCATCGGAGGCGAGATGCATTGCGCCGACGGCACGCATCCGCTGTATGACAGGAACGAAGTGCACGACATCTATCGCGAATGGCGCAAGGTGTTCAACGAGTATGATCCGCCGGCATTCGCCGTCGCCGAAGCCTGGGTACCTCCGGAGCATCAATACCGGTATGCCTCGCCCGAAGAACTCGGCCAAGTGTTCAACTTCGAATTCGCCAAGAAAGACTGGATTCGCAACGACATGCACCTCGCCATCGAAGAAGGCATCGCCGCTGCGGAACGCTCCGGCTCCACCTCCACATGGGTAATGAGCAACCACGACATCCCCCGCCACGTCAGCCGCTATGGGCTGCCGCAGGTGCCGGCTGCAGCCCACCACCAACTTGCCAAGGATTGGCTGCTGCGCAACGGTACCTCTTACCATGAGGATCGCGAGCTCGGCACGAAGCGTGCGCGTGCGGCCATCCTGATGGAGCTCGCGCTACCAGGTTCCGCTTATATCTACCAGGGTGAGGAGCTCGGCCTGCCAGAGGTCGCCGACATCCCGTGGGACGAGTTGGAGGATCCGACCGCGTTCAACCGCGTCCGAGACCAGATCGAAAAGGGCCGCGACGGCTGCCGCGTCCCGCTGCCCTGGAAGGCCGGGACGCCGACCTTCGGCTTCTCCCCCGCCACCAAGCATGAAGGCGCCGGCGTGGACGCGAGCCAGGCGGGCGATCCGTGCGAGAAGCCGCATCTTCCGCAACCGCAATGGTTCGCCGACTACGCCGTAGACAGGGAGGACACGGACTCCGGCTCCATGCTCAACCTATACCGCAAGGCGCTCGGACTGCGTCACGAATGGATGACGCCCGACACGACCCTGACCTGGCTCGACTGCGACCGGTCCTCCGGCAAGCCGGACGGCGCCGAGGGGCACACCGGCGGCACCATCGCCTTCCGTAGGGCCAACGGCTGGGCCAGCGTCACCAACTTCGGTGCGGAACCGGCCGAACTGCCGGCAGGCGATATCCTGCTCGTCTCCGGACCCCTCACCGACGACGGCCGTCTGCCGCAGGACACCACCGCGTGGATCGCGCTCGGCTGACCGGACCCCATCAACCGCAATTCGCATTCAACAACCAAGCAAAGGAGCACATCATGAACCGCAACATCACACGAATCGTCGCCATCGCGGCGACGCTCGCCATGGGAACATCGCTGGCGGCCTGCGGCGGCAGCAGCGCCGATTCCAGCAAGGGCCACGTGTATTTCATGAACAACAAGGCCGAGGTCGTGGACCAGTACAAGGAACTGGCCAGCATGTACACCAAGAAGACCGGCGTGCAGGTGGACATCCAGACCGGAGCCGCCGGCACGTATGACGCCACCATGAAATCCGAATTGGCCAAGGACAACGCACCAACCATGTTCAACGTCGCCGGCTTCGACCAGTTCGCCAAGTACCAGAAGTACGTCGAACCGCTGCAGGACACCGACGTGTTCAAGTTGCTCAACGATACCGGCAAAGCCTACTCGTACACCATCGACGGCAATTCGTACACCCTGCCGTACGCCGCCGAATGGTACGGCATCATCTACAACAAGAAGATCATCAAGGATTATTGCGCCAAAAGTTATGCGGTGATCAAGTCCGCCGATGACATCAAGGACTACAAGACCTTGAAGCAGGTGGCGGAATCCATCGAGCAGCACAAGGACGACCTCGGCGTCGACGGCGCGTTCGCCACCCCGGGCTTGGATGCCTCCGACACGTACCGATTCGCTGCGCATATGACGCGTCTGCCGCTCTACTACGAGTATCGGGACGCGAACACCACGTTCTCGAAGACCATCAAGGGCACGTATCTCAAGAACTACAAGGACATGTTCGACCTGCAGCTCAAGACCAGCCCAACCGAGGCAAGCATGGTGAGCTCCAAGACCTACGATGACGTGACCTCCGAATTCGCGCTCGGCCAGGTGGCGTTCTACCCGAACGGCGTGTGGGCGTATTCGCAGATCAAGGGCAATGACGTGGCCGATGAGGACCTGGGCATGCTCCCCTACTACATGGGCATCAAGGGCGAGGAGGATTGCGGCCCCGTAGGAGTGTATGACGCGAGCTGGGCGGTGAACAAGAACGCCTCCGAAAAGGACAAGAAGGCCACGCTCGACTTCATCAAGTGGATGATCACCGACAACGAGGCCAAGAAGATCCTGTCCAAGGACATGGGATTCTCCGTGCCATTCACCACGTTCACCGATGACTACCAGCCGGACAATCCTCTGACCGAGGCCGCCCGAGCCTACAGCAATGACGGCAAGACCGAAGTGCGCAGCTTCACCATTCCGGATCAGCAGTGGCAGGACGACATCGCCTCCGCGCTGGTCGAATACGTACAGGGCACCGGCAAGTGGGACAAGGTGCAGAGCGCGTTCGTGGACGGCTGGTCCACCGAGTGGAACAACAACGAGGAATCGCTGGGCTCCGTGCCGGAAGCGCAGAAGTTCGACGCAAAGAGCTGACGCCATCCGACTCGTGGAAAAACGGCTGGACGCCGGTAGATAACACCCCAATCTACCGGCGTCCAGCCGTTTTTTCCATGCGACGGTCGTCCGATCCGCTGCCGTACACTTGGTCGTTATGAAAGTTTCCCTGCAACGCGTGGCCGAAGCGAGCGCCATCGTATTGAACGAGTTGGGCACACCGGATCCGACATTCGACATGGCGCAGATCGGGCCTGGATTGGTGTTGACCGTCGAAGTGGAGCCCGATGATGATGAGGGAACGCTTGCACGGATGGCGCATCGTGTGCTCACGTTACGCTGTTTCGATGGTCCGCAGGGCAGACTGTCGCTGTCTGTTCAGGAGATGCACGGCGAGATTCTGTCGATTCCACAGCCACTCACCATACTGCGGCGTCCCGCGGTCGGCAGGCCGCAGCTGGTATCTCATGATGCCGATGATGAGCATGCGAATCTGATATGGATTCGTTTCAATGAAGCGTTGCAGTCGGGCGATGTCCCCGTGTGTGAGGGCCGGTTCGGCGCCCGCATGCGCATCGGTTCCATCGCCGACGGTCCCTTCCAATTCACATTGCAGGAATGACCGCAACGCTTGCCGGCATGGATTCCAAAACGTTGATCACCCTTTCCCGAAGTATAAATGCGATATTACGAACGTAGAAGATTCCGCTATACGGAATGTGCTCCCGTATGGCATGATCTAGTGTATAGACAACAGCATGACATTCGCACTACAATTGCTTGTAGCTGTTACCTGCATATGATTAGGAGCAACCATGAGCGACACTGCGACGATTAGTTTCCGTACCGATCCGACAATCAAGCGAGAGGCAAAGGAACTTTATGCCGATATGGGCATGGATTTATCGACGGCAATCAACATTTTTCTACGCCAATCGATTCGAGAAAACGGCATGCCTTTCAAGATCACCAGGGACAATCCGTCCAGCATTGAGGCACGCCGCCAAGCGGAAACCCATGACGGAGAATCCTTCACCAGCACGGATGCGTTGATGAAGGATCTGTTGGATGCTTAAGTCGGTTTTTCGCACAACGCAATTCAAAAAGGATTTCAAGGCTCTGCTTAAAAAGCATTACAATCCCGATAAGCTTAGACAGGCCATCGACACGCTCATGGCCCAGGACAAACAGTTGCTCAGCACAAAATACCGCGACCATCAGCTGACCGGAAGTTGGAAGGGATACCGCGAGATCCACATCGAGGGTGACTGGCTCGTCATTTACCGTGTGGAGAAGCAGGAGCTGCAACTCGTGCTCACACGCACCGGATCGCATGATGATCTGTTCTAGCGATTACCCGATTACCGATTATTTGAACAGGTCGAACAGGCTGAACGTGGTCTTCTTGTAGATGGTGTTGTACAGCTTGCGCTTGGGATGCAACCACCCCATGCCCTTCTTGCCATAGCCGGGGATCAGCGCCCGCTTGACCGCACGGGTGGCACGCCCCTTCGTTCGCGCGGACAGGCTCTTCTTCCAGCTGGGTTTTCTCATTCCGTATTTCATGGCGGTCTCGTTTCGAACGGTTATGTATCGCTCAACATTGCATACGCATCGGCTGGATAAACTCAAAGATGAACATAGACGAACATCAAGTACAGTCAAGCAATTACTTACTGGCAGCTTCTTTGAGAGCGGCCTGCAGTTCAGGATCAACGGCGAATAAATACAATCCATGCACACCGCGTTTGAGCAGAACATTCAGTTCATTACGCAGATTGGATTGCGCGTAGCTGATTGAGCCGTTCCTCTTACTCACTGCACGTTTATTACAACTTGCCTTTTCGTTAAAAACGATTTTCCCTTCGCGATAGGTAACCGACGGTCCAATGATGACACCTACATAATTAAGATCAAACCCTTGAATAGAGAACGTTGATCCTACTTCATTAAGCGTATGCGGACTTTCCGCCCAGACAGCATCTAGGGAAAGACCCTTATCCCCTACCTTGATTTCGTAATTCCATGGATGACAGAAATAATCAGCTCTTCCATCAGGATTAAACGCATCGTATCCTCTCTGCATTCCCGGAGCCGCTCCCATGCGCCATACTCCCTGTGCATCGCGATGCATCTCAACATTCCAAAGACCATCGGGACTGGAATCGTTGATTTTGCCGCCCTTATACTCCCAATCATACGTAGCAACCACACGAGAAAGCCCGCATCCGTCAACGCCTGAAGCCTTTAGATATGCCTTCTCCTTTATGGCTTTAAACAGTCCAACCGGCGAATCGAATACTCTGATTTCAAATGGCTCGCGGACATATTCGCCTGTTTTTCTATCCTTCTCCCCAATGTCTTGAGGAATACGACCTATTCTCTTACCATCAGCGAAATCATCAATCCATCGAATCGTCGCATCATCCGCAGCAATGCGAAATTGCCTATGCAAGCATATGCGACTTAGCAAATAGTGATCACCCCACATATTCAATGGCACAAATCGCTCCAACTGCCCGCTATAGCCAGCAGCAGTTTTTTGCACGTCGCTTTCTGCTTGCTGCGGAAAGAGCATGTCCTGATCCTCTTCGCTCCAACGCTGCGAAGTTTGCAAAATCTGATTCGGGTCGAATACCGCAATAACCACTTTCGCACGACGCAATAAATCGTGCAGCATGTTCTTGCCCGAGTATCCTTGGTCACCCTGCGTCAACAGCAGATGAGCTTCATCAACAAGCACTACATCGGCTTTGCCTCGGGGCTTGTCCGCAATAGCTCGATTACTTGTTGTTTTCTCACTAAATCGATTGATGAATTGACTCGGTTTAAGAGCCACCTCGCCAAAATGTTTCTGCAAACCTAATTTGCTTGCAATTTGGTTATAGACGTGCATTTGCTGGTTATGGTTGACAAGGATATATGCTTTTCTGCGATCTTCCTTACTGATTTTTAGTGATGAATCGGTTTCCAGAATATCTTCATCATCTTCGTCATTGATGCGCCCATTGATATCCATTTCTGTTGCTATGCGATAAAACAGGTGACTTAGCAAAACCGTCTTTCCAGTACCCGCAACGCCTTGCACGAAAATCAGTCTTGATAAACCGGAATCGGCTGAATCACCAGAGCCGGCAAGAGCTTCAGAAAGCGCGTCCATAATCGATTCCTCCGCAGCTATCTGATCATCACTCAATTGGTGAAAAGGCGATGCTTTAAAAAGTGCAGAATCGCGAATAATCTCCTCAGCCGGAAATAGTTCCGGATCCTGTCGGTTCAGTTCCATCCAGATGTCCGAGAAAATCTGGTTGAATTCATCCTGCGTATAGTAGTCGCCTTGCGCATTGGTGCGACGATTGTTCAAATTCTTGACTGCATCAGAGCCAAGAAGATAATGCATCAGCCGGTTCTCCACGTCCAAAGTCAGAGATTTGTTGAAATGCGGATTGCCAATGACATACTGCCACACAGAACTAGCGTCGCTCTGCAAATTTTCTTGAAATTCCTTCCAATCAACTCTCGTTTTGGGATCTTCCCTCAGATGCTGCATTGTTCGACTACGAATATTATTCGTCTCTCCCACATACACCGTATATTCGGGACGTAAAGTATGCTGATTCCTCTTCTTTGAATGAACCACATACACCGTTGGATAATCGAAAATATAGTGCAAAGTCTCACGCTCAACAGCAGATAATGTCTCGTATCCCAATTGCTCGACAAAGGCTTTCTCTATTTCTGCTTTGTCATCAATGCTCTGATACGGCAAATCTATAATGATTGGCTTTGGAAGCGCGCTCTTCGTCATATGCTCATTATGCACCCGAGAGAGGCCTTCAGAAAAGATTCGACATACACTTACGTATTATGATTTCCGATTCAAGCATCAACGCGATCCGTAAATTCGTAGCAGAGCGGGACTGGTCTCAATTCCGCACTCCCGGCAATCTTGCCAAATCTATCAGCATTGAGGCCGCAGAACTTCTGGAATGTTTTCAATGGAACGACGAGCCACAAGACAGCAATATCGAACATATTCATGAGGAAATAGCAGATGTACTCATGTATTGCATCATGCTATCTGACAAATTTGGATTTGACCTTGACGAGATAATCCTCGATAAGATTGCGAAGAATGCTCAGAGATATCCGGTTGAATTTGCCTACGGCAATAGTAATAAAGCCAATTGACGCTGTATATACGTTCGTAGGTAACACCTGAATAGTTGCACGCTGCCCAATCTGCATTCACTATGAGCCACGTTTTCTTCGCGAGCGCGACAGGGGTTCCAACAGATAGAACCTGCATCTAGGTTAGTAATCCGTCAGAATGCGTTCGCGCACTTTCATGCATTCTCGCGTACCAACATCTTGATTACATATTCTGTTCATGTACGGCATGCTCACTTACCCAAAGATGTACAGTCCTGTGTATCAGCACCCACCCAAGGCTACGTTTACGTCCTGAAATGCGGTGGGCCTCTTCTGTCTATAACGACGGTAGAACGTTCCCTAAGACACGCTAGAATCGACCAATCGAATCAACTATGCTATCGTAACTAATAACAGTAGCCTCCAAGCCTCTTAACAATGCTCAAATCCGGGGGCTCTTTTTTTATCAAGTCGCACTTGGATACGCCATGACGAAGCAGCCAAAAACAATACAGGAAATGATGACGCTTTTAGTCGAAGAACGAGGCTTGGATATCACCGGATTCTCCGATTTCAGTACCGTCCTTCTTGATTGCAACTATTACAGATTGTCCGGCTACTTCCGAGCCTTTCAGATTGATCCTTCCCATGGCAATAATCGCTTTCGAAACGGAACACACATTAGAGATTTCATGATCCCCTATTTAATGGATGAACAGCTACGTCTACTCATCCTTCGTGGAACATCATCCTTAGAACAAACGCTTCGGGCTCATTTCGCTTACTACCTTGCTCAAAACGGAGGAGCCTACTCCTACACGGAACTCAGCTCATATAAGACAATCAAATATTCCGATGGCACCGAAGCCAGAGAAGTTCTAATTGAGAACATTCACAAATGGCTTGAACGTTCCAGCGAAGTATGCATTCGCCATTATCGGAATAACAACGAGCCTATTCCCATATGGGCGGCGGTCGAGGCGATGCCCTTTGACACTCTCTCAAAAATGATTTCATTGCATACCAACACAACAGCTGTTGACGAACTCAATCAGTCGCTTTCTCTAGGGAAAAATCGTCAACGTGCTGCGCAAATCATTCACAGCATGGTGTATCTACGCAACATTTGCTCGCACCATTGCCGTCTTTGGAACAGGGAGATTGTCCTTCCTCCCCCAGTCCTTGATGCCACAGCTGAGCGCTATGGCTCATATGTTTATGAAGACCGCTCCGTCTGGAAATCTCTTATTGTTCTCATGGATTTAATCGATGGAATAAAAAAGAATTCCACATATTCATCCATGCTTATAAAACAAGCTGAGTCGAATGATAACTATTTCTGGGGATTATGTCATCCTAAACGGTGGCATTAGACACAGCCACCTGACCAATATTTGTCAGCTCCCCGAATCTCATTGTCATGAGAAAGCCCAGTATCGAAGAAAATGATAAATATGACACACCTCAGATAATGCGGAACATCGGATTGGAGGTTATGGAATTGACGAATATCACACGCTGCATTTCAGCCAGTCTGTCCTGCAGTTCAGTGGTAATGTATCGTTTTTTCACCAAGTCGATCTCCCGACCAAAAGTCGATGCAAGATCATCACGCAAAGCCCACTCATCAATCATTGGATTGGCGGTGTCGTCAAACTGATAGATGAAATCGATATCCGAATCCGCATGCCCCTCCCCTCGAGCCATGGAACCGAACAGGTACAGTTCATTGACATGATGCCGCAGCGCGATAGGACGAGCAATCTCCGCTATCTGCTGCGGCATAGCGACCCGCGAAATCACATCAAGCGCTTTCATAGAGCTAGAACATGTGCAAGTTTCTTTTCCACCTGGCGCATGACATCATCTTCCAAAATTCCAATGCGTTGGCCCAATGCCGAAGTGTGCACTGCAAGAATCTTCTCCGTCATCACCCAACTTATTTTAATCAAACCATTCTGCGCAGTAGGAGGAACTTTAACCCGGGTAGTCATATCATCCGACGTAAAAGAAATCATCAGGCATACCACGGTAGAGTCAAAACCCTCGATTTCATCATTCTGCACAACGACAACCGGCCGAGGCTTTCTCGCGTAACCATCAGCCAGCACAGTCCAGATTTCACCCCTCCTCATCAGCGATCATCCTCATCGACAAATCATTAGCGAAATCAGAAGCCTCCCGTTCATTCTCGAACGGTTCCGCAACCTGTCGAACTCGTACCTGGTATGGGAACCCCTGATATTCATTAAAGGACGAGACGAACATACGCAGCGCATCAGCCGTGGAAAGACCGAGCTTCTTTGTCGTTTCACGGAACTCTTCCGCCTGATCATCATCAACACGTGTCGCAAGCTGAACTACCATTGCCACTCCAATCACTATTTTTTATCATTTTATATCTTATTGACATGTTTTGCTAATATTCCATATCTGGATTACTAAAACTCTAGATTCACAGAATTTGCAATGTGGCAGCCGAACGCCGAAACCCGAAGTATGAGCGTTGGAATTCCAACGCTCATACTCGCCATAATCGCCAAACAGTGCCACAAACAAGCCAACAAGCATTTTGGGGAAGGCTTTTCACGTAATGTTGCGCTCTATCATTGATAAAGGCATCCAGCAACCGCATACCGTAAGGAACCACATGCGCTATTTCACTTCGGACACGCATTTCGGCCACCCTCTGGTCACCGCACTGCGCGGATTCCTGAACAATGGCAGGCTCCGCGCCGAATACCGTGATGTCTGGCAGGCGCAGGGGCGTGCCGCCGCGCACACGTGGATCAAACAATATGTGCGCGACAATCAGACGTCGTTCAAAGCAATCTGCGACATCACACGCCATGAGAACACCATCATCGGCAACATCAACGAGACCGTCGGGCGTGATGACGAGCTATGGATTCTCGGCGATCTCTCCTACCGTTGCACCGTCGAGCACACGCTCGACTGTCTACGCCGCATCAACTGCCGCCATCTGCACCTGATCATCGGCAACCACGACCGCAACTTCCGTCTCCGCTCCAATGACGCGCTATACGAGAACGTGTTCGAGACCATCGACGACTACCGTGAGATCGACATGGAGCTTCCCGTTCTCGACGGAACCGGCAAGCCGACGGCCGCAACCACACGGCAGACCATAGGCATGAGCCACTTCCCCAGGCTCTCGGCATTGGCCGAAGAACACGGCAACTGGCCGGAAAACTGGAACAAGTTCGCCGATGTGGCACCGACCACCGAAGGTTGGCTGCTCTATGGTCACACGCATCAAGGCATTCCCGACGGCACCGATCCGCTCAGCGTGAACGTGGGGCTCGACGCATGGGATTTCAAGCCAGTCAGCGAGCAACAGATCCTCGCCTGGTTCACATTCCGGCACGCCGACCAATCAAAGTAAATTCCCCCGAGCATGCGTCATCGTCCGGAGACAAAGCGGGTGAGGACTCCCGACTTGGCCAAGGCTCGGTAGAGGATCCACGAGCCGAACCCGGCGAATACGGCCGCGCTCAGCAGCTCGCATGCCGTGCCGATGAGTCCGCGCGGGCTGAAGAACGAAAACGCCTGGTAGTAAAAGAACAACAGGTAGAAGTTGTAGACGATGCCGATCGCCACGGATGACAGCAATGTGACGCCAAGCGTCCAACGGCGGTAGCGGAACACCGCGAACACCGTTTCGGCGGCGAGCGCCTGCACGAGCGCGATCACTACCAGACTCACACTGTATTTCGTGCCGAGCACCACTTCCACGAACGAGGCGACTAACAGCACGTAGGCCGACGCGCCCGGTTTGCGTACGATCAGCAAGCCCAGTGTGGCGGGGAAATAGAACAATGCGTGCAGCAGTGCCGCGGAGCCTGGAAGTATCAGAGTCAGTAAAGGAAACAAGCCATAGGACATGCCATCGAACACCCAGAACATCACGCCGGACATTACGCCGACGGCCGCTCCGACGGCGATGTCGACGACACGCCATTTCAGGGATCTGCGTGTTTCCTCCGTTGTTTGCGGAGCATGCTTCAGCATCGGGATGCGTGGTTTTTGGGTAATCGTTTCAGAGGATGGCTCTGCCATGATGAATCCTTGCCTTGGTTGACGCCGCGCACCGTGAGTTGGAGATCGCGGCGGTCGCCGTGGGCCGTTCCTCGACCTGCGCGGCCCGGGCAGGAACGACGCGCGCCATTATACGGCCTATTGTTGCCGAAAATGTTCCATGCTCCGAGTTCCGGCCGTTTTCGCTCCTCAACGCATAGGAAATTCGTCGCTCGCTGGCATGCATGATGCCATGTGGGAAAGCCAAGAAGCCGCGCATCCAGTCCAAAATGCGTGGCTTCTTGCTTGAGCAAGCACTGTTTCAGTGGGGAATGACTTCAGCAACGTCCTTCGTACAGGAAGTAAGACATGGGCTCGTCATCCGCCAACAGGCTTGTCGTGCCGACCGTCAACCCGCTGGACGAGCTGTCTGTCGGATTCGGCCGCGAGGAACCATCGTTCCGGTCATCACGTTCGGCTTTGCGGATTAGTCCGCGATGGTCGTAGAAGCCGACATCGCATGTGCTGTCGGTGAACAGGAAGTATTCGCGCAGGCCGGCGTCATGGAATACGCCAAGCATATGGTTGAACAGTCTGCGCCCCACTCCCATGCCTCGTGCGGCCGGGGAAACGACGAACAGCACCACTTCGGCCTCGTACTCCTTGCCCGCGTCATGTTTCAACGCCTCGTCGGCCTGCAGAATGGCCAGCTGCGCAAGCAGACCGTGACGTCCCTCGTGGCTTGCCAGCAACGGCAACGTGAGGCAATGTCGGCGCAGCATATGGCGTGTCCGCTGCCGACCGGTGATATCCGAACGCAGCGATCCGAGAATCACGCCGAGCACCTGCCCATTAAGTTCGGCCACATATGCTTTGGTGGTGCGGGCCAGGCAATCCTGCATGTCGATTGCGGCAAGCCGATGCATGTTGCGCAGACGGGTCGCCTTGCGTAGTTCGGCGCGATGCTTGTCTGGGCCTGACGTCTGTCCGACCTCGTCATGCGTGTTGTGTGAATCGTTGCCATCGTCGTACCATGCGAGCCGTATCAGCTCTTCCAAAGCGGGAAAATCGGTGCGACGCAACGGACGGATGGTAGGTGTTTCACAAGTCATGCAACCATCCTATACCTCGCCCCTATCGAAGATGCGCTCAGGGCAAATGCGAAAGAATCGTTCGCATTCGGGCACGGTACGGCACTCTGCGGGAACGATTTCATTACGCTGATACACGGTATGAAGTGATGTAGGACGATGACGACACGAGGCTTGCGATGAAGATGATGCTGCGACGGCTGGCGATTGTGGTGTGCGTTACGCTGGCGTTGCTGTCGGCGGCCTACGCGTTCGCCGTGTTGAGGACGCATTCGGGCACGGGATTTTGGAAGGTCTGGCTGGTTCTCGCCGTTGTTTTCGCATTGCTGGCGATTGGCATCGCATGTCACTGGTGGGCGGCGCTTCCCCGGATCATCAGGGGCGCCATCATCGCTGTGGTGGCCATCGGCATTGTCGCGTTTTGCACAATAGAGGGTTGCATCATCGGCAATATGAACGCTCAGGGCGAACCGGATCTTGATTATGTGATTGTGCTGGGCGCGCAGGTGCGCGAGTCAGGCCCCAGCAAAGCGTTGCGCTATCGGCTGGACAGAACCATCGATTATCTGGAGGAGAATCCGGATACCATCTGCATCGTTTCCGGCGGTCAGGGCCATAACGAGCCGTTCGCCGAAGCGCAGGGCATGGCCGATTATCTGCAGAAGCATGGGATTGCGGAAAACCGCATCATCCAGGAGTCCAAGTCGGAATCCACTATGGAGAACATCGTCAACAGCAAGAAGCTTATGCGGCAGGAGAACGCTTCGGTCGGTATCGTCACCAATGATTTCCACATGTTCCGTGCCTTGCAGATCGCACATGCCAATGGTCTGAAGCAGGCGCAGGGCATCGCGGCAAGTTCCCCGAAGGACATGCTGGTCAACAATATGGTCCGTGAGTTCTTCGCCGAAATCAAATTCCTGTTCTCATAGCCGCCAATCAGCGTTTCAGTGCCCGTCGTCACTACGCAAGATGCGTGCCGCGCGGCAGCCATTCCTTCTTCGGCAGGGTTGCGAATGTGGGCCATTGTTCCGCAGCGGCACCGGCCGCGTCCAGCCGACGTTGGAAGCCGGGCCATTTCGGGTCGGCTTCCAACAGTCGTCCGAGCAGTATGGCGGTGGCGTGAGCGTCGCTTAACGCGCTATGCGCATCCTCGTTGGCAATGCCGAAATACTCGCAGCAGTCGGCGAGCTTGCCCCGTCCGATCAGGGAACGCGACAGTTTCATCGTGCACAGCATGGTGCTTTGATCGACCGGAATGGAAGCTCCCATACGCGAGTATTCCGCAAGTAGGAACCGTGAATCGAACGACACGTTGTGTGCCACGAACACGCGTCCGGCGAGCAGGTCGCGCAGCTCATGCGCGATACCTTCGAAATCGGGAGCATGCAGCAGTTCGCGTGCGGTAATGTGATGCACCCATGAGGCGCCGACACTGCGATCGACATGAATCAGCGTCTCATGCTCGTCTTCGAGCGTACCGTCCGGAGCCACATGCACCAGGCCGATTTCGATGGCCCGGTCGCCTTTTGCGGGACTTAAACCCGTGGTTTCGAAGTCGACTACCGCATATCCTTGAGAATTCATCACACCTGCCAGTATATAGGTCCGGTTAAGGTCCGGTTAGCTATCTCTGCTGCTCGTCAGACGTTCGCCGAAGCGGCATGCGCTATGGTTCGGATATCGTCTGGAGTCGTTCGGCAGCATCCTCCAATGAGTCGGGCTCCCGCGTCGATCCATTGCGGTACCAGATGGGCGAAGGCCGGTTCGGAACCGGTGGGATTAGGCGACCAGGTTTTGGTTTTCGGATCGTAGATGTCACCGTTGTTCGGATACACGATGATCGGCTTGTCCGTAACCTGTCGGATGGCCCGAATTGCTGGAAGCACACGGTCCATCGGCACGCAGTTGACGCCGACGGCTTCGATTTGCGGCACGTTCTGGATGTAGGAGACGGCTTCGGCCAGGTCCGTGCCATCCGCCATATCGCCATTTTCGGACAGGCTGAACGACAGCCATGCTGTCATGTTCGGGAATTCGTCCCGTAGGAGACCGGTCAAGGCCTTCACTTCGCCAATGTTCGGCATGGTTTCGAATGCGAACAGGTCCACGCCGGATTCGGCCATGACCTGCATGCGAACGCGATGGAAGTCCTGGTATTGTTGCCCGCTCAACGCGTAGTCGCCGGTGTATTCGCTGCCGTCCGCCAGAAACGCGCCATACGGGCCGACGCTTCCGGCCACCAACGGCGTGCGACGGGAGGGGTGCCGCTGCCGACCAATCCGCGCACGCGCGTTTGGCTTCTTGCACTGCCTGCGCGATCAGCGTCCGTGATTCGCTTTCGCTCAGTCCGATGTTGGCGAATGCCTCGGGATTCGCCTGATAGGTGTTGGTGGTGGCGAAGTCGGCGCCCGCTTCAAGATAGCTCATATGCACGTCGTATATGGCTTGCCGCTGATGCAGCAACGCCGCGGCCGACCACAGTTCGCCGCTGGTGTCCACGCCATGTTTTTCCAATTCGGTCGCCATGGCTCCATCTACGATCGCAACATGCCTGTTATGCAATAATTGCCGAATCGAACCGTTTTCCATCATGCCTTCTCCTTCTGTGCCGTGCGCTTA
This sequence comes from Bifidobacterium sp. MSK.17.10, assembly GCF_019129655.1. Taxonomy (NCBI): domain Bacteria; kingdom Bacillati; phylum Actinomycetota; class Actinomycetes; order Bifidobacteriales; family Bifidobacteriaceae; genus Bifidobacterium; species Bifidobacterium sp. MSK.17.10. The sequence goes on along the minus strand of NZ_JAHOJD010000009.1, from coordinate 24,507 downwards.
TGCAGGAATTCCTTGCCGTAATACACGGCATAGCAAGCCGCGATGAACGGGACCATCCACAACAAGGCGCTTCGCCGAGATGGGTCGAACACGATCAGCACGCATGACAGCAAGCTGGTGATGAAGGCGGCCCACGGAACAATCGGATATCCTGGCGTGCGGTAGGTGAGTTCGTCCACGGTATGTCCGGAAGCGATCCACTGCTTGCGGAACCGAATCTGGCAGATTGCGATGGCCATCCACACGATCACGACGGCCAAACCGGACACGGACACCAATACCAGATAAACCGTGGAAGCGGCCACGACGCTGGACAGCAATGCCAGCAGACCGCCGATCATGCTCAGGCGAAGCGCGGTCATCGGCACTCCCCTGCTATTGGTTTTGGCGATGTTGTGTGGGATCATGTCTTCGTTCGCCAAGGACCACAGCATGCGTGTGGAGGCGTACAACCCGGAGTTCGCAGCCGAAAGAATCGCGGTGAGCACAACGAAGTTCATCACGTCGCCGGCGAAAGGCAGACCAATGGAGTTGAACACCAGCACGAAGGGGCTTTCGTCCACACCGGCGTCCTGCCAAGGAATCAGCGAAGCCATGACCACGATGGAACCGATGAAGAAGATGACGAGACGGAACAGGGTGGTGTGGCTCGCCTTCGGGATGGCTTTGTCAGGATCTTTGGTCTCGCCGGCCGTTACGCCGATCAGCTCGGTGCCGGAGAAGGCGAAGTTCACCGTCAGCATGGTGGTGAACACCGGCATCCACCCGTTGGGGAACAATCCGTCCTTCACGAAGTTCTCGAATAGCGGCGCATGGTCATACCCTTGAATCGGCAGCACGCCGAACACCGCGCAACCGCCTATGAGGATGAACAGCACGATGGCCGCCACTTTGATGAAAGAGAACCAGAATTCGGTTTCCGCGAAGAAGCGCACGGAAAGCACGTTCGAGGTGAAGATCACCACGATGAACAGGGCACTCCAAATCCATACCGGCGTGCCGGGGAACCATTTGCGCAGATAAGTCCGGCAGCGGTGAATTCGGACCCCAATGCGACCGTTCAGGTCAGCCAATACAGGATCGCGACGGTGAAGCCTGTTCCAGGACCGATGAATTTGGTCGTATACACATGGAATGAGCCGGTTTCCGGCATGGCGACGGAAAGCTCGCCGAGGCTGAGCATGACCAGATACACAATCACCGCGCCGATAGCGTAGGCGATGACCGTACCCAATGGGTCCGCCTGGTTGATGGTGTAGCCGGAGCTGAGGAACAGTCCCGTACCTATCACGCCTCCCAGTGAAATCATGCGGAGGTGGCGTACCTCCATCTTGCGTTTCAAATCGGTATGCGTGGTCTTCGCAGGGTTCTCCCGCGTAGCGTCCTTCATTTGATTCTCCCCTCTATCGTCGGCGGAACATGTCGCCGACGCCTGATTCATAATATTGGTTGCATCATTGAGGAGAGTCGAACCTCCAGTATTTGAGAGAAAAACGAAGAAGGCTGGAATCATCAAAGGATTCCAGCCTTCTTTACGCGTTTGTCAGCGCTTTAGCCTATCGGCGGCAGCGATTCACTCGGCGTCCTTGTCGGCGGCGAGCTCGTCGGCCACAGCGGCGGCTGCGGAAGCGGCTTCAACGCTCTCGGACTCTTCGTCTTCAGCGGCTTCGCCGAGGAAGGCGCTCAGGTCCAGGGTCTCGCCCTCGGACTTGAAGGTCACGGCGCGCATGCCGGAGAGCAGGCCCTTGGAGCGGCCGACTTCCTGCACGGCGGAACCGATCTGGCCGTTGCGGATGATGGCCTGGATGAAGGCGTTCGGGTCCATGCCGTACTGCTGGGCGATGGAGGCGAGGAAGTTGAAGACCTCACCCTGGGAGACCTTGACGTCCATGGTCTCGGCGAGCACGTCGAGCACCATCTGGTCGCGCAGTTCCTTCTCCACGGTTTCTTCGGCTTCGGCCTTCTGCTCCTTGGTGGCCTTGGACGGATCCGCGGTCACGTTCTTGAGCTGCTGCTCGACCATTTCGGCCTTGACGCCCTTCGGCACCGGAATCTCGAGGCCATCCTCGAGCTTGGCGATGAACGCGTCACGAGCGGCGGTGGCCTGACGGCCTTCGGCGTCCTGAGCGGCGACCTTCTTCAGGTCTTCCTTCAGCTCGTCGAGGGTGTCGAACTCGGAGGCTTCGGAAGCGAAGTCGTCATCGAGTTCCGGCAGTTCCTCGGCCTTGACGGAGTTGACCTTGACCTTAATCAGGGCCTTCTCGCCTTCGTGCTTGCCGGCCTCGAGGGTGCCTTCGAAGCTGGTTTCCTCACCGGCGGACAGGCCTTCGAGGGCCTCATCCAGGCCGTCGAGCATGGTGGCGGAGCCGAGCTCGTAGCTCACGCCCTCCTGGGAGTCGACGGTTTCGCCGTCGATTTCGGCGTTGAGGTCGATGTTGGCGTAGTCACCCTTGGCGGCCGGACGGTCGACGCTCACGAGGGTGCCGAAACGCTGGCGCAGGGCTTCCAGACGGTTGTTGATGTCCTCATCGGTGACCTCGGCCTTGGCGACCTCGATCTCCATGCCGTCAAGAGCCGGCAGTTCGATGTCCGGGCGACGCTCAACGGTGGCGACGAACTTCAGCTTGGTCTCATCCTTGGCGGATTCCGGCACGTCCTGAACGTCGATCTCCGGCTGGGCCATCGGGTGGATCTTCTTGGTTTCAAGAGCCTTGGAATACAGCTCCGGCACGCCGTTGTTCACAGCTTCGCCGGCGACGGCACCGAAGCCGATACGCTGGTCGATGATCTTGCCGGGCACGTGGCCCTTACGGAAGCCAGGCACGTTGACCTGCTTTGCGATTTCCTTGCGAGCCTCGTCGAGATACGGGTTGAACTCCTCCGGGTCGACGGTGACGGTGAGCTTCACCTTGGTCGGCTCAAGATTCCTGACGCTGATTTTCACGCTTGCGCTCCTGAAAAATACGGTTCTTCATATTTCTGCCGTTAGGCAACCTCTACATAATAGCGCGACTTACGGACTCTGCAACTAGGGAGACCTGCCAGTCGCGTGCGCCCTGTTCGCTGAGGAATCGCGCGACGTCACGCTTACGAGGTTCGTCCGTCCAGCACAGGTTACGCAAATACTGCGGTTTGATGACGATTTCCACAGGCGTGCGCGTGTCCTCCGCTATCTGGGAGACCGCCTTGCGCACCCTGTTGAGCACTTGCAGACGTTCCGGATACCGTTCCTTCCACACGCGAATCGATTTGGGAGCCGAGGCTGACTGCGATTCATGACGCCGCGCGGCGCCGCCGTCCACGTCCGGCCATTCGCTTGGCGGCAGGGCGAGCGCGTCCTGGATGATGTTCTTCCACATGCTCGGTTTGATTTTGCGTTGAATCGGCGCGTACCGTTCGAACATCTTGTCCTGTTCGGAATCGGTATGGATGCGCACACGTTCGTTGATGGAGCGAATCGAACGGAATTGCGCAGCGTTGTGTGGTTTGCGTTTCGCCACTTCGATGATGGAGCTGTCGGACAATAGCAGGGTCGGCGCGATGTCGTATTCGCGCGCGAGTTCGTCGCGTCGGGTCCATAGCGCGCGGACGATGGCCAGCGCCTGCCGGTCACGCATGACTTCAGTGATGTGCGAGACATGCATCCAGGGAATCAGATGCTCCTTGCGTGGTCCCAGACCTTCTTTGAGCGCGTAATCGAACTCTTCCTGAGCCCATTCCATCTTGCCTTGGCGTTTGAGTTCGGCGCGCATCTTCGTTTCAAGCTCGATGAGCAGTTCGACGTCCAACGCCGCGTAATTTCGCCAGTCGCGGGGCAACGGACGATACGACCAGTCAGCCGCAGAATGTTCTTTGGCAAGGGTCAGTCCAAGAAAATGCTCGGTGACAGCGGCGAGTCCGAATCGTTTCAATCCCAGCAGACGCGCGGCGATTTCCGTGTCGAACAGCCGTTGCGGTTCCATGCCGAGTTCGTCGAATCCCGGAAGATCCTGCAGGGAATCATGCAGAATCCATACCGCATCTCCGACGGCACGGTTGAAATCGTTCCAATCCGCCCCGGCCGCGGCGAGCGCCTGCGGATCGAGCAGGCCGATGCCGGCTCCGTCGCGTTTGAACTGCACCAACCAGTCCTCATGCCCATACCGGAAGCCGGATGCGCGTTCCGCGTCCGCGGCAAGGGAGCCATGTGAGGAAGCCAGCTCACTGCAATAGTCACGGAATGCCGGCAACGTGTCGATCACGTTGGGCACGCCTTCGCGCGGTTCCGCCAGCAGCTTCGGCTCGTCAGTCAACGGGGTTTTCCTCCTCGGATTGCGTCATGGACCGGAGGAACGACGCCCACTGTCCGACTTGGGAGCCGGCGTCAAGGCCTCCATCGGCATAGTCTAGTGGAGTCCAAGACACCCGGATCTCGCAGCCCACCCTGGGCACATCGGGGTCATGGCCGAATGCTGTGTTTTGGGTGACTGTGACGGTGCCGGATACATGTTCGGAATCGTTTGGATTGAGACGTTCCATCATCATGTCCCAATACATGCCCGGAGTCAGGCAGTCGTCCTCCTTGTCGGGCAGTGGCAGGGATGCGAAAGCCACGCAACGCCAGTGGGAGTGCCAGTCCTCTCGGAATTTGAGCGAGTACAGGATCATGATCCAGCCGGATGCGTATGTTTCATCGCATTCCAACGCGACGCCGATGCCGAAGTTCGCCATGGAATTGGGCACCGGAATCTCACGGTATGTCATGCCTTTCAAACGCCGCATACAGTCCACGGAAAGCACCGCGTTCCAGACTTGGTCGGGAACGCCCTGCGGTCGCATAAGCATGGTCTGTGGGGCTTCGCCGCCCATATCCGCTCCCTTGCCATCGGCGCGCGCCACGTTGCGCGCATCTCGTGGAAAATCAAAGATGTCTGCCATAGTTCAAGGCTACGACAGAGAAGGGCATTTCGTAGTATTTCGAACCATTTTGCCACGCGTCGAATGTGAAGATTTTTCAGCATATGAATAAATTGGTCCATGCCATCGATTCAGTCGGCGGCATGGACCAATATGAGGCGTTCCGCATATCCAGCGAATATGGGGAAGCCATTGAGAGGACGGGCGTTTAGTACACGGTGAAGCCGTGCGACTGGAACTGCTCGACCACACGTTGTTTCATTGCCGCGGACGGGCCTTTCTGGTCCTCCAATGGGTATGGGATGTTCAGCATGTGCCACTTCGGACGGCCAAGCTGGTGGAAGGGCAATACGTCGATATGTTCCAACGCGTCGCCGAAGGTCTCGCAGATCTTCGCCACGTTCTCGACGTTTTCTTCGGAGGATGTGAGGCCCGGCACGAGCACGAAACGCACCCAGATCTTCTTGCCTGCCTTGGCCAGACGCTGTCCGAAGTCGATGGTCGGCTGCAGGATGCCGCCGGTCACCTTATGGTAGGTCTCCTCATCGCCGGATTTGACGTCAAGCAGGCACAGGTCGATGTCATCCACCATGTCATCGGTGTAGCTCGCACCGAGGAATCCGGACGTGTCGAGGCAGGTATGCACTCCCATCTGCTTGGCGGCATGGAACACGCGGGACACGAAAGCCGGCTGCATCATGGATTCGCCGCCGGAGAAAGTGATGCCGCCGCCGGTGGCCTTGAATAAATCGGCATACCGCTCGATTTTCTTGACCATGGCTTCGTAGTAGACGGGCTTGCCGTCGCGCATCTTCCAAGTATCCGGATTCTGGCAGTACTGGCAGCGCAGAGGGCATCCGCTCATGAACACGGTCATTCTGGTGCCAGGACCATCCACGGAAGTGTTGATGTCCCACGAGTGCACGAAACCGATATCGCCGCTTTTCAACGCCTTGATGCGGTCGAGACGGTCCAAGCCGATTGGCGATTCGAATCCGGACAGGCCTCCCATCAGCGTCTGGTTGACGTAGTCCTTGGAATCCCTCAGCATGTGTCTGGTCGTGGAACGGAAAATATGTTCAGACATCAATGTCCCCTTTCATCTGCCATCCCAATCATATGGGAAAACGATATGGGAAAAGCGAAAGGGACGAAGCCACGAGCTCCGTCCCTTCGCATTACCGTCGTTTCATGCGGCGGCTTTCATTTGGCTGATTGTGCCGTTCAGTCGACGACAGCGCCCTGGTGGAACGTACGGGAGATCACGTCGAGCTGCTGTTCCTTGGTGAGCTTGACGAAGTTCACCGCGTAGCCGGAGACGCGCACGGTCAGGTGCGGGTACTTCTCCGGATGCTCGACGGCATCCTCGAGCTGCTCCTTGCGCAGCACGTTGATGTTGGCGTGGTACAGGCCGTGGCCATTGCCGGCGTCCAGGATGCCAACGAGGTTGCCGATACGCTCTTCCTCGTCGCGGCCCAGACCATCAGGGGTGATGGTGTTGGTCAGCGAGATGCCGTCAAGAGCGTCGTTGTAGTCGATCTTGCCGACGGAGAACATGGACGGCAGCATGCCGTGGGAGTCCATGCCGTTCTCCGGGTTGGCGCCCGGAGCGTACGGGGTGCCCTTCTTGTGGCCGGACGGGAAGGCGCCGGTGGCCTTGCCGTATTCCACGTTGGAGGTGATGGTCAGGATGGACTGGGTCGGGACGGCGTCGCGGTACACCGGCAGACGCTTGACCTGGCCCATGACGGTGGAGACGACCCACTTGGCGATGTCGTCGGCACGGTCATCATCGTTGCCGTACAGCGGGAAGTCGCCTTCGGTGCGGTAGCCGACGATCAGATCGTCATCGGCGCCTTCGACGTACTCGTTCTCGTGGCCCGGCGTGGTCTTGGCGTCCTTGTTGTAGATCGGGTAGACCTTGGCGTACTTGCATGCGGACAGGGAGTCGGCCGCGATCGACAGGCCGGACATGCCGCAGCCGAGGGTGCGGTACACTTCCTTGTCGTGCAGAGCCATCTCGATGGACTCGTAAGCGTACTTATCATGCATGTAATGGATGATGTTCAGAGCCATCACATAGGTCTCGGACAGCCATTCGAGGGCCTTCTCGTAGTTGGCCTTGACCTTCTCGTAATCCAGCGTGCCATCGGCTTCCGGCTTGATCGGGTCGATGACGCCCTTGTCGATGACCTGCATGCCGGTCATCTCGTCACGTCCGCCGTTGATGGCGTACAGCAGGGCCTTGGCGGAGTTCACACGAGCGGCGAAGAACTGCATCTGCTTGCCCACGCGCATCGGGGAGACGCAGCATGCGATGGCGGCGTCGTCGCCCCAGTGAGAGCGGATTTCCTTATCGGACTCGTACTGGATGGCCGAGGTGTCGATGGAGATTCGGGCGCAGAAGCGCTTGTAGGCTTCCGGCAGCTTCGGATCCCAGAAGATGGTGATGTTCGGCTCCGGGCCAGGTCCGAGGTGCTCGAGGGTCAGGGTGTTGAGCAGACGGAACGAGGTCTTGGTGACCATGGTACGGCCGTCGTCGCCGAAGCCGGCGTCGGACCAAGTCGCCCAGTACGGATCGCCGGAGAAGATCGCGTCGTAATCCTTGGTACGCAGGAAGCGCACGATGCGCAGCTTCATGACCAGGTTATCGATGATCTCCTGTGCGTCGGTCTCGGTAATCTTGCCGGCCTTCAGGTCGCGCTCGAAGTAGACGTCGAAGAAGGTGGAGACACGGCCGAAGGACATGGCGGCGCCGTCCTGGCTCTTGACGGAGGCGAGGTAGCCCATGTAGGTCCACTGCACGGCTTCCTGTGCGGTCTGTGCCGGACGGGACAGGTCGAGGCCGTACTCGTTGCCGAGGTTGATCAGCTGCTTCAGGGCCTTGATCTGCTCGTCATGCTCCTCACGGAAGCGGATCCAGTGCTCGATCTCCGGCTCGGTGAAGTCGTTGCGGTACGGGATGGAGTCCTTGTCGCGCTGCTTGAACTTGATCAGCGTGTTCACGCCGTACAGGGCCACACGACGGTAATCGCCGATGATGCGGCCGCGGCCGTAGGCATCCGGCAGACCGGTGAGGATCTTGTTGTGGCGAGCTACCTTAATCTGCTTGGTGTAGACGCCGAAGACGCCGTCGTTGTGGGTCTTGCGGTACTTGGTGAAGATCTTCTTGATCTCCGGATCGGGCTCCTTGCCGGCTTCCTTGATGGCCTGCTCGACCATACGCCAGCCGCCGTTCGGCATCATGGCGCGCTTGCACGGCACATCGGTCTGCAGGCCGACAATCACATTGTCGACTTCCGGGGAATCGATGTAGCCGGCCGGGAAGGCGTCGATGCCCGCCGGGGTGTGGGTGTCCACGTCGTAGACGCGCTGCTTGCGCTCCACGGACAGATAGTTGTCGTCCAGATACTTCCACAGGTGCTTGGTCTTGTCGGTGGCGTCAGCCAGGAAGGACTCGTCGCCCTCATACGGCGTGTAGTTCTTCTGGATGAAGTCGCGGACATCAATGTCCTTCTGCCAGTTGCCCTCGGTGAAGCCTTCCCAAGCCTTAGCCTCAAGTTCCTCCTGGGAGACCGCCGTTGCATCAACTGCTGCCATTTCCACTCCTTACTGGGTGTCGGTTGGCGACGCATCGTTACGCCGTCGCTACTTCACGATTGTAACGGCAATCATCTGCGAAAAGCCTGAAAACCACGCCCGAAATTAGTGACATAAATCACAATCGGGCGTGGTTTTCATATGGAATTCACTTTTCGGAAGATGCCGAGCCGTCCGCTGACCAGCGTTTCCATTCGCGGTCCTGTTCCTCCCATTTGAGATTGCGTTCCTGCACGATCTTCCACGCGTCGAGCGCGTCCTCACGGGTTCTGTACGGCCCCATGCGGTGGCTTGCCGGGGAAATCATGCCCAATTCCGGCTGCTCGGTGACGGTGTTGAAATACCACTGCTTTTCCATATCGGCTTCCTTCGGCTCTCGATGTTCTACTTGCGATCGCCGACTACTCGCGGAATGCATTGGTGACCGGCAGACGGCGATCACGCCCAAACGCCAGCGCCGTCACCTTCGGTCCCAGCGGATACTGGCGACGCTTCCATTCGGCGCGGTCGACCAATCGCATGACCGTGTCGACGGTCGCCTCGTCGAAGCCGTCGGCCAGCAGGTCGGCGCGGCCATGAGCATGCTCGATGTACATCGCCAATACTTGATCGAGCAGCGCGTATTCCGGCAGCGAATCGGAATCCTTCTGCCCTGGGCGCAATTCGGCGGACGGCGCCTTCTCGATCGAGTTGACGGGGATCATCACACCATCCGGCAGCGGAGTGCCCGCGCTCCCCTGCTCGTTGCCGACGACATGCAGACCGCCGATGCCCATGCCGGCGGCGGCAGCCTTGTTGCGCCAGCGGGAGATCTCCCACACGCGGGTCTTGAGCAGGTCCTTGATTGGCGCATAGCCGCCGACCGCATCGCCGTAGATTGTGGAATAGCCGCATGCCAGTTCGGACTTGTTGCCAGTGGCCACGGCCAGCAGTCCTTTGGAGTTCGAGTAGGCCATGACGATGACGCCGCGGATGCGCGCCTGCAGGTTCTCGGCGGCGACGCCTTCCAGTTCCAGCTGGTTTTGGAAGGAGACGAACAGCGGCTCGATGGGCTGGATGTCATAATGCGCGCCGATATTGCGCGCCAGATCAGCTGCATCGTCCTTGGATCCGTCGGACGAATACATGCTCGGCATGGAGATGCCGTACACGTTCTCGCCGCCCACCGCGTCGGCCGCCATGGCAGCCACGAGCGCGGAATCGATGCCGCCGGACAGGCCCAGGCACACGCCCTTGAAATGGTTCTTGGCCATGTAATCCTTCAGACCCAGCACGCAGGCGGTGTACACTTCCTCGTCCGGATCGGGTTTGGCTGCGATCGTACCGACCTTCTGATGCTCCGCGGACGTGTCCAAGTCGAAGAAGCTCAGATCCTCCATGAACATCGGCGAGCACTCAAGCAGGGTGCCGTCGGTGTCCACAACGAAGCTGCCGCCGTCGAAGACGAGGTCGTCCTGGCCGCCCACTTGGTTCAGGTAGATCATCGGGGCGTTCACTTCGGCCGCGCGGCGCACCGCGAGGTCGAGACGGGTGTCGGTTTTGCCTTCCTCGTATGGCGAACCGTTCATGGTCAGCAGCAGGTCGATGTTCTCCTTGGCGAGTTCGGCCACAGGGCCGCCGTCCTGCCAGATGTCCTCGCAGATGGCCACGCCGATGCGCGCGCCGTTCACGTCGAGCACCATGGATTTGTTGCCGGGGCTGAAGATGCGGAATTCGTCGAACACGCCGTAATTGGGCAGGAAATGCTTGTCGTAGCCGGCCCAGACAACGCCGTCGTGCAGGACGACGAGTCGGTTGCGCGGTTTGGAGGTTTCACGGTCGGTGCCTACAGTGCCGACCACCACATATAGTTCGCCGAGACTGTCGGATGCCAGTTCGGTGGCGAGCCAGTTGGCTTTGTCCCATGCGGCTTTGCGGAAGGTGGCACGCAGGGCGAGGTCTTCGATGGGGTATCCGGTCAATGTCATTTCCGGGAACACGACGACCTGCGCGCCCTGCTGAGCGGCGAGATGCGCGTACCGCATGACCTTGTCGGCGTTGGAATCAAGGTCTCCGACGCAGGTGTCGATTTGGGCGAGTGCGAAGCGAATGTCTGTCATAGCTGCCTAACTTACCGTTGATTTGTTGGATATGTTGTGTTTTTTACGATTATGAAAATTACGATTACGGCGTTCCGCACGTGACGTCACGACAGTTCGTTGAGCACCGTCAGCGCCGCGTTGGCGTAGAATTCCACGCCGGCTTGCAGCGATTCGTCAAGACCGACGAAATGCGGGCTGTGCCAATCCGGGCAGCCTTCCTCGCCGTTGGAACCGATGAAGGCGAACACCGGCATGGTGACGGGCATGAAATCGCAGAAGTCCTCCCCCGCCATCGACGGGTGGATGGGTTCGAGCTGGGCGTAATCGCGCACGTTGTCGGCGACTATCTTGGAAAGTTCCGTATCGGAGACGAGCGGATTCTGGAAGTCGTCCCAATCGATGTCGGCGGTGATGCCGTAACCGGCCGCAATGGACTGGACCTGTTGCTTGAAGCGTTTCTCCACCAGTTCACCGTCGGACTTGTGGAAGTATCGTACGGTGCCTTGGAAGCTCGCCTTGTCGGGTACGACGTTCCACACGTGGCCGCCGTGCATTTCGGTGATGGACAGTACGAGCGGATGGAACGGCGAGACGTTACGGCTCACGATGGTCTGCAATGCGAGGACCATGGTGGCGAGCGCCTCGATCGGGCCGGTGCCCTTGTGCGGATAGCCGGCGTGTGTGCCGGTGGCGTGCAGGGTTACATGGAATTTCACGCAGCCGGCCATCATCGGTTCGGGGCCGACGGCGATCTGTCCGGGCGCGTAGTTCGGGTTGTTGTGCGCGCCGATGGCGGCTGATACGTCGGCGAGCAGTCCCGCGTCGACCATGGCCTTCGCGCCGAGGCCAAGTTCCTCGGCGGGCTGGAACAGCAGTTTGATGGAGCCCTTGATGTGTTTGCGGCGCTTGGCGAGCCAGAACGCGGCACCGAGCATGTACGACATGTGCAGGTCGTGGCCGCAGCCGTGCATCACGCCGTCGTTGACGGATGAGAACGGCAGACCGGTGTCTTCCTGGATGGGCAGACCATCGATATCGGCGCGCAATGCGATGCGTGGTCCCGGCTGGTCGCCGCGGATCAGTCCGACCACGCCGGTTTCGAGCGGATTGTTGAGCACTTCGATGTCGTGTGCGCGCAGCAGCTTCTCAATGTAGGCGCTGGTCTCGTATTCCTTGAAGCTGCGTTCGGGGTGTGCATGCAGATAGTGCCTGATTTCGATGATCTCCGGCGTGATTTCGATATGTTCGCTCATGGTTGACGATTGTAGGCACATCCGGCCGTTTTTCCTATTTTCGTGGTCGTGTTCCGTGCCGTGCACGACGTTTTCGCACATATCCTCGTAAGCTGGATACCGGGTTTGACATGGTTTTTCATGGAGGCAGCATGGCTCAGGACATCAAGACGGCGTTTTTCGACATCGACGGCACGTTGACGAGTTTCGTCACGCATGTGGTGCCGCAGTCCACCGTCGACGCGTTGCATGCATTGCAGCGCAATGGCGTGAAGGTGTTCATCTGTTCGGGCCGCGCACCCTCCTACATGGGCGTGGTGCTTGATACCATTCCCGTCACGTTCGACGGCATCGTGGGACTTAACGGCCAGTATTGCACCACGCGCGACGGTCTCGACTACCGGCATCCGATCGACCAGGCCGACGTGAAGCTGATCACCGACTGGCTTGAAACGCATGCCGACGTGGTCGCCAACTATGCGGAAAGCGACTACGGGTATTTCAATCGCACGAACGCCGCATTGGAACGCACGTGGAACAGTCTCGGCAAGACCGCGCCGAAAATCGACGTGCATGATCCGCGCGAACGCATCGCAAACCATTCCACGTTCCAAATCAGCCCGTATGTGGACGAGACGATGGAAGCCGAAATCGCCAGCATGTGCGGCAACGTGCGCGGCGTCAGATGGCATCCCGCTTTCACCGATCTGATTCCCGCCGATGGAGGCAAGGCGGTTGGTATGCAGGTGATGCTGGAGCATTTCGGTTGGACGAAAGACAATGCGATCGCATTCGGCGACGGCGGCAACGATGTGGACATGCTACGATTCGCGGGAATCGGCGTGGCAATGGGCAACGCCACCGACGAGCCGAAAGCGGCGGCCGATTACGTCACCGACAGCGTCGACGACGCCGGCATAGCCAACGCGCTTAAGCATTTCGGCGTTATATGACGGTGTTTCCGCAAGATTATTTACGATTCACAAGTTTGTTTTTCGCATATTCCTGCGGTTTTCGCGCCCTTTATAAATAATTCCGATAAGCGCGCGACGTGTTGCCGTCACAGGTTCCTCTATATTGGTCAATCGTTGGCCCGCAACCGCAGTAAGCGTCCGGGCCGTGTAGCGAAATTGAGAGAGAGGAACTCAACCATGCGTAACAAGAAGATTCTCGGCGCACTGCTCGCCGTCACCACGCTCGCGACCTTCGGCCTGGCAGGCTGCGGCAATTCCGGTTCCAACGGTGCCGCCTCCAAGGAGGACGACAAGACCATCACCGTGGCCGCCTCCCCGACCCCGCACGCGGAGATTCTGAACAAGGCGGTCAAACCGCTCGTCGAGAAGGACGGCTACAAGCTGGTCGTCAAGGAGTTCACCGACTACGTGCAGCCGAACACCGCCACCGAGGATGGCGAGGTTGACGCCAACTACTTCCAGCACAAGCCGTACCTCGACAACTTCAACAAGGAGAAGGGCACGCATCTGGTGTCCGTGGAGGGCATCCACTTCGAGCCGTTCGGCCTGTACCCGGGCAAGACCAAGGAGCTGAAGGATCTTCAGGACGGCGCCACCGTGGCCGTGCCGAATGATGCCACCAACGAGGCCCGCGCGCTTCTGCTGCTGCAGGATGCCGGCCTGATCAAGCTGAAGGATCCGAAGGACATCAACGCCACGCCGAAGGACATCACCTCCAATCCGAAGAACCTGAAGTTCAAGGAGCTTGAGGCCGCCGTCGTGCCGACCGTCATCAAGGATGTCGACATCGCGGCCCTGAACGGCAACTACGCCATCCAGGCCGGCTTCGATCCGACCAAGGACACGCTAGCCACCGAGAAGGCCGACGGTCTGGCCGCGAAGACCTACCAGAACATCCTCGTGGTGAAGGAAGGCAATGAGAACACCGCCAAGACCAAGGAGCTCAAGAAGGCTTTGAAGTCCGACGAGGTGCGTGACTACATCAACAAGAACTACAAGGGCGCTGTCGTTTCGGTCTTCTAAGACCCGTTTCGGCAGTAGGAGTTCAATGCCGCAGGTATACTACCCTGCGGCATTCTTGTTATGGAACACGATTAGGAACAGGACATTATGACGATTCAGATCGACCATCTGCACAAAAGCTACGGCAGTGGCGCCGAAGCGCATGAGGTGCTGCACGACATTAACCTGACCATCGATTCGGGTGAGGTCTTCGGCATTCTCGGCTCGTCCGGCGCGGGCAAATCGACATTGGTGCGTTGCATCAACCTGCTGGAACGCCCCACTTCCGGCAAGGTGCTCATCGACGGACGAGACATCACCGGCGTGAAAGGCAAGGAGCTGGCGGACGTGCGCGCCGGAATCGGCATGATCTTCCAGAACTTCAGCCTGTTTCAACAGCGCACCGTGCTGCGCAACGTGACCTTCCCGCTGGAACTCAACCACACGCCGAAAGCCAAGCGTGAGGAACGTGCGCGGTATCTGCTCGATCTGGTCGGTCTGGCTGATCTGGCCGACCGCTACCCCAGCCAGCTGTCCGGCGGCCAGCAGCAGCGCGTGGCCATCGCAAGGGCGTTGGCCAACAATCCGTCCATCATGCTGTGCGATGAGGCCACCAGCGCGCTCGACTCCACCACGACGGCGCAGATCCTCGACCTGCTACGTCGCATCAACCGTGAACTTAATGTGACGCTGGTCGTCATCACGCATTCGCTGTCCGTGGCACGCAACATCTGCGACCGTGTGGCCATGATAGACGGAGGCCGCATTGTGGAAATGGGCGATACGGAAGCGCTGTTCGCCGATCCGCACAGTGACATTCTGAAGACTTTGATCGCCGACGCGAAGGTGACGAACCATCGGCATACGCACGAAACGGCGGATGGCGCGAAGAATGGGGCGGCCGATGATTCCGCCCAGAAAGAGGTGAAGTGAGATGGGACAGGTGGTTTCGCAATTCATCGCCGATTATGGCGAACTGCTGGTCGAAGGCGTGCGTGACACGATCATCATGACTGCTGTGGCGACGCTGCTGGCATATGTGATCGGCCTGCCGGTCGGCGTGCTGCTCATCACGTCCGCGAAAAAGGGCATCCGTCCGAACGCACCGCTCAACACCGTGCTCGGCTGGATCGTGAACATCGTGCGTTCCGTGCCGTTCATCATTCTGCTGGTGGCCATCATCCCGCTGACCCGACTGATTGTCGGCACCTCGCTCGGCGTGCCGGGCGCCATCGTGCCGCTGGTCATCACCGCGGCTCCGTTCGTGGCGCGCGTGGTGGAACAGTCGCTCGCCGAAGTGGACGGCAGTCTGGTGGAGGCCGCGCAAAGCTTCGGTGCCAGCAACCTGCAGATCGTGTTCAAGGTGCTGCTGTTCGAAAGCCTGCCATCGCTGGTGCGCGGTGCGGCACTGACGTTCATCACCCTGTTCGGCTTCTCCGCCATGGCCGGTACCGTCGGCGCGGGCGGCCTGGGCGATATCGCCATCCGTTACGGCTACCAGCGTTACCAGTACGACGTGATGACCGTTGCCGTGATCCTGTGCGTCGTTCTCGTGCAGATCGTGCAGACCATCGGCGACGTGGTGTCCGACCATATCGACCATCACGAGCGTTGAGCCAGCACATTCGCGTTCCTTATGAAAAGCGGGTCCAAACGTTTGTTGTTTGGACCCGCTTTTCGTACGCGGAAAGAGACGCTGCTCGTAGACGATTACTTGTTGAGCTCGGCCTTGACCAGACCGGCCAGCTTGCCGCCATCGATGGTTTTGCCGGCAAGCACGGCACGAGCGGCTTTGACGACGCGACCCATGTCCTTGGGGCCGACCGGGTTCACTTCTGCCACGGCGTCGGCGACGGCTTTGGCGTAGTCCTCGTCGCTGGCGGCCGCCGGCAGGAAGGTTTCCAGGAAATCGGCCTCGGCGGTTTCGGGAGCGGCCTTGTCCGCCAGTCCCTTGTCTTCGTACAGTTTGGCGGTCTCACGACGGGTCTTGACGCCCTTCTGGATGACCTTGAGCACTTCCTCGTCGGTCGCTTCGTGACCGTTGGCGATCTCCAGGTTCTGGATGTCCGCCAACGTCAGGTTGATCGGGTTGAGCTTGGCCTTGTCCTTGGCTTTCATCGCCGTGATCTTGGCTTTCTTCAGCGTGTCCTTCATCGACATGTTCGTTCCTCTTTTCTTGACCGTTCGAACACCGTCTTAATACTACGCGTCTACCAATCCGCCGTCCTGTATCCGTGCCGTCGGCATCCACGCCGGTCTCAAGCCCATGAGACACTTGGAGCCATGACTACAGTTATCATGCGCACCTCTGACGATAATCACATGTGGTCATTTTTGGCTCTATTCCAAGGTTTTCCGTTCTTGGGAAATCTGCCGATTACCCTCGTTTTCCACGAGGCACCTACAGGCACCCGAAAATAATCCGGAAACACCGCCAACCGCAACTCCAAACGTTTGCCGTTCCCCGGAGCAGTGGCGGACATAGCGCGCATCAAGCGTTTTCATCGCTGGCCGCAGGTTTTAATCCTTCGGTTCCCCCGGCGATCCGCGTCTTCGCGGCCCTGTCATTGGTCTGTGAATTTTGAGTATTCCGGTTTGAGCATGAGATTGAATGTGCACGGCGAGAGCCATGGGTGCTTGGCGAGGATGAGTTCGGTTTCGTTCGGATCCGTCTTGTCGTTGTACAGTCCCGGGCGGTGAGCTATGAGCACGGTGTCCGCGTACTGGCATACAGAGTCCGAATTCCTGAGGTGGAAAAGCAGAGGTCTTCTGCCGTCTATGCGCACCCGACCCCGTTCCATTTCCGATGTCACGATGACGGCGATGTCGATCTCGTCGGCGAATGATGCGAGTCTGTCCAGCACCTTGCCCAATTCGCAGCCTGAATTGTCGGCGATGACGTCGATGCGATGCAGGGCCACGAGTTTCAGGTCCACGGTTCTTTTCAGCCTGCGGCAGGCATCCATGATGGAGTCCAGGGTAATGGATCGTTCCGAATTGACATACAGCGGCATATGCTCGCACAGCGAGCAGAATGCGTCGCATAATCCCCTTTCGTCCTCATCGAGGCCGCCGTCCGCGAGGAGGACCTTCATCGGCACGTCGGTTTCCGCCGACATGATACGCACCGCGATTTCGCAGCCGGACAATCGAGGGCAGAAGATGGCGGACGGCAGGCCGCTCACGGCTGCGTGGCGCACGATGTCCAGTTGCAGGTTCCTCGAATCAGCCAATGTCCATCCAGAGATGATCGTGAGGGTTCTTCGGGCGAACCCGTTGGTGCGTTTATCGTATTCCTTGAATCCGCTGGGCACGTAGTTCCCGTCCGCTGGGTTGATGCGCTGCTTGCCCATCAGCTCCATGACCTGCAGCATCGCCGGATATATCGGATTCAGGTCTCATGGGTCCTCCCCGCCATGTGCGTCGGCGGATGCATTGCCGCCCATGTGTTGCGTGATGATGTGGTTCACTTCGGTTCCTCCCCATACAACGATGTTACAAGCATACCTGCTTATGTGGTATCTTATATACAAGATACCTTTGATACAAAATAGGAGGTACTAGCGATGGCAACATTATGGCTCCGCTGCAGGCATCTGGTCATCGACCCATGCAATCGCATGCCCGGTCATCTTCCTCGGTCCGACGGATGGCTGAACAGTCAGAACGACAGGCTTGCTCAAACCGTGTGCGACTGGCTGTCCGACCTAGCCTGGGATGGGTGGCGCGTGGAGGCCTGCGTCGGTTCGTTCGACTCCACAGCGATTGACGTGCGGGACCTGCTGGAACTGCGCCCGGAGCGTGGGGAACGTGACGGCCAGGGGTATCAGGTCTCATGGTTTTCCGTCGAACGTACCAATTCCGAAAAAACGCGAGTGCTTGACGAAGACGGCGACGAGATCGACGCCGAGCTCTTCGAGTGCGAGGCGTATCAGCGGATCTGGGATGCCGTCGATCTGCTATGGCTGATTTTCGACAACGGAGAGGAATATGACGATTCTGACCCCGACAATCGCCACCAGTCGGAATCTTCCTATGAAGACCCATTGCCTCCCGATCTGGCGATCCGTCTCCTAACCGCCAAGCGATCCTTGCTATGGCTGAGGGAATCATTGGGAGCTTTCCCCGGATACCGGTTGACGCTGTTCGGAGAGGATGGCTTCACCATAGACGACGCATGGTTCAAGACCATGGAACAAGGCTGCGACCGGCTCAATGAACGCGTGCACGCCTATGCGACACAGCTGCCATGCACGAATCCCCAGGACGACGGCTTCGATCGAGAATAACTTCACCCTCTACATACTGAAAATAGACAAAACAGAAAGGACCAGCAATGCTTACCTCTGACATCGATGTCGACCGCTCAATCGTCACGTTTCGCAATGAGGACGGCAAGACGGAGCTGACTATTTCCACAGCTCCCCTTGCCGACGTCGAAGCGACTCCGGCCGCCCATCTCATCCCGCCTCCCGGCATCAGTGCCGAAACCGCGCTGAAACAGACCGCGGCGATCGTTACATCGCTTACCGACTCGAACAGTTACATTCACATTGATTGTTCGGACGTCATTTCCATCTGCGCGTCCGCGGCCATACGCATCATACGGTTCAATGCCGGAGATGATCCGAGCAAGGCATTCTCGGACGCGCTCGCCGCGCAAGGGATCAACCCGTCATGCTGCGATAGGGCGCTGATCAACATTGGGGCTCCCGCCAATATTGGTATGGCCAAAGTCACCTCATTGGTCACAATCGTGCAGGAAGCGGTCCAGGACGACGCCTTAATCATCTGTGGTCTGGCACTGGACCCGCAACAAAAAGACACAGAAATCACCGTCATCCTCGCAAAGCCCGAAGGAGAGACGGCGGCGCACGAAAACTAAACCGCACCCCGTTTGTTGGGCTAACAACATCCAACAATCAGGGTGCGGTTCAAAACCGCCAAATGAATTGTCTATTATTATCTATTAGAAAAGGGGCTATATCAATGATCAATGAGATAAATGGAATAAATGCGTCGGACACATGGCATGATGCCATAGCGGTATTCACGGAAGTGCCCGCTTCCTCCACAGAGGCAACGCGTCCGAACATCTTTCGTATAGCCGGCTTCCCCCGACGTGAGACGGTCAGCAGCAATGTCCTTGCCTATTTTTTCGACCCTGCCGAAGGGCATGGCCTTAAGGATTTGATGCTCAAGGCTTTGCTGCGGACAATTCACAAGGAAGACATGGATGTCAGCGATGTCAGCGTGTCCACGGAAGCGTCTACAGGCAAGAATAATCGCATAGACATTCTCTTGGACTTGCCAGATATCAGCATCGCCATCGAAAATAAAGTGGATGCCGGTCTCTATAACGATTTAGCTGACTATCGTAGTTGGGCAGCGGAACAATCCAATAATGATTCGGCTATTGTCATTGTCCTTCACCCATTCAATAAGTTTGTTCTCAAAGATCATCCGTCTGCGCGAGGTCTTGTAGTTGGGCAGGATCTTTTCGATGTCCACTACGATGAGCTTTTCAGAAACGCGCTTGGAATGTTGGGAGAGTATTCACTTGACGCGGATCCTCGCGCCGTTGATCTTCTTCAACAGTTTATTGATAATTATTCCCCGGAACGAAAGCAGAAGAAAATGGATAACACGTCCACCGATATCACACAATTCGTCTCTCAAGCCAATGGCATTGAGCAGCAACTTGTCAACGTTCGCCAATCATTCGAAAAGTACACGGAAGCGGTCCGCAGCAAGCTACAGACAGTTCATGCGGACCTTATTTCACGATGGGCAGAGGAAAGTCCTGTAAATGGAAAGAGTGTAACGCTTGCGGACAATTGGGAGTGGCCAAAACGACACAAGCCGTTCGACAATCAGTATTATGCCCAATCGTTTAAGCTGGAAAATCCGGGAAGCAGTGATGTGGACCGCATCATCACTTGTGAGTTTTTCTTCAACATTAAATTTGATGACGGATATGTAGTTTCCGATCCGGAATCCGGATCCTTCAACACAATTTGGTATAAAGCGTATTGGGGCGGACTTGGCACGGATCAAAAGCCTACGGTTCGAATCACCAATCCGTATAACGAAACACTCGATGCAAAGTTAACGGATTCCAATGAGGACATCAAGAAGGCCGTGGAGGCGGCAGTTGAGAGAACTCTAAAAGACAATTGGAATATCTAGAATCCGAATCCATTCCACTCCATTAGGGGATGGGGTCACGGCATCCTTGCGCTTGAGGATGCCGTGACCCCCGTTGATTGCACCGGTCATTTTCGTCTGGATGAAACCAATATCCGGATCGCGGTACGTTCCGTAGTCAAGTTCCGATTTTCACCAGCCGCCGTTATGGCATCGAATTCATAGAGTATCGTCTCATTGGCTGGTTTCCCATGTCTTTCCACAACCTATACGGAATGGGGACTTCCTGCTCAGAAAATCAAATGCTCACAAAATATCGAATCGGGTCGATATTGATAGTCACTGTTTCGGCGACGCGTTTCGTATTCCTATGAAAGACACTCACTTATACTTACCAAAATTGGGCATCGGGCCGGAGGAAGTCAGTGATTCGTGAATCTCGAGTATTCGGGCTGGAAACGGAGTTCAAATGTACATGGCTGAATCCATGGATGCTTGAGAACCATGAGCTCAGCCTTGTTGGCGTCTCCCCCACAGGCACACTTGAATTCCGGACGGTATACGAAAAGTATGGCGTCCGCATATCGGCATTCCGCTTCGCCATTTATCAGATTGCCTAATCCCGGCTTTCTGAGCGGTCCCCGCGTCGCAAGATCCGTGAGCACCACGGCCACGTCACGGTCTCGGGCCAGCTTGGAGAACTGTTCCAAAACCCTAGGTTCGTCGTCCACGTGATCAACGATGGAGGGGAGCCCATCGACCACCACGAGCTTCAGTCCTGAGGTTTGTTTTAATCCACGGCAGGTCTCCGCGATGCAATCGGCATCCATGGACCGCCCCGCCTTGATATACAAAGGCATGCGTTCACATAGCGAATAGGCCGCGTCACATAGAACGGATTCTCCCTCGTCCAAATCGTTACCGGAAAACAAAGTCTCCATTGGCACACCCGCCTCTGCCGACATGATTCGTCTGCCTATTTCGATCGCGGACTTGTCGGGGCAGAAAAAACAGGAAGGCACATCGGCCGCGGCGGCATGTCGAGCAATGTCGAGCGATAACACGTCATGTCCTTCTCCAGCCCTGCTTCCGATAATGGAGAGTTTCCCCAGTGCAAGCCCTTTGACTCGCTGGTCATACCCGACATATCCCGTAGGAACATATCGGCCCCGACCTCGTACACTTGAACGCACATCAGTCAAATCCATCGCGAGGGACATCACGTCGTGGACCGTGGAAGCACCATTCCGAGTGCCGATCTTCTCCTGCTTCATAGCGACCATGACCAGTCCTTTCGTCTCGATCCGGGTGTTTTCCTTATTCAGTTGCATTTTATCTTGTATGCATTTTATCTTTTATATAAGATACCTTGGACATGAGGTAAGTGATTCGACATATCCCGGTCCGGCTCGGATTCCCACACGACGAGTATCACGGCAGCAGAGAATTGTTGCCTTGTGATTCTGCCATCTTCTTTCCAAGATGGCAGAATCACAAGGTTGTAAGATATAAGGTATGACTGAAATTGTGACGATGAAACTTGGCCCCCGCAGGGAACTTGGCTGGGTCGAGGACCTGCCAGAGGGCGGCACTCGGCATCTGGTGGGATGGGATCCCAAGATGGAAGGCAACTTCGAGGAAATCTGGCGCTCCGGCAACAGCTGGTGGCGGCTCGAACCCGGCCGGGCGGTCCGCTGTGATATAGGCATCATCCTGACCCCCGACAACGTGGTGGCGTGCGTCGCCAAGATCAACGGCATCATCAAGCGCGATGATATGCGCATGGGCTTTATCGGCAAGCCGATTCACGGCGACTACGACAATTGGATCGGCAAAACCCTCGAACGCAACGACTCCAAGAACCCCATTGCCTACTTTGACGAGCGAGCCATCCTTCCCCCCAGCAAAGTCACTAAAGACATTGAAAAGCTTAATCGCTAATTTGCGTATATTAGCTCAGCGACATGTAAAACGGGCTGATTCTCACCCATATAGTAAGACTGTCTTACGTCGCACCAGACGAACTCGGTCTCGTATGTACTGTTGACGGATTCGGACTGATATGAACTGATTTTGTTCCGCCTTCATAATGAGGCGGCTTGTACCGCTTGGTCTGCATAATACTCGGTTTCGATCTGTTCCGGTGCCCTGTAGCCCAGCGACTGGTGGAGACGCTTCGAGTTCCACTACGAGACCCACCGGAACGTCGCCAATTCCAGCTCGGCCAGGTCGGCGAATGGCTTGCGCCGCCACACCAGCTCGGTCTCGTATGCACCGTCGGCGGATTCGGCCATGGCGTTGTCGTATGAGTCGCCGACCGTGCCGTCGAGCCGCATCAGCGAAATCGAACGCGGAGCACAGAACCTGCCCGAACCCAAACAACGGGTCCAAACGCTTGACAATGTATAGGAGCATCAAAATACAGAGCAGGAGCCACCCATGGTTGTCGCTGCTGGTGCGCTGATCATAGTGAGCCAATTCGTATGACGTTCCACGTTATAGCCCGGCTATCGGCCGCGGCCAGCCCACGGCTCTCTGCGCCATTCCCGCAATCGCACCATCGCCGGTCTCAAGCCCATGAGACACTTGGGACCATGACTACCATCATCATGCGCACCTCCGATGATAATCGTGGTCAGCTGTTTTTGGCTTTGTTCCAAGGCTTTCAATTTTTGGGAAACCTGCCGATTACCCTCGTCTTCCACGAGGCACCTACAGGCACCCAAGAATAATCCGGTGACATTCCACCGTTCTGCCGGCGCTCAACGTCTTCGCCGACCGGCGTGGAAAAGTGCAATCCCCCCTGTGGTTTCATGATGTTCCGCATGGGTGGCGCCCAGAAGCATTCGCCCGGCAGTACGCCTCCGCGTCGGACAACAGGCAGAACGACACGCGGCCCACGCAACCGGACTGCCTTCACCTTGAACTCGCCCGCGTATCAAGTGCCCTTTGCCATAATCCCATCATCTCCCATCGAGTTAGGGGAATGCGGAACAAAAATCAGCTCATATCACTTTTTCTGTTCCTTGAACTGAGCCTGGCCTCTCCAGCAAGTTACAATAGGGCTCATTCCTCCGCAGTTCGAGAATCGAGTCAATATGCGCCGAATTTGCCACATTCTTGCAGGTCTCCTAGTGTGTGCCGGACTCCTACGCACAGTAAGCGGCTTTATTTTTGACTACCTGCATCCAGAATACGTGTCTAGCTTTCCTTCATATCTTTATTTTTTACGAGCGGTTCCCTTCCTTGTCGCTGCTGGTGCTGTCGAAACTATTTTATTTCTGACAAAAAAGAGAAATAAATGAAGAAACTCAAACAAATTGTCACTGCTCTAGTATCTGTAATATTGGCTGGAACTGTGACAGTAAATGCGTCGGCAGCAGAATCTATCGAAACTCCCTATAGGAGTCCTATCCTATCTAGCTTTCCGTCTAATGCTTCTCTGGAAGATCTCAAGAAAGCCACAGATAACGAAGATCTGAGAATTATCTCATCTCCTTCTCGGGGCGCTAATTACAAAACGCGCGCTGCAGAGGCTGTAGCTTTACTGCGGATTTATTCCACTACAGGATCCGGCTCATCATCTAGTTTCACGAATCTCGGTCATTCTTGGCTTATGATCACAAACCTGTCTGGTTCTACGGCAAACATTGCTGGGATTAACGTTGCTGATGGTAAATCTATAACAGCAAGCACTTGGGATGAATCTGTAGATGTCAGTAGAGAACATAAGGGTCTGTGGCTCAATCTTGATTCGAAGCTTAATTCCAATGGTATTAATCTTCAGAATGTTTCCATTCAATTACCCTTAAGGCAAATTGATTTAAATACAGTGAATTCTAATATTAAAAATAACGATAAATGGGGCTATCTTAACAACTGTTCTACTTTCGCTTCAAAAATTTGGAATTCAATTGCTAGTGGCAGCAGTAAAGTTGACGCTGGAGCCATCAATACACCAGTCAGTCTAGCAAAAAGTATTACAAAAGTTGGCGAGGCAGAATCATACACGTTGTTAAAGTACAATACTTCTTCACCGCATTACGGTTCCGTATATTATGGCTATCCTCCCATAAAGAGTAATAACAATAATTAGATAACCAAATCTGTCTGGTAAAGCCGGACTAGTTTTATCTATAATGTGAGCCGCAAGTGTTGGCCTAGCGCTTGCGGCTCATTAAAGATGTCTTTCGCCAAATAAATCCGCGTGTCGGGACTGGCGACGTTTCGCCGGACTCGTCATTGATTTCACCGCCACCAATCATGCCACAAGGGTAGGGGGCTGCGGACGTTTTCTTGGTGAAACGTCAGGCACTTACTGCGGCGCGAACTGGATCCACAGGGCCAACGTGACACAGATTATCGAAGAACAAGGCATCGCAATCACGGCCCAACAGCGAAACGCCGGAACCGCTCGACATATCATTACCCAATGCATTGGTCTCAACCTTGGTGGCCAGCCACCCCATATCCCTGATCACAACCCGCATTCCTGCGAAGAGCAAGGAATATCCAGCCCCGGTCTCAAGCCCATGAGACACTTGGAGCCATGACTACAGTTATCATGCGCACCTC
>NZ_JAHOJD010000008.1:0-102797 GCF_019129655.1 Bifidobacterium sp. MSK.17.10 | reverse complement strand
CATGCCTTCGACGCGTTGTTCCCAAAGGATGATCGGTGATTCGGCGTCATCATCGCTGAATAGAATGAATGGAATATGAGGCTTCCCTTCTCACGGGGAAGCCTCATTGCTTTGTCCGCGGAGTCTTACGGCACCTGCGCAAGGGCAACGTCACGCTTTCATGATGCACTATTGAATAGTGTGTTCCTATCGTTGCATGGTGACGCTAACGCATGGCGTCACGATACTGAAGCCTGCCATCTAACGGCGGGTACGGCTCGTTGCTGGAGTCGTGCACGCATACGCGCGTCGGCGTGCGTATGCCGTGATGTGACCTTTGTAGTGGAATTGAAGAGTTGAGGGGCTTCTGCTGTTTTCGTGGGTTAGGTTCTTGGTTGTGGTAGGTCATAGGGCAGATCTTCAGCAAAGACATAGGCGCACGCAAAGTGGTGCGTCACCGCGATACCTTCCAGCGTGTGCAGGACTATCTCATCAACAACTATGCAGCTCCCACGAATCTGTCGGGGATCGTCGACTATATGAAACATGGCGAAGGCGTGACGGTCAAACGTGAGACTCTTGCGAACTATGTCCGGCTGTTGGAGAGTGCGAAGGTCCTCTACAAATGCCCGCGATTCGATTTGCGTTCGCGCAGGTCGTTGAGAGGAGGGGAGAAGTATTATCTTGCGGATCCTGGCATACGATTCGCGCGTAACGCTGGTACGCGAATGAGTTACGGACCAGCCTTGGAAAATGCGCTGTACGTGCATTTGAGGTCGAAAGGCTACGAGGTGAGCGTGGGCATTATTGGTAAGCTGGAGTGCGACTTCATTGTGCGTAAGCGGGAACGGTACGCCTATGTGCAGGTGTCGATGAGTGTGCAGGATCCTAATGTTGAGGAGCGTGAATTCCGTCCGTTCACGAAGCTGGCTGACGGGTATCCGAAATACCTGTTCAGTTTGGACCAGCTGCCAATGCAACGTGACGGCGTAAGGCATCTCAACCTGATGGAGTTTCTACGCGGACGGAGATCTCGACCTCTCATAGCGTTTGGTGGGTGCGATGGCGACCACTGCGATCACTGCGACGATGACGATGGTTTTGCGCGGTCTCGCATTGTTTTTCTGCGTGGTTGGCCGCATTGCTGGTTCCTTTTTTCTTGTGCGGCTCTCATTTTGGACAAACGTTGCGAGTGTGCAAAAACACTTTCGAAAAACGATTTACCGGTGGAAATAGTGTGGATTATTTTGCTGTGAAAGGAATTTGTTTGTTATTGCGATGCTGGGCGCGTCAGGTTTGCGTGGTATTTATGCTGGAGGGATAAACGTTTTAAGGGGGTTTGGATGGCGTATCGTGCGACGCTGAAGGATGTGGCCGCTGCCGCAGGGGTGTCTGTGACGACGGTTTCGCTGGTGTTGAATAATCGTCCTGCTCGCGTGTCCGAGGAGAAGCGCAGGGTCATTGCCGATGCGGCGAAGAAACTGAATTATGTGCCGAATCAGAGCGCGCGAAGCTTGGTGACCAAGCAATCCCAGTTGGTGGCGTTGATTGTGCCTGATATTGAGAACTTGTTTTTCGCGGCGCTCGCCAAATGCGTGGAGGATGAGTGTGCGGCGCAGGGGTATTCGCTGATTGTGGCCAATTCGGATGATTCGCGTGAGTCGGAACAGGCTTTGCTGCGCAGGCTGACGTCACGTGGGGTGGATGGCGTGCTGCTGATTCCCGCGCGCGAATCCTGCGCGGCCGGTGCCGGCGCCGCGTTGCGTGAGGACGTGGAGCGTGTCACCTGCCCGGTGGTGCTCATCGACCGACTGACGCAATGCGGTTGGTGTGACGCGGTCGGCTTCGACAACTATCTCGGCGGTCGGCTTGCGGCCCAGTACCTGCTGGAAGGCGGGCATAAGCGCATCGGCATCGTGACCGGCGATGTGGCCGAATCGAGCGCGGCCGACCGTCGCCGTGGTTTCGTGGATGCGATCGAGCAGGCGGGGGAGCGGTTCGATCCCGCGTTGTGCGTGTCCGGCGATTACCGTTTCGACGGCGGCTATCATGCTGCCGACCGGATCATCGACGGCGGTGCCACCGCCGTGTTCTGCTGCAACGACGTGATGGCGCTCGGCTTCCGTCAGCGTATGGCGGAACGCGGGCTGCACGTCACCGAAGACATGCAGGTGATCGGCTACGACAACATTCTCAGACGATTCGGATTGGGTTTGCGCATGACCACCGTCGAACAGAGCGTGGTCGATTTGGCCGCCGCCGGCTGGGGCATGCTGGGCAGTCGAATCGACGCCGTGGTGCGTGGCGATGGCGATTCCGGTGCGGGCCGTCCGTGGCTCGCCTCGCCGCAGGTGAAGGTGTTGACGCCGAAACTGGTGCAGGCCGCTTGCGCATAACGCGCATAGCGCGTGCGATGCGTGTAATGCGTATTGCGCGTGTAACGTGGGGCGCGTATCGGAGAAAGGGGCGTTTTTCCGCCGCGACACGCACGTCGAAAGGATGATTTGGAAATCTAGATAAAACGTTTTATCATAATGTTGTGAGGTGATACAGAGACCGTACTCAACGCCACACAACAATCGCATAAAACATCGCACAAAAAAAGAACACAACAAAGGCGGCAGCCGCGCGGACGCAAACGGCCGTCACAGCCAATCAACGAGGAAGGCGCAATCATGAAGAAGCTCATTCTTGATCTCGATACCGGCGTCGACGACGCGCTCGCCATCTCCTACGCGCTGGGCAGCCCGGAAGTCGAACTCATCGGCATCACCGGCACCTACGGCAACGTGCTCGTGGAACAGGGCGTACGCAACGCGCTCGCCGTGACCGACCTGCTCGGCCATCCGGAAGTCAAGGTGTATCAAGGCCTGTCGCACTCCAGCACCACCGACCACTTCGAAGTGCTGCCGATCTCCGCGTTCATCCACGGCGACAACGGCATCGGCGACGTGGACATCCCCGATTCCAACCGTTCCGTCGAAACCGAATCCGCGGTCGACTTCATCATCGATGCGGTGAAGACCTACGGCAAGGATCTCGTTTACGTGCCGACCGGCCCGATGACCAACATCGAAGCCGCTCTGAAGAAGGCTCCGGAAATCAAGGACGAGATCGGCCGCGTGGTGCTCATGGGCGGCGCACTGACCGTGCCGGGCAACTGCAACGCATGTATGGAAGCCAACATCTCGCAGGATCCGGAAGCCGCCGACTACCTGTTCCGCTCCGGCACCCCGACCACCATGATCGGCCTCGACGTGACCCTGCAGACCCTGCTCACTTATAAGGAAACCCAGCGGTGGCGCGACCTGGGCACCAAGGCCGGTGCGTTCCTCGCCGACATGACCGACTTCTACATCAAGGCCTACGAGACCACCTCGCCGCACCTCGGCGGCTGCGGCCTGCACGATCCGCTCGCCGTCGGCGTCGCCGTCGACCCGACGCTCGTCACCACGCTCGACATCAACATGAAGGTCGACGTGGACGGCCCGACCCGCGGACGCACCATCGGCGACGAAACCCGGCTCAACGACCCGGTCAAGACCATGAAGGTCGCCGTCGGCGTGGACGTGCCGAGGTTCCTCAACGAATTCATGACCCGCATCTCCGGCCTCGCCGCCAACGCCGGGTGACCGACTGAGTGGCCGGCCAAGTGACCGACGGCAATCGCAATAATCGCAAGAAAGGAAAGCGATCATGAGCGCAACCGAAATTCTCTCCGCATTGGATCGTATCCACGGCACTGTGTCCGTGATCGGTTCCATGAACGCGGACTACACCGTCACCGCACAGCGACTGCCCGGGCCGGGCGAGACCATCACCGGCGGCCCGCTGCAGCTGCTGCCCGGCGGCAAATCCGGCAACCAGGCCGCGGCGGCCGCACGCATCGGCGCCACCGTGCAGATGTTCGGCGCGGTCGGCTCCGACAACAACGCCGACTTCCTGCTCGGAGCGCTCGGCGAAGCGGGCGTCAACACCACGCACGTGCGCCGCGTGCTCGGCCCGTCCGGCACCACCGTCATCACCGTGGACGCGCACGGCGAGAACACCATCGTGTACTCGCCCGGCTCCAACGCGCAGGTGACCGTCGACTACGTCGAATCCGTGCGTGACGCGCTGACCCACTCCACAGTGCTCGGCCTGTGCCTGGAAAGCCCCATCGAAACCGTCACCGCGGCCGCACGCATGTGCCATGAAGCGGGCGTGAAGGTGCTGCTCAACGACTCGCCGTTCACCCCGTCCCTGCCGGCGGAACTGATCGAAGCATCCGACATCCTGCTCGTCAACGAGCATGAAATGGCGCAACTGCTCGGCATCGACGAGCCGGAGAACGACGATTGGGATTCGTTCGACTGGTGGCACGCGCTTGACGAACTGCGCGGATTCGGCTTCGAACAGGCGATCGTGACGCTTGGCGGCGACGGTTCCGTGGTACTCGACGGCACCGCGGACGATCCGGAACACCGTGTCCAGCGCATCGCCCCGGTACGCGTCAAGGCCGTCGACACCACCGGCTGCGGCGATTCCTTCATGGGCACCGTGCTGGCCGGCCTGGCATCCGGACTGGCGCTGTCCGAAGCCGCCGAACTCGCCTCGTACGTTTCGGCGTACGCGGCCACCGGCTGCGGCGCGCAGGCGTCCTACGGCAACGCGGCGCAGATCCGCGAGGCGTTCGCGTCCGCCGAATAGTCCGCGTCTGCCGAATGGTCCGGCAGCCCGTAATCTGATTTTCCCCAAACCATTGGCGTTGGTATGTGCCTTCTGCGTCGATGGTTTGGGGATTTTTTGATGTTGCCGACGGCAGTTTGGAGCGGTATGGTGAAACGCTTCCGCAACGGCCGCGTGCCGTGGGCACCCGCATTGTTATATTGGAGTTTGGCTTATTTTCACATATCGAACAATTGGGAAGGCAAGCATGTCGGCGATTCTCGAAGGCACTCCGGATAAGAAACTGGCTCTGGTGACGGGTCGCGCGTACCCCGAGCAGGCTCAGGAAACCGCAAAATACCTGGGAACCGACGTACTTGAGACCACCGCATACGATTTTGCCAACGGCGAGATGTACGTGCGCTACACCGAGCCCGTCCGTGGCGCCGACGCCTTCGTGATGCAGGCCCACACCGAGCCGATCAACAAGTGGATCATGGAGCAGCTCATCATGGTGGACGCCATGAAGCGCGCCTCCGCACGTTCCATCACCGTGGTCGCGCCATTCCTCGGCTACTCCCGTCAGGACAAGAAGCATCAGGGCCGCGAGCCCATCACCGCACGCCTCATGTTCGACCTGTTCCGTTCCGCCGGCGCCGACCGCATCATGACGGTCGACCTGCACGCAGCCCAGGAGCAGGGCTTCTTCGACGGCCCGGTCGACCATCTCACCGCCATGCCGATCCTGCTTGACTACGTGCGCAACAGCATGCCGCTGGAGAACACCACCATCGTGTCCCCGGACGCCGGCCGCATCAAGGTTTCCGAACAGTGGGCCGCCAAGCTCGGCGGACTGCCGCTCGCCTTCATCCACAAGACCCGTGACACCACGCGCCCGAACCATGCCGAGGCACACGGCATCATCGGCGACGTGAAGGGACGCGACTGCGTGGTCGTCGACGACATGATCGACACCGCCGGCACCATCTGCGAGGCCGTGCGCACGCTGAACAACGCCGGCGCGAAGTCCGTGACGCTCGTCGCCACCCATGGCCTGCTGTCCGGCCCGGCCGTGGAACGCCTGAAGAACTGCGGCGCACGCGAAATCGTCCTCACCGACACCGTTCCGGTGTCCGAAGAGAAGCGCCTGCCGAACATGACCGTCCTGTCCGTGGCCCCGCTGCTGGCCGCTGGCATCCGCTCCGTGTTCGAATCCGGCTCCGTTTCTACGCTGCTCAACGGCCTGCCCGAAGACATGCGTCCGCGTAACATCTACGCCTGATATTTCGTGCGATTGCCATACGGCTCTCGTGATATTTCAGGATTTATTACGATTTTTTTGCGATTAAGCCCCGCTTGCGAGCGGGGCTTTTTGCTTGCCTCCGCACGTGATTTCGCGCCCGGCAGACGCCGTTTCGATACGTCGCGGCGTCGGGGTAGCCTATACAAGTTGCCATCAATCGTATCCATATGTTCATTGCGACTTATCGATGCCTGAAGGCAGCACGCATACACACTCCTGCCATGGAAGGTCCATGGCCGATAGTCCGAAGGAGGTGGGTGATGTCTGCGCATAAGTACGAACTGATGTTCATTGCTGATCCTGAGCTGGATGAGCGCGGTCTGAAGAAGCTGACCGAGCAGTATCTGGAAACTGTCACCAAGGAAGGCGGTGCCGTCGAGAACATCGACATCTGGGGCCGTCGCAAGCTTGCCTACGAAATCGCCGGCAAGACCGAAGGTAACTACGTCGTGGTCAACTACTCCGCTGAGCCGGCCACCAGCGACGAACTCGATCGTCTGCTGAACCTGAACGAATCCGTCATCCGTACGAAGATTCTTCGCAAGTAAGTAAACCAAGCTTTCTAAGCTGCAAAGTAAGTAGGTAACGACATGGCAGGTGAAACTGTAATCACCGTGGTGGGCAACCTCACGGCCGATCCGGAAATTCGTACCATTGGCAGCGGCGCCGCCGTCGCCAGCTTTACGATCGCCTCCACTCCGCGCACCTGGAACCGTAACTCGAACCAGTTCGAAGACGGTCAGGCCCTGTTCCTGCGCTGCTCCGCGTGGCGCGACATGGCCGAACATTGCGCGCAGAGTCTGTCCAAGGGCATGCGCGTCATCGCGCAAGGCCGTCTGCAGCAGCGTTCCTACCAGGCGCAGGACGGTTCCCAGCGAACCGTCATCGAGATGCAGGTCGACGAAATCGGCCCGTCCCTGCGCTACGCGACCGCCCAGGTGACCCGTCAAAGCTCGTCCGGCAACGGAGGCTTCAGCGGCAATCGCGGCGGCTACAACAACGCCAACAACAACGGCGGTTTCGGCGGCAACAACGGCGGATATCAGGGCGGCTCCAGCTATGCTGGCGGCGCCGGATATCAGGGTGGAGCCTCCGCTCCGGTCAACGCCGCTCCCGCACAGTCCGCTCCGGCCTCGGACCCGTGGTCAAGCTCGGATAACTCCGGCTCGTCCTTCGGTTCCTTCGGCGCGTCCCAGTCCTTCGGAGGTTCCTCCGAATTCGGCGGCGACAGCGACGAACCGGAATTCTGACGGACCGAAACCCGTCCGCAACATAGGCGAACAGCGAAACAAGCAGCTTAATCGCAGTATTTCCAGATTTTAAGGAGAACATCAAGATGTCACGCAAGAGGCCGCAGCCGCCGGTCAAGCCGTTTAAGAAGAAGCCGAATCCACTGAAGGCCGCCAAGGTCACCGAGATCGATTACAAGGACGTCGCCCTGCTGCGTAAGTTCATCTCCGATCGCGGCAAGATTCGTTCCCGTCGTATCACCGGTGTCACCGTGCAGGAGCAGCGCGAGATCTCCAAGGCTATCAAGAACGCCCGCGAGATGGCCCTGCTGCCGTACGCCACGTCCGGCCGCTGATCTTAGAGAGGTTTGAACAATGGCTGAAACTAAGGTTATTCTCACCAAGTCCGTCAACCACCTGGGTCACCCGGGTGACGTCGTGGCCGTCAAGTCCGGCTACGCCCGCAACTACCTGTTCCCGCAGGGCCTGGCTTTCGCTTGGTCCAAGGGTGCCGCCGCCCAGATCGAGGCCATGAAGCGCGCTCGTCTGGCCAAGGCCGTCGCCACCCGCGAAGAGGCTGTTGCCGCCAAGGAAATCATCGAGGGTTCCACCGTCGAAATCGCTGCCAAGGTCTCCGAGTCCGGCAAGCTGTTCGGCGGCATCTCCGCAGAGAAGATCGCCATCGCGCTCTCCTCCAAGGTTGAGGTCAACCCGAAGAACATCACCGTTGAGCCGATCAAGACCACCGGTGACTTCCCGGCAACCGTCGCCCTGCACCCGGAAATCACCGCCAACTTCTTCGTGAAGGTCGTCGCTGAGTGATTTCGCCCCATTCACCGCTCGACGTCCTTACGGACCGGCGGTGAATGACTTCAGGCTGAAACACGTCTGAGCTTAAGCATCGAAAATCCCCCGTACCGATTGGTGCGGGGGATTTTCCTATATCCGCTCTTTAGCCGGCATCAGTCCTCATCGTCAATCGTGACGCTGAGCTTGCCATCCCTGATGCTGAAGCTGCCGTTGACGGTGAAGTGGGTGCTGTCGTCCTGAGACTCCCACGAATCGTCGAAATTCTTCTCTTCATACGTGCACTTCGCCTTGCCCTGCCGGGTGGAGAACGTGCCGTAATCGAGATCGATGTCGGACAGCTTCGGATAGACGCTGATGGACCACGCGAAGTTGCGGTAGTAGTCCTCGTCGTACAGGTCGAAGCCGAACGGGCAGCCTTCCGGCGCGTAGTCGGTGGACTTCGCGCATTCGTCCAGCTTGGCGTTCACGGCCTTGCTCAAGTCCTCCTTAAGCTTGGCCGTAGGCATGATCTTGAGATCGGCGGCATCGGAGTCCGCGTTCGTGCGCACCATGGTGATGCCGCTGGTGACATACCCCGACTTGCCGATCGACACCTTGTACGAACCCGGGTAGACGCGCAGCGTCCACGTGCCGCTGTCCGACTTCTCCGCATTCTTCGCGGTCACGTCAACACCGTTGACGGACAACGATTCCACGGCATTGGGCACCGACACGGTGATGGTCTTGAGCAGTGGGCTCGAGATCTTCCAATTCGGGAACAGCAGGAACTTCGACCCGTCCTTGTTGATGGTGAGCGAATCGTTGACGTTCTTGCCGTTCAGCGAATACGTCACGTTGACCTTGGCCACGCCTTCGACGGTTTTGACACTATCGATATGCGGGTTGGCGATCGTGGCGTTGTCGGCCTTCGCTACGGTGTCGGACAGCAGCTTGAGCTGGTCCTTGTCCACCTGCGGATCGGCGATGCCATTGGCCTTGTCATACTTGCCGTCGGCAATCGCCGTCAGATAGCTTTGCGCCACGGATTTCGCGCTGAAGACGGTCGAGTTGAGCACACCGTAGACAATGCCCAACACAATCAGGGCACCGATTACGATGCCGCTGATAAGGATCGTCTTCTTAGTTTTTGGGTCGAGCGGCTGACCTGCCCCCGGAGCTGCGACCGGCATAGAAGCCGTGCCTGCTGGCGATTGCGGCAGCGGCACCGCACCCGTTGCCGTGTTGCCCGTTGTCGTATTGGGCATGGACGTCGGGGCGACCGGTTGTGGAACGGCCTGTGAAACAGGTGTTGCGGTAGGAGCGGTGGGCGCGGGCATCGGCGCAGCCGGCGTCGCGGGCTGGGGGACCGATGCGGCCGGAGCTGCCGGAGTAGTTGGATTGGCCGGCTGTGCGGCAGCCGAAGCCGTCGGCATGGTCGCTGTTGCGGTCGTGCCGCTCGCCGTGGCAGAGGTCTTCTTCATGCCGTAGGACGGATCGCAGGACTTGACGTAATCGACCACGTTCTGCGGGGTCTGCTGCACGGTGCCACCGACGATGATCCGCCACATGCCCGGCAGGGACGCCACCAGCGTCGGACCGAACGTCATCGCGGCCACCTCGATTAGGAACGCCCAGATGCCGGCGACGAGGAAATACCACATCGGGGTCGTCATCGACATGCTGGACGAGGCGTATCCCGCCGCGAAATAAGTGAACAGGAACTCCGCGGCCAGCCAGAACACCATCGCGGCCACCGGAGCCTTCCACGTATGCTGCCAGCCCGCGTAATACGGGTCGTACATATTGCGCGCGGTCTCACGCAGCGCGATATAGAACGTGGCAAGCAGGAACAGCACGAAGCAGATCCACAGAATCCAGCCATAGTGGCTGAGGGAGGACACGTTGAACAACGTGATCGTATGGACGCTGTAGCTGGACGTCGAGAAGGCGATGCCGCCGAACGAGGACAGCGAAATCAGCATAAGCGGTAGAGCCGGGAACAGCAGCGGAACCAGCAGCAGACCGCCTGCGCCGAGATGGTTCGCGGCGGACATGGCGATCGTCGCCACCAGGCCAAGCACCAGGAACAGCACGCCGTAGATCGCAAACGATTCGACCAGCGTGCGCACGAAGCCACGAGCGCGATGCGCCCAACGCCAAGCGGCGGAGAAGACGTTACCCGAATCGCCCGCATACTGTGCCAACGCGTAGCCGGCCAGCGCACCGGCCGCCGACAGCAGGAACGCCATGCAGAACGTGCGGAAGGACACGCCGGAAAGCGACGCGGAAGCGGAATAGTCGCTGTAGGAACCACCCACCGTCACCGGGAAGATGGCGGCGAAGACCAGCAGCACCAGGCCGGACAGCACGCCGACGATCAGCGAGCTGATGACGCCCGTCCACTTGAAACGAAGCGCGAACCTGCGTGCCAGCATGTATGCGCCGAACGCGGCGCCGATCGCCAATGCCACGCCGGGCAGTCCGACCGGCAGCGTCACGCTGACGTGCGAGGCGTCAATGCCGAGATTGCTCAGCGAGAAGCCCTGGGAGCTGGTTTTGAGATTCAGCGAACCGCCAACGCCGAGCGTCATCACGGTGAAGAGAATCTGGAAGAAATTCGGGCCGGAGCCGGACACACCGTTGTTGCCCAGGAAGGAGGCGGTGTCGGAAAAGCCCGGAATGCCGGCAAGCCCGTTGCTGGCCGCGGCATTGCCCATGAAGAAGACGATCGATGCGAGCAGCGCGAACACCACGCTCGCGCCGAGACCGATGCCGAGGCTGGCGCCCATGGTCTTCATGGACTGCGGTGTGGTCAACGCGGTGATGGTGGGATCGGCCGCCGGACGGGCGATTTGCTGGGTCGGCTGGCTTGGCTGCGGCGCTGCTGCCGGCTGCGGGGCCGGGGATGGCGCGTACTGGAACTGCTGCGTCGGCGCGGCCTGTGGTGCCACCGGTTGCGTTGCCTGCGCCTGAGCGGTCGGCTGTGCTTGCGCCGCCGGTTGCGGTGTGGTGGGCTGCGGGACGGTGGTTTGCGGAGCTGCCGGTGCGGCGCTATTGGGCAGCGGGACGGCAGCGGTCGGCATCTGCGGGGCCGGTGCCATGTGCGGCGCGGAAGACAGCATGGTGCCGTCATCGGATTCCGGCGCGGCCGGCGCTTGCGGTGCCGCCGCGGTCGTTTGGGTGAGCGGTGAGCCGCACGAGGCGCAGAATTTAGCGCCTTCGATGGTCGGCTGACCGCAATTTGGGCATGCCATAGGTAAGCCTTTCTTCTCCTTCTTGATGCGCGTCATATACTCCTGTGACGCGCCATGGTCCTTATTATAAAGGGCCTCTGGCGCGCCGACGGGCTCGACGATGATGCGTGCTATTCGGCTCGCTGCGGTGGAAATGTGTGATGGAAAAGTTCGTGCCGTTGACTGTCGGAGTGGTTGCATTGCGCCAGAATGTGAAGAAAATGTGATTACTTGGATTTTATGGCGCCATCGCGCCGCATTTTTCGTCGTATGACGCGATGTGCACCATAGATGGCGATTTGCTGAAAACGTTGGAAAATAGCGGTTTTATGATTGCGACACGCCGAGGGTTGCGTTCTTTCCGATTCTGAGTATATTTACTCCATGTGCTCAGCGAGAACAAAAACCTCGCCAAGACCAACGCCCCTTTAGCTCAGTTGGTTAGAGCAGCTGACTCTTAATCAGCGTGTCCAGGGTTCGAATCCCTGAGGGGGCACAGACAAGACCCAAGCCAATGGCTTGGGTCTTTTTCGTATTTCGGACATGTGTCCACCCAAAGCCGCGTTACTTCCTCCGTACGGAGTAAGGTAGTGCGCTGTTGTCCGCCCAGAGCGGAATCGCAATTCATCTCGAATCGCACGAATCGTAAGAATCGTTAGAGAAGAAGCAATAGAGGAAACTGCAGTGGAATACACACTCTTCACCAAGCTTGCCGCGGAATTCGTCGGCACCGCCGTGCTGATGGTCTTCGGCAACGGCGCTGTCGCCAACGCGGAACTGAAAAACACCAAGGGCTACCATGCCGGCTGGCTGAACATCGCCATGGGCTACGGCTTCGGCGTCATGTTCCCGGTCCTGATGTTCGGCGGCGTCTCCGGCGCCCACATCAACCCGGCCATGACCCTCGCGCAGGCCGTCAACGGCATGTTCCCGTGGAACGAGGTCCTGCCGTACATCATCGCCCAGCTGCTCGGCGCAGTGGCGGGCCAGCTCATCGTGTACGTCACCTACCTGCCGCACTACAAGGACACCGACGATGCCGAAGCCATCCTCGGCACCTTCTGCACCACCGACGCGCACAACGACCGCGTGAACTACTTCCTCAACGAGTTCTTCGGCACCTTCATGCTGGTGCTCGGCGCCCTGTGCTGCCTGTCCCTGCCGTGGGGCAAGGCGAACCCGGCCGCCGCATCCATCGTCGTCGGCTTCATCGTGTGGGGCCTCGTGACCTCCATGGGCGGCCCGACCGGCCCTGGCCTGAACCCTGCCCGCGACCTCATGCCGCGCCTCCTGCACGCCATCCTGCCGATTCCGAACAAGGGCGATTCCCGCTGGGGCGAGGCCTGGATTCCGGTCGTGGCCCCGATCGCAGGCGCTATCGTCGGCGCGTTCCTGTTCAAGGTGCTGTTCGCCTGAGCATTACTTTGACGATTGCCGGCATTCGTCTGGCATGCTGGTAAGGCCCGTGATTCCCTCCGGAATCGCGGGCCTTACGCATAGGTGGTATGCATGGCGGTCGGCGGCTTCGGCATGTTGACTGAGACTGGTACTGTTGCCGAAGAGAGAAACATCACCATATCGGGAGGCTGGATTGAAGCGGATTCGTCGTATCATACGTGCGCTCGATCCGAAAGCCGACGCCACAATGGGCCAACGGGAACGGCTTGAGGCGTTTCGCATCCGCAGGGCCGCCGTGCTGGTGCTCGTGCTGTTCCTGCTGATCGCATCGATGACGTCCTGCAGCGTGCACGCACTGCTGGTCCGCATGACGCCGAACACGCAGACGACGGCACAAGCCACGCATTCGACGTCGGCCAAGAAGCCAGCCAAGAAAACAGCCAAAACCAATCAGCATAAGACGGCCAAAAAAACCAAACCGGAAACCAAACAATCGCAGGAAGAGCAGGCCGTCGCCAAAGCGGTGAGCGCGCAATCGGCGGCACTGGGCGACGACGAGAAAACCGCGATTCTGAACAAAGCGCAGGAAACCGCGCAAAACAGCGGCAAACCGGTGACGCAATACCATTACTGCATCGCAACCAAAGGAAACGTCGGTTCGGCCGACGAATTCGGCAACGCGGCGTTCCGCATCCTCAACGACGAACACGGATGGCCACGCGCCGGAGCCATATTCGACCAATCCACGGACGGCAACTGCGATTTCAATCTCGTGCTGTCCCAAGCATCGGAAATGACGTCGTTCTCGCCATCATGCTCGGTGGAATACAGCTGCAGGGTCGACAACAACGTGATCGTCAACGACGACCGTTGGAACGGTGGCACGCAACAATGGCTCGCCGCCGGCGGCAACCTGGCGCGATACCGCACGATGGTGATCAACCACGAGGTCGGACACCGGCTGGGGCACATCGACAACGAAACGACCTGCGCCGGCGAAGGCCAGTTGGCGCCGCTGATGCAGGAGCAATCCATGCATTTGGACGGCTGCAAGGTCAACGAATATCCGCTTGACTCGGAGCTGTGGATCGGCTGAACGTCGACTGCTTCCCGTTATTTTCTGCTGCTTTCTGCTGTTTTCCGGACTGACCGGGTCGTCTCGGCAATTCGGCGAGACCCGGCCAGCCGTTGTCACAGGCCGAAATACGCGTCGAAATCGTCTTGGCTGATACTGCGGTCGGCCGTATCGGCCCGTACCTTACCCCAATCGAACTCCTGCAACGCCTCGACGGCGCTCATCGGCTGCGGACTGGTATGCGCGGAATCGCCCTGCAAACCAAGCAGCCACGCACAATAGCCGACAACCTGTTCCGCGGTGACGCCATGCGCGCGCAGCGCCCCCATATCCAAAGAGCGCTCGCGTTTGGCGAGCCTGCGGCCGGCCGCGTTGTCGATAAGCGGCAGATGCGCATACCGTGGGTTTTCGGGGTTATATGGGGTGTATTGCGATTGTGGTGCGTGCTGCGATGGTGCAGAGGCCTGCGTTTTCGCCTTGCGGAATCCCGCCTTGATAAGCGCTCGGCGAATGGCGATTTGCAAGGCGTTCGACCGGAGCAGGTCGCGGCCGCGCACGATGTCGTCGACGCCCATGTCAAGATCGTCCACGACCACCACCAGCTGGTAGGAGAACAGGCCGTCGGCGCGGCGCACGATGGTATCGCCGACGTCGTGCGCCAGATTGAATTCCTGATGGCCGAACACTGCGTCATCGAATTGGACGGTTGCGTGCGGGTTTGTGTCGGCGGGCATGGCGATGCGCAGCGAATGGCGGTCGCCGTTGGCCAGCCGCCGCCGGACGGTATCCGGATTGCTGGCGATAAGCCGGCGGCACGTGCCGGGATACACCATGAAACGGTCGCCTTCCTGCGGTGCGGAGGCTGCGCGGATGTCGGCGCGCGAGCAGAAGCAAGGGTAAATCAGCGGGGTTGTGCCAGCGATTGCGTTGTTGGCTGCGCTGCCGACTGCGGGGGTGTGGTCGTTGCGCTCGTCAAACGGCGAATCGTATGCGTCGTCAATCGTCAGGTTTTCCAAGCAATGCAGCGCCTCACGGTACAGGTCGTGCCGAGCGGATTGGAACACCGGATCGCCGTCCCAATCCAAGCCAAGCCAATGCAGGTCGTCCATCATCAGTTCGGCCGCGCCGGGCACCACGCGCGGTTCGTCGATGTCTTCGATGCGCAGCAGCATGCCGTCGCCGCGGCTACGCGCGGACAGCCATGCGCCGAGCATCGCATAGATGTTGCCGATGTGCATGCGGCCTGATGGGGTGGGTGCGAAACGACCTGGCACGGGGTTCCTTCCTGTCGTTGGCGGGCGGTTCGGTGTTGCCGGTGCGGAGACCGGTCGCGCCGATGCTTGCAACTGTACCTGCATCGGCGGCCGGAACGGCGGGTTTCGTGGGACGCGATTGCGGAATGCGTTGCTGGACGTGCGGTGACGTGCCATGCCGAGGCTGCAGCGTGCTCCGGAAACGTGCCGTCGCTGTGAGGTATCTCACAGTGTGAGAAGGATATTTAGCGCATGGTGATACGGGCCGCGCGTTTCGTTTGGGGTGTGCGTAAGGTGGTGTGCGTCATCCGGTATTCTGGGTGGTGATTTCGGCAATTCGGTCTATGCGTTATCGGTATGGCCGGTCAAAAGGGGATTTACAAGGGGTGAATATGACGAAGCGACAGTTCAGTAGAGCGGAAATCGAATACCTGCGTACATTGCCGTCGATCGACGCGGTGACGGACAGCAGAATCACGTATGCGAGGGAATTCCAAATCGACTGCATGAGGCGGTATCTGCAGGGGGAGAAGCCAACTGCGATCTTCATTTCCGCGGGATTGAGCCCATCGGTCATCGGGCACAAGCGCATCGAACGCAATATCGCACGCTGGAAGCGTGACGAGGACATCATGCGCAAGGCGGCCGAAGAGCCGGAACCGCATGATACGGCTGTGGACAGCCACAATGCGATGTCGGAAGTGCCGTTGGGCAAGATTCAATCGCTGGTATGCCAGGTGATGGTGTTGAGCGATCGCGTCGATAAATTGGAGCGTTTGGTGGAGGGGCTGCGCAAGGGGGATAAAATCTGAAAAAAAGTTTTCAGATTTATTGGTTTTTTCCGGCGGTTTGCGCGCATTTATCTGATACATTAAATGCGTAGACGGAGTCTTTGAAGTCCCCCTTCTACTGCCGTCTGGTTTTATAGCCCGCGCGAATTTATGACCGCTTTATCGCTTCACTTCAGGTCATCGCGCGGGCTTCTTTATACGTTGTCGGCGGTTTTCTGGTAACACTGGTATCGAAATATCAGCCGACATGCCGGAAACGGTGGTGCCGGCCGCGGACCGGCGGTCGAATGAACTTGCGAGAGGTGGACGATGACTGCATACATGGATCACAAGAACCTCGCCAACGAGGTGATCGACGATGCGCGCGCACGTGAGATCACGGACGGCGTGCATCGTGTGCTCGACCGCATCGCGGCAGCTGAGGAACAAGCCGGACGCGAAGCCGGCTCCGTGCGCCTGCTGGCCGCCACGAAGACGCGCGACATCGGCGAAATCATGGTTGCGATTGATGCCGGCGTGCGCATGATCGGCGAGAACCGTCCGCAGGAAGTGACGGCGAAGGCCAAAGGGCTGGCACGGCGATGCGCGGAACGCGGGTTTTCGCTGGGCGTCGCAGGCGTCGCGCCGGACGCTGCGGCGGAGCATATTCCATTCCACCTGATCGGCCAGCTGCAAAGCAATAAAATCGGCAAAGTGCTGCCGGTGGTCGACACTATCGAATCGGTCGATTCAATCGATTTGGCAGAAAAAATTTCACGTAGAGCCGTGGCTCGCGGTATTACTGTCGGCGTGCTGCTGGAAGTCAACGAATCCGGCGAGGAATCGAAATCCGGTTGCGATCCGGCGCACGCCATCCGCATCGCACAGAAAATCGGCACGTTGGACGGCATCGAATTGCGGGGACTGATGACGATCGGCGCGCATGTGCACGACGAAACGGTGATTCGTCGCGGTTTCTCGCACCTGCGCAAGACCCGCGACCTCATCCTCGCATCCGGCGAACCGGGCACGGACCGTTGCCGGGAACTGTCGATGGGCATGACCGGCGACATGGAACTGGCCATCGCCGAAGGTTCCACCATCGTGCGCGTCGGCACTGCGATTTTCGGTGAGCGTGCGTTCATCTGAGCGCTTTCTTTGACTTTTTCTGTTTTTTTAAGGATTTGCGGGGCTCGTCCGCCTGGATTGCATTCGTCTGGCTTACATTCGTCCGGCTTACATTCCTCTGAAAAACGGCTTGTCTGAGCTGTGTTCCGCCGGTAGGTGGGGTGCTGCGCGGTTTGGTGCCATAATTGCCGGTTTCGTGCCTGAAACCGTTGTCTTTCTAGGGGTAAGCCCTCCTATAGGGGGCAAGGGCATTCGTATGGCGGGTGTGAACATGGGTGTGTTCGAAGGAGAAACCCATGTTTTGGTCTGCCTCTCGATTGATGAGTAAACCCGTCCGTCTGCTCGCCCGCAGGACGGATTCCTACGTGCATGCGCATGCGGTGCTGCGTTCGCCCATGCGGCTGTTCGGTGCCGTGGCGGGCGCCTCGGCTGATTCCTATGATGCCGGTGATGATAACGATGGCATCGGCAATGGCGCCGGAGTTGGATCTGATGCCGATGCAGCTGCCGACAGTGGTCATGCCGGAACTGTTGCGTTCGCTGGAACGTCTGCTGGAACGTTCGCTGGAACGCCGTCGTTTTACGAGGCGATTGACATTGCCGATGTGGTTCGCGCGCGCAGGCTGCGGCGGATTCGTTTCATATTGGTGCGGTGCGTGTCCGTGCTGCTGATCGTGGGCGCGGTGGTGGTCGCGTCGTTGCCGTTCGCCATGCAGGCGCATTCCGCGCGGCGCTTGGCCGAGACATCCGATTCGGCGGCTCGCACGGTTGCCGGATGGCCGTATCCGATGGCGATGGAGGAGTTGGAACGGGCGCGCGCATACAATCGGCGGCTTGCCGTGGAAGGACAGCCGGTATTGGGCGAGGCGGCCGATCCGTTCACTACCAGACCGGCTGGCACTGCCGGAGATGCTGATGTCGCCGACGATTCGGCGCCTTCCGGCGGTTCCGGGCTTTCCGCTGCGGACACGGACGCGAACTATCAGGGCCTGCTGGATTCCGGCGCAGGCATCATGGGCACGGTATTGGTGCCCAAAATCGGCGTGGAACTGCCGATTCGGCATGGTACGTCCGAACCGGTGCTCGCCGTCGGTGCCGGGCATCTGTACGGCACCAGCCTGCCGGTCGGCGGCACTGGCTCGCATACGGTGGTCACCGGGCATCGCGGCCTGGTCAAATCGTTGATGTTCACACGGCTCGACGAACTGCACGACGGCGATTTCATGTACATCAAAGTGATGGACGAGACGCTGGGATACGAAGTGGACCGAATCAGCGTGATCGAACCGGACGACGTCTC
Organism: Bifidobacterium sp. MSK.17.10; assembly: GCF_019129655.1. NCBI lineage: Bacteria > Bacillati > Actinomycetota > Actinomycetes > Bifidobacteriales > Bifidobacteriaceae > Bifidobacterium > Bifidobacterium sp. MSK.17.10. The sequence continues at coordinate 84,693 of NZ_JAHOJD010000008.1, read as the reverse complement.
ACGGTTGAAAATCGTGCCCGGCGAAGACCGGCTGACGTTGATGACCTGCACGCCATACGGCATCAACACGCATCGGCTGCTAGTCTCCGGGCATCGCGTCGCAATACCGCTGCCCGCGCCAGATCCGGCCGACGTGCGCGACGAACGTGCGACCGAACTGGGCGCGCTCGCCATGACCATCGTTTGCACGATGGGCGGCATGCTGTTGTGCTGCATGGTCGTGCGGTCGATGCGGCCCCGACACCGAATCATGCGGCACGCTTCCGCCTGGCCGCGTAAAGGATAAGGGGGAAGGCCGCGATTTTCGCGGGTCCGTACGTTCCCCGAACCCATCAATGGAGGGGACGGGTTTCAAAACGTTCATCCATAAGGTTCAAGGCATGGAGGCGCATAGGCAATTCGCCGCAGCGCCATGAGAGATGGACATGTCATGAAGTGGATGAAGGACCCGCTTGCCGGTTTCATAAGCCGGTGTGGCGCGCGGATGGGAAAATTCACCGCATTGCTTGTCACGATTGCGATGCTGGCCGGCACCACGGGAGCCGGCGCGACCGCGTTCGCCGACGAAACGGTGACGGATGGCGGCAACGTGGCCGCCGAATCCGCAGCGAGCCAGCCGGAATCGACACAACAATCCGATGCTGAAAACGCAGTCGGATCGGACGTTGCCGACATTGCCGGGCAAGATGTTGCCGGACAGTCCGCAACGGACGATGACGACGCACAATGCCTTACGGACGACGGCGAATCGCAGCAGCCATCGAACGAACAAGCGCAATCGCAACTGCAGTCGCAATCGCAACCGGAACAACCGTCGGAGACGATGCCGGAACAGCGGCAGCCGTGCGATAAGACGGAACAGCCGAATGAGCAGAAGGAGCAGGAACGGCAGGCGGTTAGGCAGCCGACGGCTGAGAACGCTGACGTACCTGCAAATGGTGCTGCACCGACTCAAGACGGCGATCGAAACGACCGTGCCGGCGAAAATCGCACGGATGCTGTGGCGAATCGCGATGCGGGCGCGACAGCCGATGACGGCAAAACCGGCGATGCGGACGATGCTGACAACGATGGCAACACTGCTGAAGATGCCGACGATGCCGACAAGAACGGTAAGAATGACGCCGACAAGGATGCCGCGTCGGCTCAAAACGGCAACGATAACGACAAGAATGATGCTGCCAAAGACGATGTCGACGCCGACGCCGACGAACACATCATGCGCGATCGCTTCACCTTCAATCGCAAAACCGTGATGCGTGCCGCGCGTAACGTCGCCGTGCCGGAGCCGGACTGGCGCTCGTGCTGCGCTTCCGCGAATCCGATATGCCGATGGCGGTCTGAGCGGGCCAGCAGACAGGCAACGGGGCTTGTTCGGGCGGGTGAGTCGTTGAGCGATCAACGGTTCACCCGCTTTTGTTGTGACGAATACGGGTGATTTAGGGTTTAGTACCGCCTGAAATGGTTGGAAAAACGCCATTCGTACCGGTATGATGGAACACGAAGCGAACAACGGATCGGATTGCTGCCTTGCATCGCAAACACGTATCGCAAGCGCGCATCGCAAACCGAATCGCAAGCCGAACAGGGGAATGGCATGACGGAGGCCATTCGACTGCCGTGCGGTGGAAGGGAGCCGCCGCACGCCAAGCCGAAAGGGAACATCATGTGCAACGGTGGGGGAGCGTTCAGTCCGGAAGAAGTCGAATATCTGCGCTCGCTGCCGGTGGTGGCCGAAGCGACGTCGCGACGCATCACCTACACGGAATCGTTCAAACACAACTGCATGCGCCGGTACCATGCGGGCGAATCGCCGGTCGAACTGTTCCGCGAAGCCGGACTCGACCCATCGCTGATCGGCTATAAGCGCATCGAACGTTGTTTCGCGCGCTGGCGCAAGATTGCCTGCCGTATGGGCACGGACCGGCTGGTATCAGTCGATGGGAATGGTGGAGTGGTGCCATCGGCGTCGGCGGATGTGGCGCCGTCGGCGGAATCTGCGGAGGTTGCTCGATCTGCGGTATCGCAGCCGGTGCAGCCAACGCAAACGACGGAAACGCAAAGCAATGCGACGCTGCCCGCGCCGCGCAACGCAGCCGAAGTCCCGATTCTGTCGGGAGGTGACGTGCGCGACCTGCTCATCGCCCAGCAGGTGCGCCGCATCGACGAGCTGGAACGCGAGGTGGCGGCGTTGCGGGCGGAACTGCATCGCAAATAATCGCAAAAATCGTAAAAAATGCGAGCAATCGGCATCGTCCGCAAAGCGACGCATGTCGAGAACGGCGGGCGTGGCGAGCGGGTAGACTTGCGGGTATGAGAATCGCACGTTTTACGCATAATGATGTACCGCAGTACGCCTTCGTTCAGACCGACAAGAACGACGGCAAGGACTATCTCGTGGCCTTGAATGGCTATCCGCTGTCCGGCAAGGCCGTCGAGCCGACCGGCGAGCGCTATCCGGTGGATGGTGACGGCATTCGTCTGCTGGCTCCGGTGATTCCGTCGAAGGTGTACGGTTTGGCGAAGAATTATGAGGCGCATGCGCAGTTCATGCATGAGGCCGGTCATTCCGATATCAAGCATGCGCCGGAGGATATGGTGATCTTCACCAAGCCGAGCACGTCCGTGATCGGCCCCGATGATCCGATTGTGATTCCGCCGTGTTCGAACGATATGAATTTCGAGCCGGAGTTGGCTGTGGTGATGGGTCGTATCGCCAAGAATGTGCCGGTGGAGCAGGCCATGGATTATGTGCTGGGTTTCACGTGCGTGAATGATGTGACGTTGCGTGATCTGCAGGGTCTTGATCCGACGTGGACGCGTGCGAAGGGTTTTGATACGGCGTGCCCGTTGGGTCCGTGGATTGTGACGCGTGACGATGTGGATTGGAAGGATGCGAAGATTTCCTTCACGCTCAACGGTGAGGATGTGCCGATGGCGTCGGGTACCACGGCGAATCTGATTCACGGCATTCCTGAGCAGATCGCGGCGATTACGAGTTTCACCACGCTGCTGCCGGGCGATGTGATTATGACGGGTACGCCGAACGCGTCGGGTCATCTGGATCCGGGTGACGAGGCGATCGTGCACGTCGAGGGCATCGGCGATCTGCGCAACGTGGTGGTGCGCGGCTGATTTTCGGCTTGCTGGCGGACTTTGGATTAGGCGGGTTTGCAACGTTTCGTGATTTCGTTACGTTGCTGCCCGCCTTTTTCGTATGTATTGCGATTGCCGGTGAGCGCTGGTGATTGTCGGTGACTGCCGTCCTGTGTCGAAAGACGGTTTTGAGAAACGCAAAAAGTTGAGTGTGTGGGACTCAAGTTTTGGGAATATAATGGCGATGAAGTCGGTTGAGCATATCAGACAACGACATATGCGTCCGAACGCCGGCCCGGTAGCGAAGGCCGGGCGGCCGGGCGCGAACCATGGAGGATGATATGGAACAGAAGTTCACGCAGATGGCGCAGGAAGCGCTTTCGGACGCCGTTCAGAACGCGGCGGCGCTGGGCAATCCGCAGGTAGACACCCTGCACCTGCTGGACGCGATGCTGCGTCAGGAAAACAGCATGGCCCGCGCGCTCATCGAAGCGGCAGGCGGCAACGCGCAAAACGTGAGCGCCGAAGTGCATCAGGCGATGCAATCGCTGCCGAGCGCCAGCGGATCGACCACAACGCAGCCGGACGTCAGCAGGCAGCTGTCGGCGGTGCTATCGCAAGCCGAAAAAGAAATGCAACGGAGGGGAGACGAGTACGTCACCGTCGACCTCATGCTGGTCGCAATCGCGGCCGCGAAACCTAATCAAAGCGCGGACATCTTGGAAAAGAACGGTCTTACCGCGGATAAGCTGCGTAACGCCCTGACCGCCGCGCGCGGCAGCGACCGCAAGGTGACCAGCGCCGACGCGGAAGGCTCGTATAAAGCTTTGGAGAAGTACTCCACCGATTTGACGGCCGCCGCGAAGGAAGGCAAGCTCGACCCGGTGATCGGCCGTGACCAGGAAATCCGCCGCGTCATCCAGATCCTGTCCCGCCGTACCAAGAACAATCCTGTGCTGATCGGCGAGCCTGGCGTCGGCAAAACCGCCGTCGTCGAAGGCCTGGCGCAGCGCATCGTCGCCGGCGACGTGCCGACCACCCTGCAGAACAAGAAGCTTATCTCGCTTGACCTGGGCTCCATGGTGGCTGGTTCCAAGTACCGTGGCGAATTCGAGGAACGTCTGAAGAGCGTGCTTGAGGAGATCAAGAAGGCCGACGGGCAGATCATCACCTTCATCGACGAGATCCACACCATCGTCGGCGCGGGCGCGGCCGAAGGCTCCATGGACGCGGGCAATATGCTCAAGCCCATGCTGGCCCGTGGCGAACTGCGCCTGATCGGCGCCACCACACTGGACGAATACCGTGAGAACATCGAAAAGGATCCGGCGCTCGAACGTCGTTTCCAGCAGGTGTTCGTCGGCGAGCCGAGCGTGGAGGACACCGTCGCCATCCTGCGCGGCATCGCGCCGAAGTATGAGGCCCACCACAAGGTGACCATCGGCGACGACGCGCTGGTCGCGGCGGCAACCCTGTCGAACCGCTACATTTCCGGACGCCAGCTGCCGGACAAGGCCATCGATCTGGTGGACGAGGCCGCAGCGCACCTGCGCATGGAACTCGACTCCTCGCCTGAGGAAATCGACGAACTGCGCCGCCAGGTGGACCGTCTCAAGATGGAGAAGTCGTACCTGCTGGGCAATCCGAAGAACGACAAGGCCGCGGAAAAGGCCGAAGCGGAACTGGACGACAGCGCCAAGGACCGTCTCGCCGATTTGAACCAGGAAATCGCCGACAAAAGCGAAAAGCTCAACGGGCTGAAAGCGCGTTGGGACGCCGAAAAGAACGGCCACAACCGTATCGGCGACCTGCGCAAGAAGCTCGACGAGCTGCGTACGCAAGCCGAAAAGTACGAGCGCGAAGGCGACCTGGCGAAATCGTCAGCCATCAACTACGGCGAAATCCCGGCCATCCAGAAGGAAATCGCCCAAGCCGAGAAGAACGAGGCGGAATCGGGCGGAGTCGACAATGCCAACGCCGACGTGCCGATGGTCCCCGACCGCGTCGACGCCGACTCCATCGCCGAAATCGTCTCCGACTGGACCGGCATCCCCGTGGGCCGTCTTATGCAGGGCGAAAACGAGAAGCTCCTGCACATGGAGGAGTACCTCGGCAAGCGCGTGATCGGCCAGAAGGAAGCCATCCAAGCGGTTTCCGACGCCGTGCGTCGCTCGCGTGCCGGCATCTCCGACCCGAACCGTCCGACCGGATCGTTCCTGTTCCTCGGCCCCACCGGCGTGGGCAAGACCGAACTGGCCAAGGCGCTCGCCGACTTCCTATTCGATGACGAGAAGGCCATGGTGCGCATCGACATGAGCGAATACATGGAGAAGGCCTCCGTGTCCCGCCTGATCGGCGCCGCGCCAGGCTACATCGGCTACGAAGAGGGTGGCCAGCTTACCGAAGCCGTGCGTCGCCGTCCGTATTCGGTGGTGCTGTTCGACGAGGTGGAAAAGGCCAATCCGGAAGTCTTCGACGTGCTGCTGCAGGTGCTTGACGACGGTCGCCTGACCGACGGCCAGGGCAGGACCGTGGACTTCAAGAACACGATTCTGATCATGACCTCCAACCTGGGCTCGCAGTTCCTCGTCAATCCCGACATGGACGCGGACGCCAAGAAGAAGGCCGTGATGGACGCCGTGCACATGCAGTTCAAGCCGGAATTCATCAACCGTCTGGACGAACTGGTCATGTTCCATCCGCTGACCCGCGAGGAGCTCGGCGGCATCGTGGACATTCAGGTCGCGCAGGTGTCCGCACGTCTGACCGACCGCCGCATCACGCTCGACGTGACCGATTCGGCGCGCGAATGGCTTGCCAACACCGGTTACGATCCGGCGTACGGTGCACGTCCGCTGCGTCGCCTGGTGCAGACCGAAGTCGGCGACCAGCTTGCCCGCATGCTGCTGGCCGGCGAAGTGCACGACGGCGACACCGTGCTGGTGGACCAGACCGGCGGCGACCACCTGGAGCTGTCCGCGTGGGCCGCGGACCAGCTGGAGGATATGGGCGAGGAGAAGACGGACGATTCCGCCGACGTCCCGAACCCAGCTGAGTGACGATTATCGATTGGTTACCTGTCGGTCGTAAGCCTGCAATACCAGGCCTGCGACCGACAGCACGGTCGAACCGAGCAGTATGGCGATCGCCAGCTTCGGTTGCACGCCGAACGCCAGCCACAACGCGCACGTCCACACCGCGACCACCATCGTCACCGACGTGGTGATCTGCAGCACACGTGCGCGGATCGCATGACCTACCACAGCGCGGAAGAGCAATTCTTCCGCGCTTTTTTCTTGCGTTGGCTCAGGGGATTTCGCTTGAGATCGCGCCGATTCTGTTGATTCTGTTGACTGTGCCGATTGCGCCTTTTCTGTTTCTGCCGTCTGCTGCGCGGTCGTCGCGTGTCGCCGGACAAGCGTGCCAGCCAGCGAAAGCGTCGCGACCACGCCGACGAACGCGAAATACGGATCGCGCGAGCCGGCCGGGAAAATCCACGACACCACGCACAGCAGCAGGCTGTACGCGTAAACAATCGCCATGCCAAGCGAAACCAGCGAATCGCCGTTCGGATGTCGCCGCTGCAATGCGGGCAGGCCGCGGTGGTGAATCGGCGCCGCGCAATAGAACATGACCGGCGTGATGACGATGGCGTGCGGCCACGGATTCGTCAGCCAGCCCGGCATGGCGATTTTGGCCAGCGCCAGTAATGTGATGACGAACGTTGGAATGGTCAGGATAAGCGCGATGACGAGGCGCTTGCCGAGGTGGTCGGTGGGTTGTCCGTCGATGTCAGATGTCGATTCGCCGTCTGCCGTCACTTTGCCGTCTATCGTCACTCCACCGTCGGTCGTGTGGGATGGGTCGGCAAATCCGCCGTCCGTCCGCAGCGGAATCGCCTGGCGTGCGTCCGAGCTTGGAAACAGCCGCAACAACGCCCAGGTGGCGATGGATGCGGCCACAATCGACACGGCCGCCAAAAACAGATCGAATCCCATAATGTCCCTTCGTGTTGGGCTGATGCATTTCGCGTTCGGCTGATTTCAGCATAGTGCACGGTTGTGTGGCATGCGGTCGGTCTTGCGAATGAATGTGGATGCGTGGATTGATGTGTTCCTGACGACGTGATACCATCGAACGTATGTTCGATAATCCTGTGTTTGTAGTGATATTGCTGGTGATCGTGGCCGCGCTCGGAGCGGCTGCGGGCTTCTTCGCGGGCCGTGCCAAAGGGCAGGATATGGCCCGTGGCGCGAAGGAATCCGACCTGAACGAGGCGAAGGCGCAGATCGAGGCGGACAAACAGGACATCAGCGATCTCAACGCGGCTGTTGTGCAATACCGTACGCAGGCGGAAGGATTCAGCCAACAGCTGACGTATCTCAAATCGCAATTGGCTCAGGCCCAGCGTGCCGAGGAAATGCGCGTGGAACGTGAACGGCAGCGTGCCGCCGAAGAAGCGAACCGTCGTCAAGCCGAAAGCGAACGGAAACTGCAGGAGCAAAGCAAGGTGCTCTCCGCACTGGCTCCGGTGCAGAAGAACCTCGACGCCCTGCAGACGAAGGTCGCGCAAATCGAAGAGGGCCGCAAGCATGAGATGGGAGCGCTCGGCGAACAGCTCAAAGGTCTTGGCGAACAGCAGGCGCGATTGGATCGCGAGACGAGCGCCCTATCATCGGCATTGCGCAACAACAAGGTGCGTGGCGCGTGGGGCGAGGCGCAGCTGCGCAACATCGTGGAATCGGCGGGTCTGTTGGAACATGTCGATTTCGACACCCAGGTTGTGGTCACCGACGCCGATGGACATACGCAACGGCCGGATATGATCATCCACATGCCGGGCGGCAAAACCATTCCGATCGACGCGAAAGCGCCATACGCCGACTACCAGCGCGCATGCGAGATTCCAGACACCGCCTCACCGGAGGAACTGGCCCGCAAGAACGAGCTGCTGCATTCCCATGCCAAAGCGGTACGAGACCATGTGAAGACCCTGGGAGACAAAGCCTATTGGAACGCGTTCGGCGATGCTCCGGATTTCGTGATCGCGTTCATCCCCAACGAATCGTTGCTGCAGGCCGCATTGGAAACCGACCCGACACTGATGGACGACGCATTCGCGCAGAAAGTCGCGCTGACCTCGCCGATCACCCTATGGGCGGTGCTCAAATCCGTGGCATACGCATGGCAGCAGCAAAGCCTGACCGATGACGCGAAAATGCTGTTCGACCTGTCCCGAGAGCTGTACGAACGGTTTGCAGTATTGGGGGAGCGGGCCACCAAACTGGGTTCCGCCATCACCAAAACGGTCGGCGCATACAACTCGTTCGCCGCGTCGCTCGAATCGCGCGTGCTGGTCACCGTGCGCAAACTGCAACGCGTCGACCAGAGCAAGGTCATCGGCACCGTCGACATGATCGCGCCCGAAAAAGGGGATATCCGCGAGTTGTCCGCTCCCGAGACCAACGCCGAATGACCATGCTAATCGCTCATAAATCACCCATACCGCGCGGTGAATGACGAGCCGAAAGGATAGGCTGGAACCATGACCGAAGAGAACACTTTCCGCAAGACGACACCGGTTCCGACGCATGATTCCGCTGCGGGCCAGTCTGTTTCCGCTTCGACGGAATCCACCGTCGATTTCGCCATGCTCGAACCTCGCGACCAGCTCAAGACGCTGCTGCAGGCCGAAATGAAGGACAAGCCGTTCTCGGAACTCTCCTCCGTGCTGTTCGACCATCGTGGAGCCTCCATCGTCGGCCATATCCTGCTCGACACGTTGGAGGAAGCCGGCTATTCCGTCGACGATTTCGACGCGGTCGGCGCATTGACCGCCGCGGCCGTGCCGCTGGTCTCCGCCATGATCCAGGCCGCCGCCTCCCGTGGTGAGGATTTGGACGGTTTCGTCATGGACTTCGTCTATCCGTCCATCAAGGGTCCGTCGATTGCCGGCAAACGCGTGGTGCTGATCGACTCCTGGCTGTCTGAAAAATCGTATGTGCAGACCTCATCGCTGGTCACCCTGCGCAACGGCAACGAGCTGAGCCTCGACTTCTCCGTGGTGGAGAACGAAGGCGCCAAAGTGCTGGCCGTTGCCTCGCTGATCGGCGGTGTCGACATGGTCGACCCGACCATCAAGGTCATCAACCCGGTCACTTCGGAGGAATCCGAACTGCCGTTCGTCGAAGTGTTCAAGGAATCCGAACTCCACTGAACACCGAGTTTCCCGCCGACCGACCGCAAACATATCTGCCGTTGACGTCGTCGAATGTGCGATGACAAGCATGATGATGCATACGGATGCGCGGGCCTTTGACATATTTGTATTGCTGTTCCTATGAAGGGGAGAACGTGCACGATCCCAATCCCATCGATGTTGCCGCACAGGCATCCGGCGAACCGACGTTCCGCGAGGTCGGCGTAGGACCGTGGTCGCAAACCCATCCAGGCGAACCACGCCCGGACGATGCGTCATCCCCCAATTACGACATCCGCTTCGACTCCACCCTGCTCGACGAAGGCGACCGCCGCAACGTGCTCGACCGCTACCGCTACTGGACGGTCGCGGCCATCAAAGCCGACCTGGACTCCCGCGGGCGCCACGATTTCGAAGTCGCCGTGGAGAACTGGACCCACGATTTCAACATCGGCTCCATGGTGCGCACCGCCAACGCGTTCCAAGCGCGCCGCGTGCACATTGTCGGCCCGCACAAATGGAATCGCAAGGGCGCGCTCATGACGGAGCTGTACCAGCACGTCGAAAACCATCCATCCATAACGGAACTTGTCGAATGTTGGAAACTGCGCGTCGCCGGCGAAATCGCCGCCGCCCAATCGCAAGCCGCCGCCATCGCCTTCCATATGCGTGGCTCCGCAGCCGCGACGGACGGCACTTCCGGCACTGCCCCGAACACAAGCGAAACCATGGCCCAACTGGAAGCTTTGGACGCGAAAATAGCAGAACTGCAAGCCGCCCGCGTCATCGCGCTCGACATCATTCCCGGCGCGGTGCCCATGGAAACCTACCATTTCCCCAAACGCTGCCTCATGCTTTTCGGCGCGGAAGGCCCGGGCCTGTCCGAAAAAGCGCTCGAACTGGCCGATGACGTGGTCTACATCTCCCAATTCGGCTCGGTCCGTTCCATCAACGCCGGCGCCGCCGCCGCGGTCTCCATGCACGCCTGGATCGCCCAGCACGCCGCGCCGCAAGCCTGATCGCGCCATCGGCACGCGGCAAGAAAAGCCGTTAAGCGTCGCTTTGCCGCAATAGCGGATGCGTGCTCGCCGACCAGGCGACGGAACGGCCGTCGAACGGATGGCGGCCAGTCGCGGCCGGGTTGCGAACGGGGCACGAAATAGGGCACACGCTCGTCACGCAGACGCGTTACTGTTAGGGTCATGCCTACTTTCACCAAAGAAGAAATCGTGCATTTGGGCGATCTGGCCCGAATCGCACTCACGGACGAGGAAATCACCCGTCTGCAGGGCGATCTGAACGTCATCGCCGAATCCATCAACAAGGTCCAGGAAGTCGCCACCGACGACGTGGAACCGACCGCGAACCCGGTCCCGCTGGAAGCCTACCTGCGTCCGGACGTACCCGAGACCCCGCTGACCCAGGCCGAAGCCACCGCAGGCGCCCCGGTCTCCGAGGCCGGCATGTTCGTCGCACCGCGCATTCTGGGACAGGAGTGATATGAGCACCACCGAACTCGTCAAGCTTTCCGCCGCCGAGATGGCGGCCAAGATCAAGGCCAAGGAAGTTTCCAGCCGTGAGCTGGTCGAAGCCCACCTTGCGGTCATCGAATCCGCCGAACCGAGCGTCAAGGCCTTCCTGAAGGTCTCCGCCGACCAGGCCCTCGAACAGGCCGACGCCTTCGACGCCAAGTCCGATGAGGACAAGGCGCAGATGCCGGAACTCGCCGGCGTGCCAATCGCCATCAAGGACATGATCGTCACCAAGGGCATCGAAACCACCGCCGCATCCAAGATCCTCGAAGGCTGGGTGCCGCCGTACGACGCCACCGTCATCGAGAAGCTCAAGGCCGCGGGCATGCCGCTGTTGGGCAAGACCAACCTCGATGAATTCGCGCAAGGCTCCTCCACCGAGCACTCCGCCTACCAGACCACCCACAATCCGTGGGATACCGAGCGCGTGCCGGGCGGTTCCGGCGGCGGTTCCGCAGCCGCAGTGGCCGCATTCGAAGCTCCGCTCGCCCTGGGTACCGACACCGGCGGCTCCATCCGCCAGCCGGGCTCGCTGACCGGTACCGTCGGCGTCAAGCCGACCTACGGCGGCGTCTCCCGTTTTGGTGCGATCGCCATGGCCTCCTCGCTCGACCAGATCGGCCCGTGCTCCCGTACGGTGCTCGACTCGGCCCTGCTGCAGGAAGTGATCGGCGGACACGACAAGCGCGATTCCACCTCCATTCCGGAAGGCCCGCGTCCGATGGTCGCCGCAGCCCGTGAAGGCATGAAGCGCGATCTGAAGGGCCTCAAGGTCGGCCTGATCAAGGAGCTCGGCGGCGAAGGCTTCCAGCCGGGCGTCATGGCCCGCTTCAACGAAGGCGTCAAGAAGCTTGAGGAAATGGGCGCGGAGGTCATCGAAGTGTCCCTGCCGCACCTGCCGTACTCCCTCGGCGCCTACTACATCATCATGCCGTCCGAGGTCAGCTCCAACCTGGCCCGTTACGATGGCATGCGCTACGGCCTGCGCGTCATGCCGCCGGCAGGCGTTCCGCAGACCGCCGCCAACATGATGGCCTACACCCGTGAGGCCGGCTTCGGCGACGAAGTCAAGCGCCGTATCATCCTCGGCACCTACGCGCTGTCCGCCGGCTACTACGATGCCTGGTACGGCTCCGCGCAGAAAGTCCGCACCCTGATCATCGACGACTTCAAGAAGGCCTTCGAAAAGGTCGACGTGCTCGTCGGCCCGACCAGCCCGGTCACCGCCTTCAAGTTCGGCGAGAAGACCGAGGACCCGATGGCCATGTACGCCATCGACATCACCACCATTCCGGCCAACCTCGCCGGCGTGCCGGCCATGAGCATCCCGGCCGGCCTGAGCGACGACGGCCTGCCGGTCGGCTTCCAGTTCCTCGCCCCGCAGCAGCGCGACGAGGTCATGTACAAGCCCGCCGCCGCTCTCGAAGCGGCCCTCGAGGAAAGCTGGAACGGCCCGATCTGGCAGTCCCTGAAGACCCCGTGGCTCGACGGACTGGACAAGTAGGAAGCATCGGAGGAAAGAAAACAAAATGGCTGAAAAGTTGATGAAGTACGCCGATGCCGTCAAGAAGTTCGACCCGGTCATCGGTCTGGAAACCCACGTGGAGCTGTCCACCACCACGAAGCTGTTCTGCCCGGCCGAAGTCCACTTCGGCGGCGAGCCGAACACCCAGCTCACCCCGGTGAGCCTCGGCCTGCCGGGCTCCCTGCCGGTGGTCAACAAGACCGCCGTCGATTACGCGATCAAGCTGGGTCTCGCCCTGCACTGCGAAATCGCCGAATGGAGCCAGTTCGCCCGTAAGAACTACTTCTACCCGGACATGCCGCGCGATTACCAGATCTCGCAGTATGACAAGCCGACCAACGGCAACGGCTACCTCGACGTGGAGCTTGAGGACGGCACCATCTTCCGTGTGCCGATCGAGCGCGCCCACATCGAAGACGACGCCGGCAAGAACACCCACGTCGGTGGCGCTGACGGCCGTATCGAAGGCGCCGACCACTCGCTGGTCGACTACAACCGCGCCGGCGTGCCGCTGATCGAAATCGTGACCAAGCCGATCGAAGGCGCAGGAGACCGCGCCCCCGAAATCGCAGGCGCCTACATGCGCGCCATCCGCGACATCGTGCGTGCGCTGAACATCTCCCATGCCCGCATGGAGCAGGGCAACATGCGCGCCGACGTGAACGTGTCGCTGCGCAACAGCCCGTCCGATCCGTTCGGCACCCGTTCCGAAACCAAGAACGTGAACTCGTTCCGTGGCATCGAGAAGACTATCCAGTACGAGATCCGCCGCCAGGCCGCCATCCTTTCCGAAGGCGGCGAGATTCTGCAGGAGACCCGTCACTGGGACGAGGCCTCGCAGACCACCGCCGGCGGCCGCGTGAAGTCCGACGCCGACGACTACCGCTACTTCCCGGATCCGGATCTGGTGATGCTGCACATCACCAAGGAGCACATCGAGGAGATGAAGGCCCAGATGCCGGAAATGCCTCGTGAGCGCCGCAACCGCCTGAAGGGCGAGTGGGGCTTCAACGATCTGGAGATGCGCGACGTGCTCAACGCCGACGCTCTGGACCTGCTCGAGGACACCGTCAAGGCCGGCGCTTCCGCCTCGGGCGCCAAGAAGTGGTGGCTGGGCGAGCTGTCCCGCGAAGCCAACAACAAGGGCGTGAGCCTTGAAGAGCTGCCGATCACCCCGGCCGACGTCGCCGAGGTCGAGAAGCTCATCGCCGACGGCAAGCTCAACGACAAGCTCGCCAAGCAGACCGTCGCAGGCGTGCTCGCCGGCGAAGGCACTCCGGACGAGGTCGTCAAGAAGCACGGCTTCCAGGTCGTTTCCGACGACGGCGCGCTCGAAAAGGCCGTCGACGAGGCACTCGCGGCCAACCCGGACATCGTCGAGAAGCTCAAGAGCGGCAACATGAAGCCGATGGGCGCGATTATCGGCGCTGTCATGCGCGCCACCCGCGGCCAGGCCGACGCGAAGGCCGTCACCAAGATCGTGATGGGCAAGATCAAGTGACATTCCGGCGATTGCCGAACGTTGCCTGATTGATGGCATCGAAAGGCGTGCGTTTTTGCGATGAGAGGAATCGTAAAAACGCACGCCTTTCTGCATTTTGTTGCTTTTTATCTGCTTTTACATGCCTTTTCATACGATTCACGCGTCGGCTGGGGAGGTTTCACAGGGATTTTGCCTAACAAAACTCCCAGCTGGCGTTCAGTCGGGTACAATACCGTCGGTATGGGTGCGGCGAGGGACCGCGCCGAGAAACATAGGGAACGATAATCATGTCAGAGTACGCTGAAACCACAGCGAAGGAACAGACGACGGACCAGCGGGCGAGGGAGCTGCCGGAACGCATCGTCATTCCGCCCATCAAGGGCGAGATGGTGCACTTGCGCCCCGCCACCATCGACGACATCGCACGCATGGAGGTCATTGAGGCGTACGTCGGCGCATCCGGCATCACCGGCAAGGACCGCGTGGCCGAACGTGGCGCTGTGAACGCGTGGGTGCGTCGTTCCGTGGCATGGTCCAATGGCGAAAAATCGAACGAATCCGGCGTGGGGGATCCGGAATCTCGTCGTACCATCGCATGGTCCATCGTCACCGAAGCCGACCATGACGGCGACGGCGAGCTTGACGCGGCCTCTTCCGACAACGTGATCGGCATGATCTTCCTCATCGACATCGACGGCTGGGCACGTTCCGCCCGCATCCAAGTGGTGCTCGGCAAGGACTACCGCGGCCGCGGCTACTCGCGAGACATCATGCCCCGCGTGATGACGTACGGCTTCGCGCCGGAACCGGCGGGCCTCGGCATGCACCGCATTTGGGTGGCCGTGCCGGAACAGAACACGCGTTCCGTATCCGTCTACCAGTCGCTCGGCTTCGTGCCGTCCGGCCGTTCGCGCGATGCCCTGTGGAACGCGTCGGAGAACCGTTACCAGGACCTCATCGTCATGGACACGCTCGTCGACGAATTCGACCCGATCCGCTCGCTCGACGCGTTCGGCATGCACGTGATCGAAGACAATCCGGGCGTCAAGGAGGCGTTGAGCGCCCGCGAACACTCGATCGCCATCCAACTCAACTCCGTACATAAGGGCGATGCGGACGATGCCGCAGCGGCAGGCCAGAGTGGAGACACGGCGCAGACCTCCGCCGACGAGACGTCTGCCGCGCCATCGCAGGAATCGCAGCCGAACGAAGCATCCGGAACGGCGAAGACGGACCAGAAGGCCGGCGATGCCGACAACAACTGGCCGTACAGCTCGGATGAGCGCAAAACCTCGAAGGATGCTTGGTGGCGCACGCTTGGACGTGGCCGCAAGCGCGACACGGAAGGCAGACGATGAGCGCCGAGGACCTCGACAACTACGAAACCGACGCCGAGCTGTCCCTATACAAGGAATACCGCGACGTCATCAAACTGTTCACCTACGTTGTGGAGACCGAGCGCCGCTTCTATCTGGCCAACAAGGTCGATTTCAACGTGCGTTCCGCCGGCCAGGACGTCTACTTCGACGTGCGGCTGACCGACGCGTGGGTGTGGGACGTCTACCGTTCCAGCCGTTTCGTCAAGAACGTGCGCATCGTCACGTTCAAGGACGTGAACGTCGAGGAAGTGCAGAAAACCGACATCGACATTCCCGACAGCATGTAGCAGACCTACGGAAAACCAGTCTTCGGCGGAAGCCGTACGGCTGGTTTTCCTTCTATCAGGGCGATTGCTGTCGGACTTGGCGGTGATTTTGTGTGCATGCGCACAGGTGCGCTGTGCGTTTCCCTACCTTCGGGTAGAATATCTTCGATTTTGTTTGTAAGGAGACTTCAAAGTGACGCAAAAGCAATCCGTGGTCATCATCGGTGGCGGCCCTGCCGGCCTGACTGCCGCTTGGGAGCTCGTCAAGGACGGTGGCTCCGAACAGTACGACGTGACCGTGCTGGAAGCCACCCGCGAATTCGGCGGCATCTCCCGCACCGTCAAGCATGACGGCAATCGTATGGATATCGGCGGCCACCGCTTCTTCTCGAAGGACGACCGCATCATGGACTGGTGGAAGGACGTTCTGCCGCTGCAGGGCGCACCCAGCTATGATGACAAGAAGCTCCACCGCGAGCATGATATGGAGCCGGGCGGCCCGGATCCGGAAATCGAAGACAAGGTGATGCTCAAGCGCCACCGCGTGTCCCGCATCTACTGGAACCGCCACTTCCTCGACTACCCGATTTCCCTGAGCGCCAACACCCTGAAGGCCATGGGCTTCAAGCTCACCATGGTCGCCGGCTTCAGCTACCTGAAGTCCATGGTGCACAAGCTGCCGGAAACCAACCTGGAGAACTTCTACATCAACCGTTTCGGCCGTAAGCTCTACTCCATGTTCTTCGAGGGCTACACCGAGAAGCTGTGGGGCCGTCACCCGTCCGAAATCTCCGCCGACTGGGGCGCACAGCGCGTCAAGGGCCTGAGCATCATGGGCGTGCTGAAGAACGCCTTCCAGAAGCTCCTGCCGAAGAAGCGCGACAACTCCGAAGTCGAAACCTCCCTCATCGAGGAATTCTGGTATCCGAAGCTCGGCCCGGGCCAGCTGTGGGAAACCGTCGAATCCAACTGCGAAGCCGCCGGCGTGAAGGTCATCACCGACGCCAATGTGGTGGAAATTCGCCAGAAGGACGGCAAGATCGCATCCGTCGTGTACGAGGATTCCGAAGGCAACCGCACCGAAATGGCCGCGGACGACTTCATTTCTTCCATGCCGGTCAAGGACCTTGTCAACGCCGTGGACGCCTCCGACCAGCCGGCTCCGAAGGATATGACCGAAATCGCCAACGGCCTGCCGTACCGCGATTTCGTCACCGTCGGCCTGCTCGTCAAGCACCTGCGCCTGACCAACACCACCGACATTCCGACCCTCGGCAACCCGCCGATCGTGCCGGATTGCTGGATTTACGTGCAGGATCCGGGCTACAAGGTCGGCCGTCTGCAGATCTTCAACAACTGGAGCCCGTACCTGGTCAAGGATGTCGACAACACCGTGTGGATCGGCCTCGAATACTTCTGCGAGGAAGGCGACTCCTTCTGGAACATGACCGACGAGGAAGCCACCAAGTTCGCCATCCAGGAGCTCACCCGCATGCAGGTCATCAACGGCCCGCAGGACGTGCTCGACTCCCACCGCGAACGCGTCAAGAAGGCTTACCCGGCCTACTTCGACACCTACGACCGCATGCCCGAACTCGTCGACTACCTCGACTCCTTCGGCAACCTGTACTGCGTTGGCCGTAACGGACAGCACCGTTACAACAACATGGACCACTCCATGGCCACCGCCATCGAAGCCGTCAAGGACATCAAGAGCGGCGAAACGTCGAAAGACAACGTGTGGTCGGTCAACACTGACAAGTCCTACCACGAAGAAAAGTAGAAAAATAAATAACGCGTGCGCATACGCCCTTTCTCCGGCGCTCGACGTACCTTTGTACGCCTTCGGCCTCAGACGGGCGTCTTCGCACGCGTTATTTATTTTTCGCAGCGTAACTTTGATCAAGCCCATGCTTTTTGGCATGGGCTTTTTCATTGCGATTTTTATTGCGATTGCGCGGTGCGCGAACCGCACGGGCGGACCGCGCGTGCCCGCTTTGCGTTGGTCTGGGTTGCGTTGTATGGTTAGGACAGTTCGAAAACCGCGATGTTTCGCGGCGGACTTTTCATTCGACGGAAATTTTCCGCAATTCTTTTTTACAGCTGTCGCGGGCGCATGCCTGTGGAAGCCAAGGAAAGGCAACTACCAGTGGCAACAAGCCCTAATCTCGATGATATGAAACTGCCCGAGCTCAAGGAGCTCGCCAAGCAGATGGGACTTCGTGGTGTCTCCACCATGCGCAAGACCGAACTGATCGCAACACTTCAAGCCGCCCGTTCCGGCGGCCAGGCTCCGGCCGGCGTCACCGTGCGCGCGCCAAAGTCCGCTCCCGCCGCAGACGCTGAGGTCAAATCGGCAAAGGACAAGAAGGCCGATGAAGCCAAGCAGGAGGAACGCCCCGTCCGTGCCAAGCAGGCCAAGTCCGCGGAATCCTCCGAAGTCGCGGATGCCGTGGCAGCGGTGGACGCGTTGAAGCCGAACGATGAAGCGCCGAAGCGTCGTCGCCATCGTGACGCCGAAGCCGGCGCCGACCTGCTCGCCGAACTGGGCCTTGACGATGCCGCTCCGAAGCAGGATGACCGCCGTCGCCGTCGTGATGACGACCGTAGGGACGATTTCGAGCCGCGTCGCCGCCGTCGCGTGGCGGACGGGCCGAAGAGCGAAGACGTCGTGCGCGACCTTGATGACATCCTCGCCACGCTGCCGTCGCAGGAAGACGCCGATGATGATAAGCGTCGCGACGAGACCGAAGACAACGAATACCGTCACAGCCGTGGACGCAACGATCGCCGTGGCCGCCGTATGCGTGTCCGTGACCGCGATTACGACGAGCGTGACGAGCGTCGCGGCAGGGGCGATCGCAATGATCGCAACGACCGTAACGATCGCGCCGACCGCATGGACCGCAACGCCGACCGCGACCAGCGCAACGATCGTATGGATCGCGCCGACCGTGACCAGCATCGCGACGAGCCGAAGGAAGACCTCGTGCCGGTCGCCGGCATCGTCGACGTGCTCGACTCCTACGCGTTCGTGCGTACGTCCGGCTACCTGCCGGGACCGAACGACGTGTATGTTTCCATGGGCCAGGTCAAGAAGTATGGCCTGCGCAAGGGCGACGCCGTGCACGGCTCCATCCGCGCCCCGCGTGAAGGCGAACGTCGCAACCAGCGTCAGAAGTTCGTGCCGCTGCAGTCCATCGACTCCATCAACGGCATGAGCGTCGAGGAAGCGCAGCATCGTCCGCAGTTCAGCAAGCTCACCCCGCTGTATCCGCAGGAACGCCTGAAGCAGGAGACCACGCCGAACAAGCTCACCGGCCGCCTCATCGACATCGTGGCGCCGATCGGCAAGGGCCAGCGTGGCCTGATCGTGTCCCCGCCGAAGGCCGGCAAGACCATCACCCTGCAGAACATCGCCAACGCGATCGCCACCAACAATCCGGAAGTCCACCTGATGGTCGTCCTCGTGGACGAACGTCCGGAGGAAGTCACCGACATGGAACGCACGGTGCAGGGCGAGGTCATCTCCTCCACCTTCGACCGTCCGGCCTCCGACCACACCACCGTCGCCGAACTGGCCATCGAACGCGCCAAGCGTCTCGTGGAGCTCGGCCAGGACGTGGTGGTGCTGCTCGACTCCATGACCCGTCTGGCCCGCGCCTACAACATCGCCGCGCCGGCCTCCGGCCGCATCCTGTCCGGTGGTGTGGACGCGCAGGCGCTGTACCCGCCGAAGAAGTTCTTCGGCGCCGCCCGCAACATCGAAAACGGCGGCTCCCTGACCATCATCTCCTCCGCGCTGGTGGAAACCGGTTCCAAGATGGACGAGGTGATCTTCGAGGAATTCAAGGGCACCGGCAACATGGAACTGCGCCTGAGCCGTGAGCTCGCCGACAAGCGCCTGTTCCCGGCCATCGACGTGAACGCCTCCGGCACCCGCCGCGAGGAGCTCATCACCGATCCGCAGGAACTGCCGATCATCTACCGTCTGCGTCGCCTGCTGGGCGGCCTCGAGCCGGAACAGGCCTACCAGACGCTCGTGCCACGCCTGAAGAAGACAGCGACCAACCGCGATTTCATGGCGTCGCTCATCCAGCAGAGCGGCAACGCCACCAACGGCAACTGAGTCGTCGGCTGCAAGCGAATCTGAAGGTTTGAGGGGCTGCATGGCAATCGCCGTGTAGCCCCTTTCCTATGCGTACGTTTCGACGAATTTCGTGAAATTGGCCACTTTTTGGACAACGTTGTCAATTAAAAAATAGGTAAAAATACGACGAGAAAAGATAAATGGGAAAAATATATATATGGTCGATATGGGGGTATGAGCTAAATAAAACAAAGATATTTCATGACAGCGTTGCGCCGTCCGGATAAACTGCGGCGATTCCGCGACGGTATGTGCGCGGTAGTGGGTATGGTAAGGAAGAAAAAGAACATGGAACTGCAGTGGGAACGGTCGATTGCGGCCGGTGCAGTGGATTGTTGGAAAAGGGGTATGAATGGCCAACAGTGACAATGGTCCGGTAGACGCACGTACGGTTGCGAGCCAGCTCGACGCGACCGATGGCGTAATCCTCGACATGCTTGAAAAGGATGGCCGAGCCACGCTGTCCCACCTTTCCGAGGCGACAGGCCTGTCCGTGTCCGCCGTGCAGTCGCGCGTGCAGAAGCTTGAGCGTCGCGGCGTGATCCGCGGCTACAAGGCGGTTATCGACGACGAGCGCCGCGGCCTTGCGGTGAACGCCTACATCGCGGTCACGCCCATCGATTACTCCCAGGAAGCCGAGATTCCAGACAAGCTTAAAAACATCGACGGCATCATGTCCTGCGATTCCGTCGCCGGTTCGCCCAGCTTCATGCTCACCGTTCGCGTCGAATCGCCCAGCAAGCTCGAAGAGCTGTTGAACCTCATCCATCGCACGGTGTCGGTCAGCACCGAAACCACCATCGTGCTGCAGCGTTACTTCGCGAAGTGACCGCTGTTCGGCAGATGCCGCGGTAGGGTGCGCGGTAGGCTTATACCCATGAGCGACAGCGAACATGACTGGCTTCGGCCAGAAGAAGAAACCGAATCCGAAACCATCATCGACGCGCGCACCGCGCAGAACAACCCCGAAGTGGCCGATGTGGTGGCTAAAATCGCCTCGCTGCGCCAATCGATAGACAACGTCGACACCGCCATCGTCTCGCTGCTGGCGGAACGGTTCAAATACACGTCGCAGGTGGGTGTGCTCAAGGCGCGTGCGGGCTTCGCGCCGGCCGATTACCAGCGTGAACATGCCCAGATCGAGCGTCTGCATCGCATTGCCGACGAAGCCGGACTGGATCCGGAAATCGCCGAAATGTACCGCGAATTCGTGGTGACCGAGGCCAAGCGCCGCCACAAGCGCATCGCCGAAAACGGGGGAGACCCGGGCGTACTCGACGTTTTCGCCTGAGCCGTCCGTTTTCCGCGCGCCCCGCGCGAACGTCCATTGCCGACGGGCATGCCGGGCACTACATTAAATGCCTTGGGAAGTTGTTTCGATTGCGATTGAGAGGTCCGGCATGCGCCACGCCACCGCGAACCGTCCATCCGGTGCCCGACGCCCGCTTGCCGCGGCGATCGCGGTCGCCGTCATCACCGCCGCTCCCGTCGCGGCAGTCGGCGTGAACGACGCGATATCGGCCTTGCAACAGAATGGGCAGTACGCGGCCGATGCATCGCATGATGACGTGATGAGCGCCTACACCTCCATCGACAAACCAGGCCGCCTTTTCCTGACCAACAGCGGATCCTCCACGTCGAAACGCGTTCCCAAAGGCGTTGTCGCATTGCCGTGGAAAATATCCGCCTCCTTCACCCTCAACGGGCCCGACGTAAGCGTTTCCGACGTTTCCGGCGCTTCCGGCATGATCGGCATACGCATCGCCCTGCATGCCACGAAACCCGACGTGACCGCCAATCTGACGCCAATCGTCGCCTTCACCATTCCCGGACGCGTCGGCAGTGACGTGACCGCCGATGACGGCGTGCTCGTCTCATCCGACAACACCTCGACCCTGGTGGCTGCGGTCGGCAAACCGGGCGAGGACCTGACCTTCAACGCCTACGTGACGGCGAAGCACTTCACCATGAGCTCACTGTCCATCGCCGCGGTGGAAGGCAACGTTCAGCAATCACTGCCTGACCTGACCAAGCGCGCAACCACCTTGGTGGACGGTCTGACCAACGTCGGCTCGCAACGCAACCGCAAGCTCATCGCCCAACTGGAACAGCTCAGAGACAACGAGAAAGCGCTTGCCAAACAGACCATCGCCGTACGTTCCAAAGCACACGATCAGGCGTTCGACGGCTACATCGACGCGTACGTGGGCTCATACACCACGCATCTGTCCGGTTCGATCGGCAACGCCACACAGCTTCCCGCCATTCTCGGCACCGCGTCCGAACTGAACGGCGATACCTCCGTAGCTAAATCCGTGGCAGACCTGGCCAACGCCGTCAACGACGTGAGCGCCGCATACCGGCATATCGGCGCGGCCGACGCCGTCGACGAGGTGATTCGCACCATCGAACAGCGTGGCACATCCGGCTTGGTGAACGAGCTCACCAAGCGCGCCGGCGAGGAACAACAGCGCGGCTCCAAAGACTACAGTGCCGGCCAATCGCAGCTGTCCGCGGCCATGATCCCGTATTCGATGGATTTCACCGACGCATACACGGCTCGGCTTAAGGAACTGGGCGCCACCGCAGGCACGGCTGGCAGCTACAAAACCCAGGCGATCGCCGACGTGCGTGCCGGCATCAAAGACAATGAGAAGCTCAAAACCGCGTCCGACAAGGTGTCCGCGGCGATGACCGCGTTGGCGGACGCCAGCGAGCACACCGGACAGGCCAGCGCATTCCACCAGATCGTGCTGCGATTCGCCGACCAGCTGGATTCGGATGACGACACGTCCGAATCGGGCGCTGCCGATGACGCTTCTGTGCTGGACACGTTGCGTTCCGCCTCCGCCAGCCAATCGTTGTGCGCGAAAGCCGAGAAACGGCGGTCCCGTGCGCAACGCAAGGCCGAACGCGCGCAGGCGAAGAACAACACCGCCGATTCGACCAGCTTGGTCGATGACAAGAACGCCATCAGCATGGATGATGTGATGAGCTACGCGGGCGGACTACGCCCGTCGTTCGGCGCCGCAGCGGACACCACGTCGAAGAATGTGGCGAAAGTCGGGGGAGTGGACGGCTCTTCGAAGAACAGCGGTTCCGATTCCTCTTCTTCCGCCGATTCGATGTCCAGTTCGTTGCCGGTTGCCGGCTATGGCTTGGCGAAAACCGGTTTCACGCCGGATAATGGCGATTTGATTGACGAGACGGTCGAATTGGCCGCCGCTGCGGAAGTTTTCGACGATGCGCTGCAGGCCGGATTGGGTGGGAACGGTTCCGGAAATTCGTCCGCTGGCCCGCAGTACCTCCTGTCCGTTCCGGTGTTGTAGAGCACGCGGTTTGTGCGATGCGCTAAATCCGATAGTGCTCCGTTGCTTACGTGGTACGTTTCGGGGTTTTTGATTGCGATTTCCGCCTCCGCTTGTGCATTCGTTGAGATTACTCCCATAAAAACCATTTTTTCGCGTACGGGTTTGTGCGCAGGGGCGGGAATGTACGCTGAGAACAGCCGAGAACGGGATAAGGACGGTTCTATGCGCGCACGTCTTGCGATTTAGGGCGATTCTGCACGGACGTGAGCAAAAGGGGATATGATTTCGACCGTTTTGCCTGCGATTTATACCCCTTTTCGCTCACGAAAGCATTTTTCCCGCGATTTTGACTGAATATGAGCAAAAGGGGGCACGGTTAGTTGCAGACAGTGACGGGATATACGAGGGGCCTCTCCTTCATGCAAAGGAAAGGCCCCTCGTATGTGGGTGAAGTGAGCGGCTGCGCTACAAAAGCCGCTGGCGGCTCACCTCAGAGACTCACTTCTTCGGTTTCTTGGCCGGCGGTTCGCCTAGCTCGCTTTCGGCGACCGTCACATCGGCGGCCTCGTCCTCACCCTCGGCGGCAGCCGGTGCGGTGAAGGCGATCGGTCCGGTCACGCGACCAGCTTCGGCAATATCGCCCAGCGCGGCCTCGACGGCCGTGCGAACCTCATCCGCGGCGGCCAGCGTCACGGACAGGATCGGGGTCTTCATCGAAACCTTGGCCTTCGACTTGATGCCACGCAGCGCGGCCAGAGCCTCACCGGCATGAGCAAGCAGATCGGCGGAT
The DNA here is from genome assembly GCF_019129655.1 of Bifidobacterium sp. MSK.17.10. NCBI lineage: Bacteria > Bacillati > Actinomycetota > Actinomycetes > Bifidobacteriales > Bifidobacteriaceae > Bifidobacterium > Bifidobacterium sp. MSK.17.10. The sequence continues at coordinate 60,962 of NZ_JAHOJD010000008.1, read as the reverse complement.
GCGTCGCCGGCGGCGGCCGCGTACACGTCGGCCGCAGGCCATGCTGCGCGGTGCACGGAGCCTTCGCCCTCATGCATCCAGCTCCACACCTCTTCGGTGGCATACGGCAGGTACGGGGCCAGCAGGCGCGCGAACGCATCAAGACCCAGGCCCAGCGTGGTGCGTGCGGACTTCACCGCGGCCTCGCTCGGCACGTTGCCGGTGGAATCGGCGGTGCCGTAGGCGCGGTTCTTGACCAGCTCGATGTAGTCGTCGCAGAACTGCCAGAAGTAGTTCTCGATGACTTCCAGAGCCTTGGAATGCTCGTAGTTGTTGAGATCGTCGGTGGCTTCGCGGACCACGGCGGCCATCTTGGACATCGCGGAACGGTCGATCGGCTCGGTCACGTCGGCCGGGTTCCATGCGGCGACTGCCGGAGCGCCCACGTGATGGTTCTCGTCCTCACGTCCGATGGCCAGCGCGAACTTGGTGGCGTTGAGCAGCTTGATGGCAAGACGGCGGCCGATCTTCATCTGGCCTTCGTCGTACGTGGCATCCAGACCCAGACGGGCGGCGGCGGCCCAGTAACGCACCGCGTCGGCGCCGAACTGCTTGATCGGCTTGTCCGGCACGACCACGTTGCCCTTGGACTTCGACATCTTCTTGTGGTCCGGATCGAGGATCCAGCCCGACAGCGTGGTGTTGGCCCACGGCAGGCACTTGTTCTCGAGATGCGCGCGATCCATGGTGGAGAACAGCCAAGTGCGGATGATGTCCTGGCCCTGCGGACGCAGATCCATCGGGAAGGTGGCATTGAAGATCGCCTGGTTCTCCTCGCCCGGTTCCTCCCAGCGGGTCACGATCTGCGGGGTGAGCGACGAGGTGGCCCAAGTATCCATGATGTCCGGCTCGGCGGTGAAGCCGCCCGGCACGTCACGCTGGTCCTCGGTGTAGCCTTCCGGCACATCGTCGGTCGGATCGATCGGCAGACGGTCCTCGCTCGGGGTGATCGGATGATCGTAATCCGGGGTGCCATCCTCCTTCACCGGGTACCACAGCGGGAACGGAACGCCGAAGAAGCGCTGGCGGGAGATCAGCCAGTCGCCGTTGAGGCCGTGCACCCAGTTCTCGTAGCGCACGCGCATGAAATCGGGGTGGAAGTTCAGCTCCTTGCCGCGCGCGATGAGCTCGGCGTTCAGCTTCTCGTCGGTGCCGCCGTTCTTTAGGTACCACTGGCGGGAGGTGACGATTTCGAGCGGCTTGTCGCCCTTCTCGTAGAAGTTCGTCATACGCTTGGTCGGGGTCGGCTCGCCGTCCAGATCGCCGGCAGCGCGCAGCTCGTCGACGATGACCTTACGTGCGGAGAACGTGGTCTTGCCCGCGGTCTCCTGGAAGATACGCTTGCCTTCCTCGTCTTCGATCCAATCCGGGGTGTCCATGACGATGCGCCCGTTGCGCTGGATGATGGAACGCAGCGGCAGGTTCAGATCGCGCCACCATTCGACGTCGGTCACGTCGCCGAACGTACAGCACATGGCGATGCCGGCGCCCTTGTCCATTTCCGCCGCCTTATGCGCCAGAATCGGCACCTTCACATGGAACAGCGGGGAGTAGACGTACTGGCCGAAATACTGCTTGTAACGCTCGTCGTCCGGATGCGCGATCAGCGCGCCGCAGGCGGCCAGCAGTTCCGGACGGGTGGTCTCGATGTAGATCGGGGTGCCGTCTTCGAAACGGAAGGCCAACTTGTGGTAGAAGCCCGGGTATTCGCGCGATTCCAGTTCGGCCTGCGCCACTGCGGTCTGGAACGTCACGTCCCACAGGCCCGGGGCGTCCTTCTGATACGCCTCTCCGCGAGCCAGGTTGCGCAGGAACGCTTTCTGGGCCACGCGCTGCGGATGCTCGCCGATGGTGTGGTAGGTCTGCGACCAGTCGATGGACAGGCCGAGGGAGCGCCACAGCGCCTCGAACTGCTTCTCGTCCTGGGCGGTGAGCTTTTCACACAGTTCGATGAAGTTCTTACGGGAGATCGGCACCTGGTCCTTGGCGTCGATCTTCTTGCCATCGGTGCCTTCGAACGGCGGCACGAAATTCGGATCGTACTTCAGGGAAGTGTCCACGCGCACGCCGTAATAGTTCTGCACACGGCGTTCGGTCGGCAGGCCGTTGTCGTCCCAGCCCATCGGGTAGAACACGTCGTAGCCGTTCATGCGCTTGAAACGCGCGATCACATCGGTATGCGTGTAGGAGAACACGTGGCCCACATGCAGGTGGCCCGAAACGGTGGGCGGCGGGGTATCGATGGAATAGACGGCCTTGCGGTCGCGGGTGCCCTGGAACTTGTAGACTCCGCTCTCGTCCCAGACGCCACGCCACTTGTCTTCGAGACCGTCCACGCCGACCCTGTCGGGCAGCGGCGTGAGGTTCGCGTTGATGGTGTTATCTTGGCTTTCAGTCATAGTCGCTAGTCTAGAAAGCGAATGTGACAACTGCCGTCGTATCAGCGCCTATCGAACCGAATGCCGGAATCGCAGGCAAATCGCGGAAAATCCACATAAAAAACCGTGGAAAAATCAGTGCAGCGTCAATCTGTTCAACGGCAGCAGACGGTCGGTCAGATTCTTCGGATACCCCTGCAGCCCATCGGAAACGGCAAGGAAGTTCTTACGTGTGTACAGCCAGTCGCTGGCCGCGTTTTCGCTGACGGCGCGCGCGTAATCGCGCATGCGGGCCTGATAATCGTTGTCGTTGGTCGCGGCCATGGCATTGGCGTAAGCCTGCTGCGCGTCGCCGTTCTCGAAATGGAACACGGACTGGCCGTTGTCGAAGACGCTTGCGTCACCTTCGTCGCTCATGGTGGTCAGCGCGATGTTATAGGTGCCGGCGTTCATGCGTTCCGTCACGTCCGCGGCGGAATCGAGCACTTCCAGATTGGTGTTGATGTTGAGGTTTTCGATGGCGGTTTTCACGTCGTTGCCGATGCTTTCGTATTCCTTCGGCACCAGAATGTCGATTGGCGCGATGTAGTTCACTCCGAAATACGTGCGCATCCGTTGCCCCTGTTCGAGATTGTAGGGGTACAGGCCGCTCAGGTCCTCATACCCGTCTTCCAGCGGGCTGATCGGCCCTCCTAGCGGCGCGTACGCGTCGGGCGCGTTCTTGGCGATGGTCTTCGCATCGATGGCGTATCGCGTCATCTTGCGGATCTGCTCGTCGGAGAAGGGGCTGTTGTTGTCGTTGTTGAACGCGAGCATCACCTTGTCGAAGCTGATGCCGCTGTCCGCGGTAATACCGTTGGTCTTGCCCAGTTCCGAGGCGGTTGAAGCGCTCAGCGGCAGCGCCATGCTGATTTTGCCGGCTTTCATGGCATCGGCCATGGATTCCTCGTTGGTGTAGTAGTAGAGCGTCACTTGCGATGATGCGGCTTTTTTGCCCCAATACGAGTCGTTGCGTTGCAGCACGATTTGCGATTGGTCCGCGGTTGACACGGTGAATGGTCCCGATCCGACCGCCGATTTCGCATAGTTGGTTTTGCTTTCCGCGTCGTACACGACGCCTGCACGGCCGGCCAGCGCGCGCAACAGCCGCGGATTCGGCTTGGCGAGCGTGATGACCACCGTATTCGCATTGGGATTGGTGATTTCCTTCAGATCACCAAGCTGGTCGGCTCCCACGTAATGGTTGTTGACGGCGTTCTGCAGCGACCAGACCACGTCGGACGAGTCGAGTTTGTGCCCATTGGCGAACGTCATGCCGTCGTTCAGCGTGAACGTGTACGTGAGACCGTCGTCGGAAGCCTGCCAGGAGCTGGCGATTCCCGGCTGCAGTTTGTTGGTTTCGCTGCGTGACACCAGCGTTTCGTATACGTTGCCGAGCAGCGCTTGCTCCACGGCGGTGCCTTGTTCGGTGCGGATGTCAAGCGATTTCGGCGCATTGCCTTCGATGCCGACGGTCACCGACGAGTCGGAGACGAGCGTGCCGAAGGATGTGATGGGATTCTTGCGGCCTGTCAGCGACAGTCCCAGCCACAGCAGCACACTGAGCACGATCGCGACGCCGAAGAAGATCAGCCAGCGCGTCGCCTCGGCTTTCAGATTACGTTTCCGCCCGTTTTCATCCATGCACCCGAGTCTAGTTGACGCGTGCTACACGCCCGATGGCCGGGTGCGATTCGACGGAGTGCCGGCGCGGCGGCTGGCATGCGTCGGAATCACGCGGCGAACGCGCTCGGACACGTGTCGTTGAGGGGGCAGTCGGCGCAATCCGGTTTTCGCGCATGGCAGATGGCGCGGCCATGCAATATCAAACGGTGAGACAGATCGGTCCATTCTTCGGGAGGGAAGCAGGCGGTGACCTCACGTTCGATGGCCACCGGGTCAGGGGAGGGGCTCGCCCAGTCGGACCGCCACCGCAATCGCCCAGTCACACGAATCACATGCGTGTCCACAGGAAAACCGGGCACGCCGAACGCGTTGCCCAACACCACGTTCGCGGTTTTGCGGCCCACGCCCGGCAGGCTGACCAGCGAAGCCATATCGGCTGGCACCTCGCCCCCGAATCGCACGCACAACTCATGCGACAGCCCGATGATATTGCGCGCTTTCGTACGGAAGAAGCCGATGGTGCGGATGATGTCCTCGACGTGCTCGGGATTCGCGGCGGCAAGCTCCGCCGGACCGGGATATTCGCCGAACAGTTCCGGCGTGACCATGTTCACGCGCTTGTCGGTGGTCTGCGCGCTCAACACCGTAGCCACCAGCAGTTCGAAAGGAGAATTGAAGTTCAACGCGCATTTCGGATCGGAAATCTCCACGCACAACTGCTCGTATTCCTGATGCATGCGCGCGATCCGCGCCTTCTTCGATTCCCGAGGCATGCCTCCAGCCTACCCCTCGCATGCGGACGAACGCGGAAAACCTATGGAAACGTCGCAATCGGCAAAAACAGCGAAAATCCATCGAAAAAACGACAGAAAATCAGCAAAAAACAACAGGAAATCAGCGAAAGGCCAACGAAAACAAACGAAACCCGTCGAACATCAACGGAATGATCGCAAGAAAAAAGTCAGCTTTCGCCGGACTCGCCGTGAGCCGCATCCTTGGCCGCGGCCTCATGCTCATCCTCTTCCGGCGGATCGAAACGATAGCCGACGTTGCGCACGGTGCCGATGAGATGCTCGTACTCGCCGCCCAGCTTGGCGCGCAGACGACGGATATGCACGTCCACAGTGCGGGTGCCGCCGTAATAGTCGTAGCCCCACACCTCCTGCAGCAGCTGCGCACGCGTGAACACGCGGCCCGGATGCTGCACCAGATACTTGAGCAGCTCGAACTCCTTGTACGCCAAGTCGATCGGATGGCCATGCAGGCTGGCCGTATAACCGTTGGTATCCACCACCAAATCGCCGGAACGGATCAGACCATCCTCGTTCTGCACGCCCTGCTCGCCGGTGCTAGCGGCCGTGCTGGCCGGCGCATTGCCCCGTTCGGACACCAGACGCAGACGCCCCTCCACTTCGGCGGGGGAAGCGGAGGCCACCACCACATCGGCGATGTCCCACTGCGAATTCACCACGGTGAAACCACCCTCGGTGAGAATCAGCACAATCGGCGTGGACAGTCCGGACGCGTGAATCAGGCGGCACAGCGTTTTCGCGGTGGCCAAATCGTCACGCGCATCAAGAAACAGAATGGTGTTCTCCGGCATCTTCACCAAGCTCGCCGCATCCATCGGCAGAACGCGCACGCGGTGGGACAGCAACGCCAGCGAGGGAAGAACGGTGGCCGGGTCGCTAGCGAACGTCATAAGCGTAAGATCCGTCACGTCAGCTCCCTCATGTTCCCTATAACTGATGCCGCGATTGTACACTCGGTATGTGTTATCGGCGTTTCCTCGATTGTAACCGAAGTATGTGGACACTTACGGCTACATTTATTCATATTGCATACGGAATGACCACAATATGAAAAGGGGGTCCGAGATGACCGCTGAGAAGGCCACCGCCCAGGAAGCCACGCGGAAAGTCGCTTTTGCCAAGGTCCTGGCGATTCAGATCATCGCATATGTGGTGCTGGTGGCGCTCGCATTGGTTCCCGGCATGATGTACGGCGACGCCGCCAAACCGGCCGCGGTTCCGTTCACGATCATCGCCTCGCTGGCGATGGTCGTGCTGCTGGTGGTGTTCAGTCCGTTCCGCGACGGCGTCGCCGGCCATGTGATCGCCGCGATCGCAGGCCTGCTGTCGGCGATCTGCGCCACGACCGTGATGCTGGGCAATGTGATCTTCCCCGCCGGCCTGGATGGCGGCAAAAGCTTCTCCATGGAGGAAGCGTGGATCGCCGGCGTGGGCGGACTGCTGATCGTGCTGATCATCGTATCCTTCGGCCGGCAGATGGCCCGCGAAAACCGCACGCACCTGATCCGCTCGCTGTCGCACAGCGTGGTCGAAGGCGTCGCCATGATCGCCAGCGCGGGCTGGTGCTTCCTGCCGGTGCTCCTGCCGACAACGCATTCCAGGGCCGCCGCCATGTCCGCTGCCTCCGGAGCCACGGTGGACATGTTCAGCAACGTGACCACGACATGGGTCGTCGCCGCGATCGTGACGGTATTGGTGGCCGTGGCGCTCACCGTGTGCTCGTACTTCTGGCACCGCGACGCCGACCCCGAGCCGGATGCGCGTTCGCCGTGGATCGGCCTCGCACTGCTGCCGGTCATGCTGACCGGTCTCGCAGTCGGTCTGGCGGCGCTCGCCATCGTCGTGCTGTAAACGGCTGTTCTAATGACAAAGCCCGTAATCGCAATGATTACGGGCTTTTATTATGTTGGATTGGCAGTCAACCGAGGAATCCGAGATGCTCGAACAGCACCTTCACGCCGATAAGAATCAGCACGATGCCGCCGGCGATCTGCGCGGGCTTCTGCCACCGCGAGCCGAACGCGCGGCCGATATACAGGCCGGCCGCGGAGAACAGGCCGGTGGTGACGCCGATGATGACCACCGAAAGCCAGATGTTGAGCGTCATGAATGCGAAGCTCACGCCGACGGCGAAGGCGTCGATGCTGCAGGCCACGGCGAGCGGCAGCATGTGCTTCCAATCGAATTCAGGGGTTTCCTTGGCGTTCTCCTCGTCTTCTTCGAAGGCTTCGCGCATCATATTGCCGCCGATCAGAGCGAGTAGGCCGAAAATGATCCAATGGTCCACGGCGGTCACGTATTTGCTGAACGTGCTGGCCGCGAAATAGCCGAGCAGAGGGAAAAGCGCCTGGAATCCGCCGAACCACAGGGCGGTTTTGAACGCATCGACGCCGCGAAGCTTCTTGACGGTCAGGCCTTTGCCGATGGAGACGGCGAACGCGTCCATGGACACGGACACGCCAATAAGCAGAATCTGAATGAGCATAGCTGGTGAAAAGGTTCATCCCGCCGGTCTCCCCACGGGATGGGCCTCGACGGATTGCGTTCCGCCTACGCCTAGGAGTACCGACACAGAACTGCCGCACGCGGATGTGATATGTGACGTCCAGCGGGCTTTGAATTCAGCGAATACTGTTCGCATGCCGAAAATTACAAGAGACCACTATACCGCGGTACGAAGAAATCGGACGCTTTGGTCCGTTGGACTCCCCGCAACGGCACCTGGCCTCCACTGGCTGGAAAAGAGGAAAAGCCCACTGCCGGGGGCAGTGGGCTTTGACATAAAAAGGGGAGAAGCGATCACTTCTCGCTATCAGCGAGGCGCTTGCGGGCTGCGACGATTTCCTCCTCGGCCTTGGCGGCGCCAGTCCAGTAATCGCCCGGCAGGACTTCCTTGCCCGGCTCCAGAGCCTTGTACTGCTCGAAGAAGTGCTTGATTTCAGCCTTGTGGTACTCGGAAACATCTTCGACATCCTTGATGTCGTCGAAACGCACATCAGCCGGAACGCACAGCACCTTGTCGTCTCCGCCAGCCTCGTCGACCATGTGGTACAGGCCAACGGCGCGGCATTCCACCACGCAGCCCGGGAACACGGAGTTCGGAATCATGACGAGTGCGTCGAGCGGATCGCCGTCCTCGCCCAGAGTGCCGTCGATGTAGCCATAGTCATCCGGGTAACCCATGGAAGTGAACAGGGTGCGGTCCAGGAACACGCGGCCGGTCTCGTGATCCACTTCGTACTTGTTCTTGGAGCCGCGCGGAATTTCCACCACGACGTTGAAGGTTTCTGCCATTGTTTTCTCCTTGATCGAATGATCAGCAGTAGTTCGTTACTTAGAATACCCGCTTTCGCGCCATATCGGCACCATTTTCCGGATACCTATATGAATGGTGCTCAGTGCTGGGGAGATAAGGCGTGATGCGCTCGCTGGTCAACATCTTTTTGGCCGATTGTGATTGACTATCCTGCCTTGGAACGTTGGAAGAACAATTCCGTAGGTGGTTTTGCTCTTCCGTAGGTGGTTGGCTCTGGTATCCCTGCGGCAAAAAGGCTTGATTTCAGCCATTCTGTTTGCGTGGATTGACCGGAGAGCACCTACGGAATCAAAAAAACCACCTACGGAATGCACAAAGCCGGGTTGAAAACGTGAGAAACGTCTTCAACCCGCCCTTGATCTATGTGTTTTGCGCTGGCTGGGTGCTAGGCAGAGTGCCTAGCACCCAAACTCACTCAGTCCTCGACCACCGTCAGCACGTGCGCCACGTCGGCCCACGGTGCCAGCGAGACGTAGTTGTCCCAGCCCCAATCGAACTCGCGTCCGGTCAGCTCTTCGCGTACCTTGAGCGGCTTGTCGGTGGCGAAACCGAAGTCCGGCAGTTCGATGTGCACGATGGACTGATGCGCGTTGTGGCCGTCGAGGTTCACCACCACGATCACCGTATCCGGCTTGCCGGTACCGGTAAGCTCGGCCGGGGTCTGGCGCAGGAACGCGATGACGCCCGCATCGTCGCTCGGCAGGATGTGCAGGTTGTGGTAGCTGCGGCATGCCGGATGCTCAGAACGGATCTTGTTGAGCGAGGTGAGCAGCTCGGAGATGCCGTACTTGTCGGCCTCGTCCCACTCGCGCACCTTGACTTCGTACTTCTCGTTGTCGATCTGCTCTTCGAATCCCGGACGCTGCTTGTTCTCGATGAGCTCATAGCCGTTGTAGATGCCCCAGCTCGGAGAGCCCATCGCGGCGAGCACCGCGCGCACCGCGTGACCGGCGATACCGTTGTCGCGCAGGTAGGCGGTCATGATGTCCGGCGTGGACGGCCAGAAGGTGTTGTGCTGGTAGAAACCACCGTCGCCGTTGGTCTCCTCCAAATACTCCTCAAGCTCCTCCTTGGTGTTGCGCCACGGGAAGTAGCAGTGCGACTGCGTGAAGCCGGCATAGCTCAGCGCGCGCATCATGCCCGGACGGGTGAACGCCTCGGCCAGGAACAGCACCTCGGGATGCTTCTTGGTGACCGCGGCGATCACATCCTGCCAGAACCGCACCGGCTTGGTATGCGGATTGTCCACACGGAAGATCGTCACACCAGCCTTGACCCACAGGTCCATGATGCGTTCAACCTCGGCCTCGATGCCTTCCATGTCGGCGTTGAAATCGATCGGATAGATGTCCTGGTACTTCTTCGGCGGATTCTCGGCGAATGCGATCGTTCCGTCCGGCTTGGTGCGGAACCAGTTCGGATGCTGTTTGACCCACGGGTGGTCAGGCGAGCACTGCAGCGCGAAGTCGAGCGCCACTTCGATACCCAGCTCATGCGCGTGCGCGCAGAACGCCTTGAAATCGTCCATGGTGCCGAGCAGCGGGTCGACGGTGTCGTGGCCGCCCAGCTCGGAGCCGATGCCGAACGGGGAGCCCGGATCGTGCGGTCCGGCAATCAGCGTGTTGTTGCGGCCCTTGCGGTTGGTCACGCCAATCGGGAAGATCGGCGGCAGGTACACGATGTCGAAGCCTTCGGCCTTCGCGCGGTCGAGGCCGGACAGCGCCGTCTTCAGCGTGCCCTGCACGATCTTGCCGTCGGCGTCGAAATACGCGCCTTCGGAACGCGGGAAGAACTGGTACCATGCGGCGAAGCTCGACTTCGGACGCTCCACGCGGAAGCGCTGCGGATTCGACGCGCTCAGGCCGTCGCGCAGCGGATTGGTTTCATGCAGGCTTGCGATTGCGTCGGTGGTCGCTGCGGCAAGACGCGCGGTCGCGTCGAGCGACTTGTCGGCAACGGTCTTCGCGGCTTCGCGCAGCGTCTTCTTGTCATCGGCGGTCAGCTTGGAATCGCGTGCGCCAGCCCAACGTTCCAGCAGCTGCGCGCCGGATTCCAGCGCGTTCTCCACATCGTCGCCGACCTCGACCTTGATTTGCGCGTCGTGCAGCCAGGAAGCGTACGTATCTTCCCAGCCTTCGACCACGATGTGCCATTCGCCGAGCTGCTTCTTGACGTCGGCATAGCCATCTTCCCACGGCTTCAGGTCGCTGTGGTCGCCGATCTTGACCATCGCTTCCCAGCGGTCCAGGCCGGGGTTGGTGCAGGTCATGGGGAAGCGGGCCTTCTCGGTGCCGCGCGTGTTGCGCACGGACACGGTGGCACCGGCCTTGGTGCGGCCTTCGATGAACACCTGCGCGGTGACCTTGAATGCCTCGCCAAGCTCCACGCGAGCCGGGTACAGGCCGTTTTCGGCGGACGGAGTGATGCCAAGAACGTTTACGCGGCCGAACTGTTCCGGGCTGGTGCGGTTGATGATAGGTGCTGGAGTTTCGCCGACGGTTCGCTTCGTTGCGGTTTTCGGCTTGGAAGTGCGCTTGGTGGTTGGTTTTTTGGTTGTCGTCTTTGCGGTTGATTTCGCGGCTGTCCTCGTTGTCTTTGTGGCCGCTGCCTTGGCTGTTGTCTTTGCTGTTGCCTTTGTGCGCGGTGTCGCGCTTGATGATGTTGCTTCATTCATATAGCCGATTATAGAGGTAGTTGTGTTCTTTTTGTGATTTCCCTTTTTCGTAACGATTACGGCGATGCGGCTACAAGTACTTTCTTCAAATACTTTTGGTAAAGCGTTTTAATACATGGTTTGCGATTATGTTCGATTATGAAGGCTGCGGCGGCATGACCATACGTTGTGTGTGCCGGTTGCGTTCGATATGTATGGGGACTTTATATAAAAGGAGCGAGGCGTCCTAGAAAAACAAAAAACCGGAAACCAAAAGGTTTCCGGTTTCAATTGGTAGCGGGGCATGGATTTGAACCATGGACCTCTGGGTTATGAGCCCAGCGAGCTACCGAGCTGCTCCACCCCGCGTCGGCTTGCCTTCATTGAGGCAGCTCTAACTACTTTACGGATGTTGGCTAATAAGTCAAATCGGCGTGTCGCATATTGCGCTGCTAGTGGAATCGCATATCCGATAACGCGTTATCCGTTTTTCGTATAACGCTGCGGACCGTCGATGAAAACCGCCGAATACGCCATATCCGGGTCCGCACCATAATAGGAAACATGCCTATCAAGATTCCCAGCGGCCTTCCGGCCAGAGACATTCTCGACTCCGAGCGCATCTTCGCGCTTGAAAAGCCCGAAGCGGAGCGCCAGCGCGTGCGTCCGCTCAAGCTGGTGATCCTGAACCTCATGCCGAAGAAGATCGAGACCGAAACGCAGCTGCTGCGTCTGATCTCCAAGAGTCCGCTGCAGGTCGAGGTCGACTTCATGAAGACCTCCACCCACGAGGCCACGCACGTGAGCGCCGACCATCTGGTGAAGTTCTACGAGACGCTCGATGCGTTCAAAGACAACTATTACGACGGTCTTGTGGTGACGGGAGCGCCCGTCGAGCACCTCGATTTCGAGCAGGTCGACTACTGGGACGAGTTCAAGCAGATTCTCGACTGGGCTTCCACCCACGTCTTCTCCACCATGTACCTGTGCTGGGGCGCGATGGGCGCGCTCAACTATCGGTACGGTGTGCGCAAGGAGTTGCTGCCGGAGAAGCTCTTCGGCGTGTTTCCCCAGTATCTGCAGGACGAATACTGCTTCCTCACCAACGGTTTCGACGAGATCTGCCTGCAACCGCATTCCCGCCTGGCGGGGGTCAACGAGGGTGATATCGCCCATAATCCCGAGCTGCAGGTGCTCACGTGGGGTCCGAAGTCCGGCCCGGGGCTCATCGCCACGCGTGACTTCTCCGAAGTGTTCGCGCTCGGCCATTGGGAATACGGCAAGTACACGCTCGCCGAGGAATACGAGAGGGATATGAAGAAGGGCATGACCAACGTGCCGTTCCCCGAAAACTATTTCCCGCACGACGATCCGAAGCTCGAACCGCTGTTCGCCTGGCGCGCCCACGCCAACCTGCTGTGGCGCAACTGGCTCAACTGGGTCTATCAGACCACGCCTTACGATTTGAGCGAAGTACCGCAGCTGCGCGAGGAGAAGCGCCTCGGCACCGACCGTTCGATCCGGCACGAGCCCGGTTCTCCGCGTGTCGACGCGTTCACGCCATTCTCGCACGATGGATACGGTGTCATTCGCGGCTGATTTCACGAAGATCGGCGAACTGCTGACAAGTATTGGCGATTGTCCCACGATTGCCGCTTTTGCGCGGTGTCGTGGGCTTTTTTGCGCGGTTTTTGTTGCCTGCTGCGACATCGTTTCATTTTCGCCGTCATATATTATGGTGCGATATGTTAAGTAAAACGTTTTATCAAGCAGTGTTGCAAACGATGTCTATTTTGGTGTGAATGGGGGTGAAATAGGCCGAATCGACAACGGCCGTGGTTGTGTCTAATAGTCCCCGCAACGTGCGAAACGCCGGTTTTCGCTATACGGTAGTAGGGGAAAGCTCCCGGTGCGGAATGTTGTCTAGCCACGGTCTGATAATCCTTTGCAGCCATTCGGGGCTGGTATGCGAACGCGTTTATGGGCGCGTTAGCATAGAACCCGAAGGATGTTCTGGTTTGGTAACCGGAATGTCACATTCGACTCAGCTGTTGGGCTAGACTAACAGCTGACACAAGAGCAGGAGGCGTGAATGATTAGTGCATTGGGAGAGGGCATCATGACCATCGCCGATGGTCCAGAGATGCCGAGCATCAATGACTTCCTTCCCGATCCGTTTGTTTTTCAAGGCACGCCGTTCGCCATCAACCGCATCATCCTCGTTCGTATTCTTGCGACCGTCATCATGCTGCTGGTTCTCGGAATTACGGCAAGCCGTGCAAAGCTCATCCCTGGCCGTTGGCAGGGCGCAGTCGAATGGCTGATCGAGTTTGTCCGCGACAACATCGTCTATCAGGTGATGGGCGAGCTGCGTGGCAAGCGTTATGTGCCGATGATCACCACCGTGTTCTGCACGTTGCTGGTCTTCAATCTGTGCGGCATCATCCCGGGCTTCAACATCGCGGCAAGCGCGTCCATCACGCTGCCTCTGGTGTTCGCCATGTGGTGCTTCTGCCAGTACTGGATTGCCGGCATCCGTGAAAAGGGCCTTGGCCACTTCCTGAGGGACGAGATCTTCCCGAAGGGCGTTCCGGCCCCGATCTATATTCTGCTGTCCCCGATTCAGCTGCTTGAGCTGCTGATTATCCGCCCGTTCTCGTTGACGATCCGACTGTTCGCCAACATGGTTTCGGGCCACCTGATCCTTGCGTTGTGCCTCTCGGCCACGCAGTTCTTCCTCGTTGATGTGGTGAACAAGCTGATGATGCCGTTCGGCATCATCACCTTCGCGGCTGGCATGTTCATGTTCCTGTTCGAGGCGCTGGTCGCCTGCCTGCAGGCTTACATCTTCGCCATCCTGACCACCGCGTACATCAATATGAGCTATCCGGAGATCGACTGACCGCCGGCTTTTTAAGTGTTGCTTCTTATCAAGCAATAACCAGAAAGGAAACAATCATGGATATCGTTACCCTCGCTGAGGTTGCCGGCAACCTGAACGTCGTTGGCTACGGCCTCGCCGCCATCGGCCCTGGCATCGGTCTGGGCATCCTGATCGGCAAGACCATCGAAGGCACCGCTCGCCAGCCTGAGCTCGGCAGCCGTCTGCAGACCCTCATGTTCCTGGGCCTGGCATTCGTCGAGGTGCTGGCACTGCTCGGCTTCGTGCTCGCCTTCATCAAGTAAGACTTGATCCCCAAGGTAAACACCGAAGACGCAAACGAACGTGAAAGGAGGAAGACACTATGGTGACCGCAGCTAGCGAGATGGAACTGTTCCTTCCGAAAAGCTACGACATTTTCTGGTCGTTGGTCATTCTGATCATCGTCGCCGTGTTCTTCTACAAGTTCTTCCTGCCGAAGTTCCAGGCCGTGTTCGATGAGCGCGCAGCCAAGATCGAAGGCGGCATCGCCAAGGCCGAACAGGCCCAGAAGGATGCCGACGAAGCCAAGGCGAAGTACGATGCCCAGCTGAGCAACGCACGCGTCGAGGCTTCCAAGATCCGCGACGACGCTCGCGCGGAAGCATCGCACATCATCGCCGACGCACGTACCCGTGCCGAGGCTGATGCGGCGCAGATCACCGCCACCGCCCAGCGTTCCATCGAATCCCAGCAGCAGCAGGCTCTGGTGAGCCTGAAGGGTGAGGTCGGCGTGCTGGCAACGGCACTGGCCGGCAAGATCCTGGGCAGCAAGCTGGAAAGCGACGACGTGCAGTCGACGATGATCGACCAGATGATCGCCGAACTGGACAGCGACAAGAAGTGATCGAAACCTTCAAGAAAGGGAGGTGACCAATGCGAGGAGAAGCATCGCGTATCGCAGACCGCGTTTCGCGTGACTCGCTGGCCCCCAAGCTGCGTGACAGCGGCGAGGACGCATGGCGTATCGGGAACGAACTGTTCACGATCACCAACGTGCTCGACCACAACATCCAGCTTGAACGTGCCCTCACCGACCCGTCGCGCCCAGTCGAAGACAAGGTTGCGGTAGTCAAGACCCTCATTGGAGATGAAGCCCATCCGTTGACGATGGAAATCATGTCCGATCTGGTGGCCCGCCGCTGGAGCCGCGTGTCCGACATCGCCAACGCCGCCGAGGATTTCGGTGTGGATGGCATGATGTACTACGCGGACCACACGAATGCTACTCTGCAGGTCTCCATCGAGCTTGCCCAGCTGCATTCCGCACTGCTCAACCTTCCGGTCGTACGCAGCAAGCTGTATGACGCAACCGTCCCCGCCGAAGCCCGTATCAAGCTGCTGTACAGCCTGATCGGCAATGCCGACTTCAATGTGGTGACCAAGCGTCTGGCCGAGCATGCGACCTGCAATCTGCGCAATCGCCGCTATCTGCAGACCATTCAGTGGCTGATCAACAAATTCTCCCGTCACATGGGCGAATCGATGGTCACCGTCACCACGGCAACGCCACTGAGCAAGGAGCAGGTCAAGAAGCTCGTCGCCATCTATTCGGCGAAGACCGGCCATCCGGTGCACATCAACTCGGTGGTCGATCCGACCGTCCTGGGTGGTATGCGCATCCAGGTGGGCGACGAGGTCACCGACAACACGGTGGTCGCACAGCTGCAACATCTTCAGCGCACGGTGAAGGCGACCGCCTGACGGCACGCCGCACGGTGAACAAGCCTGAAACAAGACTTGACTGAATTTAAAAACAACAATAAGGAGTGATCATGGCAGAACTTACCATTGATCCCACCACGATACGCAAGGCGCTCGATGAGTTCGTCGAGTCGTACAAGCCGTCGGACACTCCGACCCAGGAAGTCGGTTATGTCGCGACCGCTGGCGACGGCATTGCGCACGTGACGGGACTGCCTGGTTGCATGGCCAATGAGCTGCTGACCTTCGAAGACGGCACGCTTGGCCTGGCGTTCAACCTTGACGCCCGCGAGATCGGCGTGGTTATCCTCGGCGATTTCACCGGTATCGAGGAAGGCCAGGAAGTGCGTCGTACCGGCGAAGTGCTCTCCGTGCCCGTCGGCGACGGCTACCTTGGCCGCGTCGTGGACCCGCTAGGCAACCCGATTGACGGTCTTGGCGAGATCAAGACCGAAGGCCGTCGTATTCTCGAGGCCCAGGCACCTGACGTTATGCATCGTCATCCGGTTGACGAGCCGCTGTCCACCGGCCTGAAGGCCATCGACGCAATGACGCCGATCGGACGTGGCCAGCGCCAGCTCATCATCGGCGACCGCCAGACCGGTAAGACCGCTATCGCAATCGATACGATCATCAACCAGAAGCGCAACTGGGAATCCGGAGACCCGAAGAAGCAGGTCCGCTGCATCTACGTGGCCGTCGGTCAGAAGGGCTCCACCATCGCATCGGTGAAGCAGTCCCTGGAAGAGGCCGGCGCTATGGAGTACACGACCATCGTGGCTTCCCCGGCTTCCGATTCCGCAGGCTTCAAGTACATCGCACCGTACACCGGTTCCGCCATCGGACAGCACTGGATGTACAACGGCAAGCACGTGCTCATCGTCTTCGACGATCTGTCGAAGCAGGCCGAGGCTTACCGCTCGATTTCCCTGCTGCTGCGTCGTCCGCCGGGGCGTGAGGCTTACCCAGGCGATGTGTTCTACCTGCACTCCCGTCTGCTCGAACGTTGCGCCAAGGTTTCCGATGACCTCGGCGGCGGCTCGATGACCGGCCTGCCGATCGTCGAGACCAAGGCGAACGATGTGTCCGCCTACATTCCGACCAACGTGATTTCCATCACCGATGGCCAGATCTTCCTGCAGTCCGACCTGTTCAACGCGAACCAGCGTCCTGCTGTGGACGTCGGCATCTCCGTGTCCCGAGTCGGTGGCGCTGCCCAGACGAAGGCCTTGAAGAAGGTCTCCGGCACGCTGAAGATCTCGCTGGCGCAGTACCGTTCGCTGGAATCCTTCGCCATGTTCGCTTCCGATCTGGATGCGGCTTCGAAGGCTCAGCTGAACCGTGGTGCCCACCTGACCGAGCTCCTGAAGCAGCCGCAGTTCTCCCCGTATTCGATGGAACAGGAAGTCGTGTCCGTGTGGGCCGGCACCCATGGCAAGATGGATGACCTGCCAATCAGCGACGTGTTGCCGTTCGAAAAGGGCATGCTGGATTATCTGGATCACAACACCGATATCCTCAAGACCATTCGCGAGACCGAAGACTTCACCGCCGACACCGAGGCTGCCCTCGACAAGGCCGTGGAAGCGTTCCGTGAGACCTTCGTGACCAGCGCGGGCAAGCCGCTGGTCGAGAAGAAGCCTGACGAGAAGCACACCACTCCGGTCGAGCAGGAAAAGATCGTCGCAGGAGAGAAGTGATTCATGGGCTCGCAACTCGCATTGAAATCTAGGATCGCCTCCACCGCGTCGCTGGAGAAAATCTTCAACGCGCAGGAGATGATCGCGTCTTCGCACATCGCCAAGGCACGTGACGTGGCCTTGAACGCGAAGCCGTATACCGATGCGATTTTCGACGCCGTGCAAGCGCTGGTGGCCCATACCCATATCGACCATCCGATCGTGAAAAAGAACGAGGACAACCCTCGCGTGGCTGTCCTCGCTCTCACCTCGGATCGTGGTATGGCAGGTCCGTACACCTCCTCGATCATCCGCGAAACGGAATCGCTGTTGGCCCGACTCGACGAGAAGGGCAAGCAGCCGGAACTGTATGTGTATGGTCGTCGCGGTGTGACGTATTACAAGTACCGCAACCGTCCGGTTGCCGGCACTTGGGAAGGCGATACCGACCAGCCCGGCGTGGAAGTCGCAGAGTCCATCTCGAAGGCACTGTTGGACGCTTATATGAAGCCGGCGGACCAAGGTGGAGTCTCCGAACTCTACATTGTGTTCACCGAGTTCGTGAATATGGTGGTTCAGAAGGTGCGTGTGCTGCGCATGCTACCCGTTGAGCTCGTGCTTCCGGAACAGCCGGAATCCGGTCCTGTGCCGGAATCCGATGCCGATGCCGCGACTCCTCTGTATGCGTTCGAGCCAAGCGTTGACGAAGTACTCGACGCGATTCTGCCGAAGTACATCCAGTCCCGTATCCATGAATGCCTGCTCACCGCAGCGGCATCCGAGACTGCAAGCCGACAGAACGCCATGCACACGGCTACAGACAACGCCCGCAGCCTGATCGATGAACTGACTCGCAAGCTCAACGCTTCGCGTCAGGCATCGATTACCCAGGAACTTACCGAAATCATCGGCAGCGCTGATGCGCTGAACAAGAAGGAAGAGTAGGAACGCATATGGCTGAGAATCAGACCACAGCGGCTCCCGAGACGGCTGCAGAGCCGACCGCTGGACGCGTTACGCGTATCCAGGGTTCGGTTATCGACGTCGAATTCCCGGTGGGCCACCTGCCCGACATTTACAATGCACTTACCGTTGAACTGGCCAACACCGGTGTCCACGAAGAGGGCGAGACCACCAAGAAGATCACCCTTGAGGTTGAACAGCATCTTGGCGATTCCACCGTGCGTACCGTCGCTCTGAAGCCGACTGACGGCCTCGTGCGTGGCGCCACCGTGTATGACACCGGCGGCCCGATCTCCGTGCCGGTTGGCGATGTCACCAAGGGCCACGTATTCGACGTGTCCGGCAACATCCTCAACAAGAAGGCCGACGAGACCGTCACGGTCACCGAACGTTGGCCTATCCACCGCAACCCGCCGGCATTCGACCAGCTGGAGTCCAAGACCCAGATGTTCGAAACCGGTATCAAGGTCATCGATTTGCTGACCCCGTATGTGCAGGGTGGCAAGATCGGTCTGTTCGGTGGCGCAGGCGTCGGCAAGACCGTGCTGATTCAGGAAATGATTCAGCGTGTGGCCCAGAACCACGGCGGTGTGTCCGTGTTCGCAGGCGTCGGCGAACGTACCCGTGAGGGTAACGATCTGATCGGCGAAATGGACGAAGCTGGCGTACTTGAGAAGACCGCACTGGTCTTCGGCCAGATGGATGAGCAGCCGGGTACCCGTCTGCGCGTGCCGCTGACCGCACTGACCATGGCAGAGTACTTCCGTGACGTACAGAACCAGGACGTGCTGCTGTTCATCGACAACATCTTCCGCTTCACCCAGGCTGGTTCCGAGGTATCCACCCTGCTCGGCCGTATGCCGTCCGCAGTGGGCTACCAGCCGAACCTGGCCGATGAGATGGGCGCGCTGCAGGAGCGCATCACGTCGACCCGTGGCCACTCCATCACCTCGCTGCAGGCCATCTACGTGCCGGCCGATGATTACACCGACCCGGCCCCTGCGACGACCTTCGCCCACCTGGACGCAACCACCGAGCTGTCCCGTGACATCGCCTCCAAGGGCATCTACCCGGCAGTCGACCCGCTGAGCTCCACTTCGCGAATCCTTGATCCGCGTTATGTGGGCCAGGCTCACTACGAGTGCGCCAACCGCGTCAAGGCGATTCTGCAGCGTAACAAGGAGCTGCAGGACATCATCGCCCTGATCGGTATCGATGAGCTCGGCGAAGAAGATAAGACCACTGTGAACCGCGCCCGTAAGATCGAGCAGTTCCTTGGCCAGAACTTCTACGTCGCCGAGAAGTTCACCGGCCGTCCGGGCTCCTACGTTCCGGCGGACGAGACCATCGAAGCATTCACCCGCATCTGCGACGGCGTGTATGACGACGTTCCGGAGCAGGCATTCTCCGGTATCGGCGGCATCGACGACCTCGAGAAGAAGTGGCACGACATGCAGAAGGAATACGGTGCGTGATGGCCGGATCGACATTGCAGGTGAACATCGTCGCCGCTGACCACCCTGTGTGGCACGGCACGGCGAAGTCCGTTACCATTCCCGCCTCCGAAGGCGGAATGGGCATCCTGCCCGACCACGAGCCTGTGCTGACCGTGATCAAGGAAGGAACCATCGTTGTGGTGGATCCTGAAGGCAATCGCTTCTCCTTCGAGGTGACTGACGGCTTCATCTCCTTCGATTCGAACAAGCTCACCGTCGCGGTCGAGCGTGGAACCAACGTGAAGCGCGCCGAATAAGCCGTTTCCGCTTGACGTAAGGTGGCCCGGTAATCGCAATATGTTTTTGTATTGCGATTACCGGGCCGCTTTTGTCTTTTACGTGGCTTTCCGCCGCCGCGAATACGTATGCCGTACGTACGGCGACGCGCATGGTAGGGTAGTGCCTCGTGCGAATTATTGTTGCTGACTGCTCTGCCGAATATTCCGGACGATTGAACGCCTCCCTGCCGCTCGCCAAGCGCGTGCTGCTCATCAAGGCGGACAACAGCCTGCTGATCTTCTCCGAACTCGGCTCATACAAGCCGCTCAACTGGATGTCCGCGCCATGCAGCATCAGGGACATCACCCCCGACCACGCCGATGACGACGTTGATACTGAAGTGCCGCAAAAGGTGATCCGCGCGTCGGCCGACAAATCGAACGACGTGCTGGAAGTGACGTTGCAGCACATCTATTCGGACGAATCGTACGACCTCGGCGAGGATCCGGGCCTCATCAAGGACGGCGTCGAAGACCATCTGCAGAAGTACCTGGCCGAACAGATCGAACGCATCGGCAAAGGCGCGAAGCTCGTGCGCCGCGAATACCCGACAGCCATCGGACCGGTCGACATCATGGCAATTGACGGCAACGGCGAGCACGTGGCCATCGAAATCAAGCGCAACGGCGGCATCGACGGCGTCGAACAGCTCACCCGCTACTGCGATCTGCTCAACCGCGACCCGCTGCTGGCCCCCGTGCACGGCATTTTCGCCGCGCAGACCATCACCCCGCAGGCCCGCGTGCTCGCGCAGGACCGCGGTTTCAAATGCCTGATTCTCGATTATGAGGAGATGAAGGGCACCGAAGACGACTCTCTACGACTCTTCTAATGAAAAAGCCTCCCGGGTGGGAGGCTTTTTGCGGTTAGACCGGCTGGATCAGTAGGCGGCGAGAATGTCGACCACGAAGACCAGCGTGGAATTCGCCGGAATCTTCTCCTGATCCTTGTTTCCGTAGCCGAGGCTCGGCGGCACCACCAGCAGTACCTGGGAACCGACCGTGTGGCCTGCCAGACCCTGCTTCCAGCCCTTGATCACGCTGTCAAGCGAGAAGGCGGAGGACTGTCCGCGGTCCCACGAGGAATCGAACTGCGTGCCGTCAAGCAGCCAGCCGGTGTAGTGCGCCACCACGGACTGCGTATCCTTGACCACAGCGCCCTTGCCCTTGATGAGGTCCTGGGAAATCAAGGAATCGGAGCCCTTATAGCCATTCATGTCGATCGACGGCTTGCCGTCCTTGGCGAGCGTCACTTTCGGCAGGTCGGCCGGAATGTCGGCGACCTTCTCGCCGGTGGCCTTCTTCAGGGCCTTCGACTTGGACACCAGCGTGAGTACCATCAGGTACGAGGTGCCGGAGGAATTCGAGTCGTTCACGCCGAACGCCACGGTGGAATTGAGCTTGAGGCTCTTGAAGATCTTGTAGTAGTTCTCGGTCATCTGGCTGGTATCCGAGGTGACTACGGTGGAGCAGTCGGGGGTGTTCTTCTCCCACGTGCTGGCCAGTTCGGAACCATCCTTGACGCTGATGGCGATGCCCTGCGAGCAGACGCGGTCGCCGTCCTCGATCTGGGCTCCGTCGCCCTTCTGCAGCACCACGTAGCTGTTGTCCTCAACCGTCATCGGCGTCTTGAACGAGACGGTCGGCTTCTTGCCGAGCTCGCCCTTGGCGGTCACGCCGGCGATCTGGTGCATGCCGATTTTTTCGGAAGATGAGGAGGAATCCGAGTTCGACTTGTCGGATTTCGCGCTGGAATTACCGCCGCACGCAGTGACGCCCAGGCACATGACCGTTGCGCAGACTGCCGTGACGGCCTTGGAAAGAAGTGATTTACGCATAGGGCCAACCATAGCGGCAAAGCATGATTTTCATGTTTTTTTCAGGCTTGTGCAAACGGACCCTGTAGAATGGAAAAGCTATGACTGTATTGCAGGAAGAACAAGAGAAGCCGCAGATCGAGACGGGCCCTACCCGGCATGCGAAGATCATGCGTGGCATCGTCACGCCTATTTTCGGCTTGCTTGCCATCGCATGCGTCGTGTTTGGCGTGTTGAATTCAACCGTCTGGAAACCGGACAATGAGATCACCGCCGCCGCTCCGGTGAACGGTTCGGAATACGTGGTCACCGATCCGAACGTGCTGCAGCTGGTAGACAGCCGCGTCAATATTTCGGCCAAATCCCGTGACAAGAAATCCAATGTGTGCATCGCCATAGGTTCCGCGCGCGACGTTGCCGGATGGATTGCGGGAAGCAAGTACATGCGCGTCTCCGGTCTGTCCGATTGGACGACGCTTTCCACCATGAAGGTCTCCGCGCAGGGAACCGCGGACAATTCCCAGAACCAGGTGGCTTTCAAGGACTCCGACATGTGGCGCACCATCAAGTGCAATGACGGTGCCGTTGATATGCAGGTCAAAGGATCGAACAGCAATAACGCCGAGGATGTTGTGGCGTTGATTGATTTCGGCAACCGCAAGGGAGATACGGTCACTCTGAATTGGGACCGTCGTAACCTGCCGAATTTCGCCATGCCGTTGTATCTTGCCGGCGGACTGCTGGCGATTCTCGCCGTGCTTTCCGCTTCCGTATTCGCCATGCCGCCGCATAAGCGCCGCAACAAGCGCGCTTTCGCCATGGTCGAAGGCGTTGGCGTCAACGAAGGCGATGAGAACGAGGTTTCGGCTTGGGTGAAGAACGCCGAAACCGCCGCCAGCAACAGGGCACGGAGCAGGTCGCATCACGGCAGGCGTCGCCATGCGGAACATCGCACCGGCGGTCGTATGTCATCGTTCGAGGAAACGCAACAGCCCGTCATCGTCGATCCTGTGGCACGTAACCTGGTCGCCGACCAGCAGAACACGATTGCGGAAAGCCAGCCGACTGTGTCCGAATCGACCGTATTTGAATCGACGGCGGGCGAATCGTCTGTTGACGACGAGGCGACTTCCGTGATCTCGCAGGATGAGCTTGCCGCGTATTTCGCTCGTCTTGCCCAAGAGGAGGTTCAGACGGAAACGCAGGAAGACGGCCAAGAGGAGGACCAGTGATGAGGAAGCGTAGTCAGGCGATTATCGCGGCCATGCTCGCGCTGGGAATGGCCGTCGGCATGTGCGGTTGCGAAGGCCAGCTGCCGACCCCGAAAGCCACCACCCGGCAGGATGCGCCGAACTTGAGCGCCAAGCAGGAGCAAAAGGTCCGCACGAGGATTCTCAAAACGCTCGACCAGTGCAATCAGAACCGTGACACTGATACGTTGCCGACGATTCTCGAAGGTCCGGAACTGGACATCCGCACCAGCGAGCTGAACGTAGCGAAAGCCACGGGCAATCTTGACCGTAAGACCACCATCCCCACGGATCTGGCCCAGGCCGTGATCTCCACGGATGCCGGCTGGCCACGGTCCGTGTTCTCCATCACGTCCACAACCAAGGACCAGCAGTCCAAGCGTCTGCTGGTGTTCAGGCAGGATTCCGCACGCCAGAACTACAAGCTGTGGGGTGTGGCGCGACTGTTCTCCGGCGTGAAGATGCCGAGTTTCGAAATCTCCAAAACCGGCAGCGCGCAGGGAACGCCTACGGACACCGGTCTGGTCATGACGCCGAAAGCGGCGGTGGACGCGTATGCGGACCTGCTGCAGAACGGGGCGAACAGCAAGTACGCCAGCAAATTCGCGGATGATGATCTGCGATCGAAGCTTGCCGATCTGACTGCCCAGGTGCAGAAGGCCATGGAGCTTAACGAAGGCACGCAGCAGCAGACCTTCGAACCGGTCAATGGAGCCATCAGCGTCATGCGTTCCGCGGACGGCGGCGATCTGGTGGTGGCGCAGATCAACTCCGAATGGACGCGTTCCGCCGGCGCTGGCCGTGAATCGCAGCCGGCCTCTGACGCGGAAAAGGCGCTGTTCGGCAATGGCAAGGCCACCAGCACCATGAAGACGAGCTATGTGAACGTCATCGCGCTGTATGTTCCGCCGGCGAATTCCGGGCAGAAAATCACCGCGGTCGGTTCCGAACGCCAGCCGGTGAAGGTCGAAGCGCTGTAAAACGACGGGTCCTTGGACGCGCATCGTCGGCGGTTTTCCGCCTATCGCGCATCCGTGGGAATGAAAACCGGGAAATCGTTGTTGGCACCTATAGTTGGTGCCAGCAACGATTTCGTGTTTTTGGAGGCAAGTATGGCAGAGCAGCAAGCGTTCCATCCGGGTGTTTCATTGGCGGGAGCCGTTGATCTGGAAGCGCTCAAGCATCAGGTGAAGGCCGAGCCGGGGCAGGCGGGCGGCGCTCCGGCGGCTGGCGGATATGTCATCGACACCACGGAGAACACGTTCCAGGCCATGGTGCAGACCTCCGCCACGTTCCCGATTCTGCTGTTCCTGTGGGTGCCGACCGACGACCGTCTGTTCGCCATGGCACGCGCATTGGGTGACGCGGTGAACAAGCTCAACGGCCAGATCCAGCTGTCCCGCATCGACATCGCATCCAATCCCTCCATCGCACAGGCGTTCCAGATTCAGGGCGCGCCGGCGCTGTTCGCGTTGATCGGCGGCCGTCCGATGCCGATTCTGCAGGGCCTTCCGTCCGACGAGGAACTGCAGCAGATCACAGACGTGGTCGTGCCGAAGCTTATCGCCGCCGCACAGCAGGCCGGCGTGACCGGCACCGCTCCGTATTCGGGCGATCCGGACTCCGACGCGGCCAATTCCGCATCCGCCGGCAGTGTGCAGGATCAGGTGCCGCCGGAACATCAGGAAGCGTACATGCTGGCACAGCAGGGCGATTACGCCGGTGCCGCCGCCGCGTACGAGAAGGTTTTGGAAGCCGATCCGAACGATACGCGCGCCGCCCGCGAACGTGCGAAGGCGCTGCTGCTGGCCCGTTCCGCCAATGCGGACGTGCGCGTGGTGCGTGCCGCTGCCGCCGACAAGCCGGACGATGTGGACGCGCAGCTTGCCGTCGCCGACATCGACATGATCGGCGGGCAGATCCAGGACGCGTTCGACCGTCTGCTTGATTTCGTGGCGGCGGGCCACAAGGCCGACATCGAGCCGGTGCGCCAGCGTCTGCTCGAATACTTCACGATCCCCGAGCCGACCGACGAGCGTCTGAAGCGCGCACGTCGTCGCCTCGCCACCCTCATGTACTGAGCGTGCAGCGCGTGCTGGTTGCGCCGAGCACTCTGATGCATTGAGCGCGCGTACTGACTTTCCCAACGATTGCAAGGTCTGCGTCACGTTTTTCGCCGAATCGTGTCGCAAACGGGCGCAGACCGTGTACAGTAGTGCGTTGCATGGGTTTGTAGCTCAGCGGATAGAGCGTCTGTCTCCGGAACAGAAGGTCGTGGGTTCGATCCCCATCAAGCCCACCGGGCAAGGCTCCAGTCGAACGGCTGGAGCTTTTTTGTTGCTCGTTTGTTGTATTTTTCCGCGGTTTTCCTTGCGATTCCGCCGTTTTCGTGCCTGCTGCGTCGTGTGGTGCCAACTCCGGCCATATCGTTCTGTGAACGGTTTTTCCCGCTTCCACCCATCGGAAAAGTATGATTTCAGGTGCGACGCAAATAGCGCATGTACGGGCATATTGGCACATACTTGGCGCGCGTTTACATACCTTGCGGCAACATACCTTACGACAAAGGAGAACAGTATGAGCGAAAAGCTGGAAGCAGTGGCCACCTCCGAAGCCCCGGCAGCACTCGGCGCCTACAGCCAGGCCGTGAAGGCCAACGGATTCGTGTTCGTCTCCGGCCAGCTGGGCATCGACCCGGCCACCGGCGAACTGTCCGGCGAAACCGCTGGCGAGCAGGCCGCACAGGCACTGAAGAACATCAAGCACATCCTCGACACCGCCGGCTCCGGCATCGAGCATGTGGTTCGTGCCACCATCTACATGAAGAACGTCGAGGACTTCCATGAGGTCGACGACGTGTACGCGCAGACCTTCATCGGCTCCGTCAAGCCGGCCCGCGTGGCCTTTGGCGGCAACGACATTCCGAAGGGCGCGCTCGTCGAGATCGACGCCATCGCCGCGCTCTGAGCATTTCGCACGTTTCGTAGGTATCGCAAGCATTGCGATTACTGCGATTGCCTACCGCTACCTGCGATCAAACGGCCCGCACGCTTTTCCAGCATGCGGGCTGACGCTTTTTTACGGACTTCCGCGGGCTTCTGCACACTTCCGCGAACTATGGACGACCATCGCACGTTGCCGTGAGTCTGACGTATAGTATTTGCGATTGTTCGGCCAGCCAAACTATGTGCCGTACCCAACCAAACGTAAGAGGAGCTGGAAGCAAGCATGGCGCAATCGCAAGAAAAGCCCGACGTCGAACAGGGCGGCCTGGAACGCAAGATGGAAACGCGCCACCTGACCATGATCTCGCTCGGCGGCGTGATCGGCACAGGCCTGTTTTTAAGCTCCGGCTACACCATCCATCAGGCGGGCCCGCTCGGCGCGATCATCGCGTACGCCATCGGTTCGCTGCTCGTCTACTTCATCATGCTGAGCCTCGGCGAGCTGTCTGTGGCCATGCCGTACGCCGGCAGCTTCCACCTGTATGCGAAGCGTTTCATCGGCCCCGGCACCGCGTTCACCATCGCCGTGCTCTACTGGCTGAATTGGGCGGTGGCGCTCGCCTCCGAATTCACCGCCGCGGGCCTGCTGATGCAACGCTGGTTCCCGCATTCGCCCGCATGGGTCTGGTCGGCCGCGTTCATCGTGGTCGTGTTCCTGCTCAACATCCTGTCGGTGCGCCTGTACGGCGAATCGGAATTCTGGTTCGCGTCCATCAAGGTGTTCGCCATCATCGCGTTCATCATCATTGGCCTGCTGGCCATGTTCGGCGCGATTCCGATCGCCGGCTATGACCACGCGCCCATGTTCGAGAACTTCTACAGCGACGGCTGGCTGCCCAACGGCGTGCTGCCGATTTTCTCCACGCTGCTGACGGTCGTGTTCGCCTTCTCCGGCACCGAAGTGGTCGGCGTCGCGGCGGGCGAGACGAAGGACCCGTCCAAGGCGATTCCGAAGGCCGTGCACACCACCGTGCTGCGTCTGGCGATCTTCTTCATCGGCTCGATCGCCGTCATGGCGGCGCTGATTCCGTGGCACAAGTCCGGCGTCGACGCGAGCCCGTTCGTGCTTGTCTTCCAATCGATCGGCATGCCGTTCGCCGGCGACATCATGAACTTCGTGGTGCTCACGGCGGTGCTGTCCGCCGCGAATTCCGGCCTCTACGTGTGCTCGCGCATGGTGTGGTCGCTGGCGCAGGAAGGCATGATCCCGCGCGTGCTCGCCAAAACCAACTTCCATGGTGTGCCGGTGTGCGCCGTGATGTTCAGCATGGCCGGCTCGCTGCTGGCGCTGCTGTCCTCCGTGGTAGCCGCTTCGACCGTCTACCTCGCGCTGGTCGCGGTTTCCGGCCTGGCCACACTGGTGGTGTGGGCGTCGGTTTCCGTCTGCCACTTGCGATTCCGCCACCAATGGCTCGCGCAGGGACATACGGTTGGCGAGCTCAAGTACCGCGCGCCTGGCTACCCGTTCGTGCCGATCGTCGCGATTGTGATGTGCGTCGGCGCGCTGGTTCTGGTGATTTGCGATCCGTCGCAGCGCTCCACGCTGCTGTACATGATTCCGTTCGTGGCGCTGTGCTACACGGGCTACTACGCGTCCGTGGCGTGGCGTGCGAAACGGCATGGCGGGCAGGACGATGCTCAGAACGCCTTGCAAAGCGTTCCGCAGGACGTATCGCAACCCCATCGTGAGGATGGACAGGAAGACTGATTCTGTCAGCGTGCCCGGTATTCTTGGAAGAATGAGTCCAGAAGCCCTTAGTGAACTGATTTTCAACATTGCCAACACCCTTGTCTCCGAAGGCAAGGCAGGCACCCTGACCGCCGACCTGATTCCGCCGCAGGCCAAGTTCGCCGTGATGCGCCCGAAGGACCGCGCGCACGGCGATTGGGCGTCCAACGCGGCCATGCAGCTGGCCAAGAAGGCCGGCATGAAGCCGCGTGATTTCGCCGAACTGTTCGCCGCCGAACTGACCAATGCCGACGGCATCAAGTCCGTGGAAGTGGCCGGCCCCGGCTTCATCAACATCACGCTTGACTCCGCCTCCGCGGCGGCCGTGGTGGACGCCGTGCTCGAAGCCGGCAGCGACTACGGCAAGAACGACCATCTGGGCGGCGAGACCCTGAACCTCGAATTCGTATCTGCCAACCCGACCGGCCCGATCCACATCGGCGGCACCCGCTGGGCGGCCGTCGGCGATTCCATGGCCCGCGTGCTTGAGGCCAACGGCGCCAAGGTGGTGCGCGAATACTACTTCAACGACCACGGCGAGCAGATCAACCGCTTTGCCAAGTCGCTCGTCGCCGCGGCCCACGGCGAGGAAACCCCGATCGACGGCTACAAGGGCGCGTACATCGACGAAATCGCCAAGCGTGTCATCGACGAAGCCAACGCGGACGGCGTGGACGTGCTGAGCCTGCCGCGCGTCGACGGTGGCGTGGACAAGGACGGCGAACCGCTCGGCGAAGGCGATTCCGAGCAGCGCGAGGAATTCCGCAAGCGCGCCGTACCGATGATGTTCGACGAGATTCAGAAGTCCATGAAGAACTTCCGCGTCAACTTCGACGTGTGGTTCCACGAAAACAGCCTGTATTCCGATGGCGAAGTGGACAAGGCCATCGCCGATCTGCGCGCCCGCGGCGACATCTACGAGAAGGACGGTGCCACCTGGTTCGAATCCACCAAGCACGGTGACGACAAGGACCGAGTGATCATCAAGTCCGACGGCAATTATGCATATTTCGCGGCCGACATCGCTTACTATCGCAACAAGCGCCACCGCGACGTGAACCCGGCCGACATCGCCATCTACATGCTCGGCGCCGACCACCACGGCTACATCGGCCGCATGATGGCCATGTGCGCAGCCTTCGGCGACAAGCCGGGCGAGAACATGCAGATCCTGATCGGCCAGCTCGTCAACGTCATGAAGGACGGCAAGGCCGTGCGCATGTCGAAGCGCGCCGGCAACGTCGTCACCATCGACGATTTGACCGACGCCATCGGCGTGGACGCCTCCCGCTATTCGCTGGCCCGCACCGACTACAACTCCCCGGTGGATATCGACCTGAACCTGCTGTCCTCGCATTCCAACGAGAATCCGGTGTACTACGTGCAGTACGCGCACGCCCGCTCCTGCAACGTGGACCGCAACGCGGCCGCCGCCGGCATCACCTACGAAGGCGCCGACGTGAGCCTGCTCGACACCACCGCCGACGGCGAAGTGCTCGCCGCGCTCGCCCAGTGGCCCGCCCTGCTGCGCGAAGCGGGCGACCTGCGCGCCCCGCACCGCGTGGCCCACTACCTGGAGGACCTCGCCGCCACCTACCACAAGTGGTACAACGTGGAGCGCGTCGTGCCGATGGAGCTCACCGACCCGGAGGCCCGCGGGGAACAGGCCGACGCCATCCGCATCGCCAAGGCTCCGGAACCGGCGCGCGCCGCCGCCCGACTCAAGCTCAACGACGCCGTGCAGACGGTCATCGCCGAAGGCCTCGACCTGCTCGGCGTCACCGCCCCCGACAAGATGTGACCGGCAGGAGATAACGCAAACCATGTCTGTGAGTCCAATCTGGCCGGCCGGCTCGGCCGTGAACGCCGAAGGTGAGATCACCTTCCACGGCCGCACCGCCGCAAGCCTGCTCGACGAATTCGGCTCGCCGCTCTACGTCATCGACACCGACGACGTGCGCGCCCGCGCCACGAAATTCGTGCACGCCGCGTCCCACGCGTTCAACAACACCGTCACCCACGTCAGCTTCGCCGGCAAAGCGCTGCTAAGCAAGGAAATCTGCCGAATCGTCACCGAATCCGGCATGCTCATCGACACCTGCACCATGGGCGAGATGCGCATCGCGCTCGCCGCGGGTGTCCCCGGCCGCCGGCTCGTGCTGCACGGCAACAACAAGTCCGACGCGGAAATCGAACTCGCCATCGAACAGGGCTTCAACAAAATCGTGATCGACGAGCCGGATGAGCCGGCACGCATCGCCGCGATCGCCAAGCGGCTCGGCAAGCGCGCCCGCGTCATGCTGCGCGTCACCTCCGGCATCCACGCCGGCGGCCACGAATTCGTGTCCACCGCCCACGAGGACCAGAAGTTCGGCGTGGCCCTGCTGCCCGCCGGAGCCGACGCCGGCAAACTCGGCGTGCTCGACGACCTCACCGACGTGACGCCCGCCGGCTCGAATGCACGACTCGGCGAACACGCCTCCGAAGTCCATGCGCAACGCGAGCTGCAGTACGACATCAAATACCCGTACGATTTGAGCCACGAGAAGGTCTCCGAAGGCGACCGCAGGCTCGCCGAAGCCATGACCATGGTGGCCGACGGCCCGGCGCTCGCCGTGCTCAAGGACATCTACCGCCGCCAGGACGTGCTCGAACTGGTCGGCGTGCACTCGCATATCGGCTCCAACATCCATGACGCGGACGCTTTCATCCAGGCGGCCAAGCGCATGATGCTGCTGCGCAAGACCTTCTACGCCACCGATGCGTACACCCTGCCGGAGGTCGATCTGGGCGGCGGCTATTCCGTGGCCTACACCGACGGCGAGGATTCCATGGACATCGACGTGGAGCTCGGCAGGCTCGCCGACGCGGTCAGCACCGTGAACCGCGCGCTCGGCATGCCGGCCCCGGTCATCTCCTTCGAGCCGGGCCGCTGGACGGTGGCCCCCACCGGCGTCACGCTGTACCGCGTGGGCACCGTCAAGCCGGTCGAGCTTTCCGGCGAGGCGAAAGACAAGTCAGGCAATCCGGTGACGGAACGTGTGTACGTGTCCGTGGATGGCGGCATGAGCGACAACATTCGTCCGGCGCTGTACGGCTCCGACTACACCGCGCGTCTGGCCAACCGCAAGGGAAGCGAGCAGACCAAGCTGTGCCGCGTGGTCGGCATGCACTGCGAATCGGGAGATATCGTCGTCAACGAGGTGCGGCTGCCCGCCGACATCAAGCGTGGCGACATCCTCGCGGTGCCGGTCACCGGCGCATACGGCCGCACGATGGCCAGCAACTACAACCAGGCGCTGATTCCCGCCGTGGTCGGCGTCGGCGAGGCCGGCGCACACGTCATGATCCGCCGGCAGACGATCGACGATCTGCTGAGCTGGGACGTCAGCGAATAGTCCACGATTGCGTCTCACGGTATGGACGGTTTTCGGGCTTCCTTGCGGGGAAAGCTTCGGAAACCGTCCATTTTCTTGATATTCCGCGGCCTTACGTCATATTGAGACCGTACAATAAGCAAGGTCACACCAATACTTCACATTCAAGGGAGGATGCCTTGGCACAGGAAGATGTTGCGCCGATTCGCGTTGGATTGCTGGGCGCAGGTACCGTTGGTTCCCAGACCGCACGCCTGCTGGTCGAGCAGAAGGACGAGCTTGCCGCACGTATCGGACGACCGATCGAGCTGACCGGCGTCGCCTGCCTCGACCCGGTGGAAACCGATCCGTTCCCGTGGATCGACAAGGCCATCGTGACCACCGACACCATGAGCGTGGCCACCAATTCCGACATCGTCATCGAGCTGATCGGCGGCACCGGCGTGGCACGCAAGTTCGTGCTCGCCGCCATCGAATCCGGCGCCTCCGTGGTCACCGCCAACAAGGCGCTGCTGGCCAAGTATGGTCCGGAGATCTACGCGGCCGCCGAAGCCAAGGGCGTCGACATCTACTTCGAAGCCTCCGTGGGCGGCGCCATCCCGTTCCTCAAGCCGCTGCGCGAATCCCTCGTCGGAGACAAGGTGACGAGCATGCTCGGCATCGTCAACGGCACCACCAACTACATCCTCGACGAGATGACCACCAAGGGCCTCGACTTCGATGACGTGCTCAAGGACGCGCAGGCTAAGGGCTACGCCGAAGCCGATCCGACCGGCGACATCGAGGGCTACGACGCGGCCAACAAGGCCGCGATCATGGCCACCCTCGGCTTCCACACCTCCGTCACCATCGACGACGTCTCCGTCGAGGGCATCACCAAGATCACCGCCGACGACATCGCCGCCGCCACCGCGGAAAACAAGGTGATCAAGCTGCTCGCCGTCGTGGAGAACACCGATGCCGGCGTGTCCGCGCGCGTCTACCCGGCACTGATCTCCAACACCCATCCGCTGGCCTCCGTGCACGGCTCCTTCAACGCCGTGTTCGTCAAGGCCGAAGCCGCGGACGACCTCATGTTCTACGGCCGCGGCGCCGGCGGCGCTCCGACCGCCTCCGCGGTCGTCGGCGACGTGGTCACCGAAGCCCGCCATATCGCACAGGGCTGCACCGGTCCGTCCATCCCGCTGTACAAGGATCTGAAGAAGGCTCCGATCGAGGCGTCCAAGGCCGAGTTCGCGGTCCGTTTCGTGATTCACGACAATCCGGGCGTGCTCGCCGCGATCGCAGCCAAGTTCGCCGACCATGGCGTGTCCATCAACGGCGTGAACCAGGATCTGAAGCCGACGCTGAAGGATCCGGGCTATGACGGCGAGCTGCAGCAGCTGCGTCTGGTCACCCACATGACCGACGAGCTCACCCTGCGCGAAACCGTCAAGGACGTGTGCGAGCTGGATTGCGTGTGCGGAGAGCCGTCGATCCTGCGCGTGCTGAACTGATATCGGATGCGATTCGGGCCCATGATGCGATTGACATGCAAGCCATGCCAAGCCGCCGTCATGGGCCCGAATACGATGCACGGGTGCGGTTCCCCCTGAAATTTGACTCTGGCACTGCCACGGTATACGGTGCTTGATTTGTAATGAAGATGTGACGAAGGACGACGAGAGATGACTCCAGTTACCCGCAAGGTGCGTGTGAAGGTTCCGGCCACCAGCGCCAATCTTGGCTCCGGTTTCGATACGGTCGGTTTGGCCTTGGACTATCATGACGAGCTTGAATTCACGCTGAGCGCCGACCCGGTGAACACCGCGGCGCAGGTGATGATCGAAGGCGAGGGCGAGGACACCCTGCCACGTGACGAGACGCACCTGGTGGTCTCCACGTTCCGCCGCGCATGCCAGACCTTCGGCCTGGGACGCGTCGGATTCATCCTGCAGGCGCACAACAACATCCCGCAGGCGCGAGGCATGGGCTCCTCCGCCGAGGCCATCGTCGCCGGCATCGCCGCCGCGGCAGCCTTCGCGCAGGACGACGACCTCAACCGCGACGCCGTGTTCGAGCTGGCCGCCGCCATCGAAGGCCATCCGGACAACGTGGCCCCGGCCGTGTACGGCGGCCTGACCATGTCCTGGGACATGGAGACCGCGGAAGGTGTCGGATCCGTGCCGATTCCAGGCGGCGAGCCGATGCACAACGGCTTCCATACCATCAATTACCGCGTGGCGGACGATCTGACCGCGGCCGTGTTCGTGCCGGACTACGAGCTGTCCACCGAAAAGGCCCGTCAGGCGTTGCCGACTGAGATTCCGTTCAAGGACGCCGTGCACAACGTCTCCCGTGTGAGCCTACTGCCGGCCGCCATGAACCCCGCGATGCTGGCCTCCGGCTCGCGTCAGAACGCCAACGCACTGCTGTTCGCGGCCACGCAGGACCGCCTGCATCAGCCGTACCGCGCCTCGCTGATGGAGCCGTCCTGGGCGCTGATCGAGAAGATGCGCTCCCACGGCTTCGCCTCCACCGTGTCCGGCGCCGGCCCATGCGTGCTTGTGCTGCACCATGGCGACGCCCACGAGGAACTCGAACGGATCGCCGCCGAAGAGCTGGCATCCGGCCATTGGCGTGTGCTGCATCTCGCGGTCGACACCAAGGGTGTGCAGGTGGAACGCGCATGAGCATCCCGCTGATTCTCGCCTCCCAGTCCCGTCCACGCCGTGACGTGCTGTTCTCCGCCGGCATCTGCCCGACCATCCGTGTCTCGCACGTCGACGAGCCTGCCGCGCTCGAACGCGAGGCGGCCGCGCTTGGCGTCACCGTGAACGACCTGAGCGTCGAACAGCGTGTGATGATTCTCGCCACGGCGAAGGCCGAGGCCGTGCACCAGGCGTATCGCAACATCGCCGATACCGCGGCGCACGCGCGCGGGGAGCGCGTGGTCGGCTTCCCGCTCCGGGCAGCAGACGATCGCGACGCATCCTCGGCGGGCACAGCCGCACGCACGGACAGCGCGCAGTCCGCCGACGAGACGAAGACCCGCGATTTCTCCGGCATCGCCATTCCCACCGTCGCCGAGCCGATCGCCGATTTCGTGGATGGCCGTCCGAGCCTGACCCGTTCGAAGGCCGGCCCGCTGATTCTCGGCTGCGATTCCATGTTCCTGCTGGACGGCGAATGCTACGGCAAGCCGCATAGCGAAGAGGTAGCGCGCGAACGGCTGCGTGCCATGCGCGGTGCCACCGGCGAGCTGTGGACCGGCCATTGCCTCATCGACTTCGCGTCGGGCCGCATGGTGCGCGGCGCCAGCAAAGCGACCCTGCACTTCTGCGAATATTCCGACCTGGATATCGAACGCTACATCGCCACCGGCGAGCCGCTGGAAGTGGCCGGATCGTTCACTTTGGAAGGTTTCGGCGGCGCGTTCATCGACTCGATCGAAGGCGATCCGCACGGCATCATCGGCCTGAGCCTGCCGTTGGCGCGCCGTCTGGCGGCGCAATTGGGCGTCGAATGGACCGACCTGTGGAACGTCACCCGCTCCGACCTTGTGCCGGACGCCGAATATGATGCGAAAACGGGTGCCGCGAAGCCGCTGCCGCCCAAGGAGAACGTGCACCAGCCGGGAGACGGCTGGGTCGATTGCGCCTGCGGTCGCAAGCATTGGGGCACGAACGGCGCGTCCGGCGTGCTCTTGGCCCGCCGCAGTGAGACGACCGGTGAGGTGACGCACGTCGTCATGCAGCACCGCGCGGTATGGAGCGCGGAAGGCGGCACGTGGGGCATTCCCGGCGGTGCCACCGCCGACGGCGAAAGCCCGATTGAGGGCGCGTTGCGTGAATCGTACGAGGAAGCCAACATCACGCCGGAGGACATCGACGTGGTCGGCTCATACTGCGAGGACCACGGCCCATGGTCGTATACCACGGTGTTCGCCTTCGAAAAGCCGGGGCATCGTGTCGAGCCCAAGGCCAACGACGACGAAAGCATGGAGATCGAATGGGTGCCGGTCGATGACGTGCCCAACCGCAAGCTGCTGACCGCCATGCGCACCGATTGGCCCAACTTCGCGGCGCGTCTGCGTGCTTTGGCGGCCGTGCGGTAGCCTGCGCGCAGTGTGCCGCATCCTTGGAGCATGAGGGTTGTTAGCGCTAACTGAAGTTGCGTGTACAATAGGCGAACGTACCAACAGTTGTGTG
This sequence comes from Bifidobacterium sp. MSK.17.10, assembly GCF_019129655.1. Lineage (NCBI taxonomy): Bacteria > Bacillati > Actinomycetota > Actinomycetes > Bifidobacteriales > Bifidobacteriaceae > Bifidobacterium > Bifidobacterium sp. MSK.17.10. The sequence goes on along the minus strand of NZ_JAHOJD010000008.1, from coordinate 25,691 downwards.
CGAAAGGCGACGGGGCATGGCAGGCAAACGCAATGCGGGCAATAAGCGTCCTTCGATGTTCGAAGTGGCGAAGCTGGCTGGTGTGAGCCACCAGACGGTCTCGCGCGTCATCAACCATTCGCCGGACGTCTCCGACGCCACCCGCGAGAAGGTGCAGAAGGCCATCGACCAGCTCGGATACCGTCCCAGCAACTCCGCCCGCGCGCTCGCCTCGCACCGGTCCCGCACCATCGGCCTGATCGCCGGCGGCCAGCATTTCTATGGCCCGATTTCCACGATTTCCGCGATTGAGACGATGGCCCGCCAGCATGGCCTGTTCGTGACGGTGAGCATGGTGCATGAGGCGCTGTGCTCGCAGGAGGAATTCGACGACCTGTGCCGCACCTTCGACGAGATGAACGTCGATGCGTTCATCTTCCTCACGCCCACCGATGTCATGTTCTCCGCGGCATGCCGGACGCGGATCGCGCAGCCTCGTGTGATCGTCACATCCACGCACGGTGGCATCGGCGTGCAGGACGGCCTGCGGCTGATGAAGTCCGCCGACCGCCGCCGCGTATCCGTCGTCGGCATGGACCAATGGTCCGCGATGGCCGACGTGATGCATCTAGTCGTGGAATACGGGCACCGTTCGGTGCTGTATTTCGCCGGTCCCAAGGAGTGGCGCGACGCGGCGACGCGCCTGCTGGCATGGAACAAGCTATGCGCGGCCAATGCAGTCAATTCCGTGACGGTGCAGTGTGAGACCTGGGAATCCTCTGAAGCGTACGGCAAGATGAACCACATTCTCGACAACATCGGCCGCACCGGCGGCAATCTGCCGACATGCATGGTCTGCGCCAACGACAGCCAGGCCGTGGGTGTGGCCCGCGCGCTGCATGAGCATGGCGTGCGCATTCCGCAGGATGTGAGCCTAGTGGGTTTCGACGACATGCCTGCCATGGACAATATGTTCCCGCCGCTGACCACGGTCCGCCCCGGCTTTGAGCAGCTGGGTGTCGCCGCCATGCGCGAGACGCTGTACTTGCTGGGCGCGGGGGAGGAGAACTCCTTCGGATCATCGCAGCATGGCGTCGGACTGGTGTCGGCGCAGATGGTCAACCGCAGCTCCCTGGGTCCTGTCCGCCGCCGCTAAGGCGCTGCTTCTTCTCGATTTGTTTATATATTCATTGCTCCGATGACACGTCGGATTTGGTGCGTCACGGGTTTGTGCCTACAATAGTGAGCGTTAACAGTGAGCGCTAACATTCAGTTGACAGAGTGGTTGCGAGGCGCTCGGACGCAAGGAGTTCGTGAACTATGACGCAAGAGCAGGTCGCAGTGACCGCCGAGAAGATCCGCGCAGGCAAGACGAGCCTGGGCATCGAGTTCGGCTCCACCCGCATCAAGGCGGTGCTCATCGATGACGCCTACCACACCATCGCGGCGGGCGACTATGAGTGGGCCAGCCATCTCGAGGACGGGCTGTGGAGCTACACCCAGGAGGAAATCTGGAAGGGTTTGCAGACCGCATACGCCCGGATGGCCGGCGACGTCGAAACCGCCTATGGCGAACGGTTGACCCACGTGGGGCACATCGGCTTCTCCGCCATGATGCACGGCTACCTCGCCTTCGACAAGTCCGGCGAACTGCTCGTGCCGTTCCGCACCTGGCAGAACACCAACACCCACGAAGCCCACGAGAAGCTTTCCGAGCTGTTCCAGTACAACATTCCGGAACGCTGGTCCGTGGCACACCTCTACCAGGCAGTGCTCAACCACGAGGAGCACGTCTCCAAGGTGGACTACATCACCACACTCGCCGGCTACGTGCACTGGAAGCTCACCGGCGAGAAGGTGCTCGGCGTGGGCGACGCCTCCGGCATGTTCCCCATCGACCCGGCCACCCATACCTACGAAACCGAGTTCATCAAGCGATTCGACGCGATCGAGGAAGTCGCCGCGCAGCCGTGGAAGCTTGAGAACCTGCTGCCCCGTCCGCTCGTGGCGGGCACCCCGGCCGGCACGCTCACCGCCGAAGGCGCCAAACTGCTCGACCCGACCGGCACCCTTCAGCCGGGCGTCGTCCTCGCCCCGCCGGAAGGCGACGCGGGCACCGGCATGGTCGCCACCAACTCCGTGCGCGTGCGCACCGGCAACGTCTCCGCCGGCACTTCGATTTTCGCCATGGTCGTGCTCGAGCACAAGCTGGCGCGCCTGCATCCGGAAGTCGACCTCGTCACCACCCCAGCCGGCGACCTGGCCGGCATGAGCCACGCCAACAACTTCACTTCCGATCTCAACGCCTGGGTCGGCCTGTTCGGACAGTTCGCCGCCGCGATCGGCCAGCCGGTCGATGCCGGCACGCTGTACGGCACGCTGTTCCGCGCCGCGATCGCGGACGATGTCGACGCCGACTGCGGTGGTCTGCTCAACTATCCGTTCCGCTCCGGCGAATTCCTGGCTGGCCTGCCGGAAGGCCGACCGCTGTTCGCCCGCAGCCCGGAGGCGCGCATGAGCCTCGGCAACTTCATGAGAACCCAGCTGTTCAGCGCCTTCTCGCCGGTCAAGATCGGCATGGATGTGATGACCAAGGACGAAGGCGTCGCCGTCGACTCGCTCGTCGGCCACGGTGGCATCTTCACCACGCCGAAGGTCGCGCAGAAGATTCTCGCCGCCGCATTCGACACCCCGATCAAGGTCATGGCCACCGCCGCCGAAGGCGGAGCGTGGGGTATGGCCGTGCTCGCCGACTATCTGTGGCACGCCGACCAGCCGCTCGCCGACTACCTCGACACCCGCGTCTTCGCCGACGCGGCCTCCACCACGGAAGCGCCGGACGCCAACGACGTGGCCGGCTTCGAAGCCTTCTTCGACCGCTTCCGCAAGGGGCTGCCGATCGAGCATGCCGCCATCGAAAGCATCCCGCTGGAAACCAAATAACCGTCCATCGTAACAACAGCAAGCCTGACGAAAGGAACATAATATGGCAACGTTGGCTGATTACGGCCCGGAAGTACGAGCTGAAGTCAAGCAGGTGCGCGAAGTGGTCGCCACCCTGCACGAGCAGCTCATCAAGTGGAATCTGGTGGTGTGGACCGCAGGCAACGTCTCGCAGCGCCTGCACACCGCCGACCTGATGGTCATCAAGCCGTCCGGACTGCGCTACGAGTACCTCACCCCGAGCTCGATGGTCGTGTGCGACCTCGACGGCAACGTGGTCGACGGTGCCGAAGCGCCGAGCTCCGACACCGCGTCCCACGCGTACATCTACCGCCACATGCCCGACGTGTACGGCGTGGTGCATACCCACTCCACCTACGCCACCGCATGGGCGGCCACCGGCCAGAACATTCCGTGCGGCCTGACTATGATGGGCGACGAGTTCGGCGGCCCGGTGCCGGTCGGACCGTTCCGCCTCATCGGCTCCGAAGCCATCGGCGAAGGCGTGGTCGAAACCCTGAAGAAGTATCCGAAGTCCCCGGCCGTGCTCATGCAGAACCATGGTCCGTTCACCATCGGCAAGGACGCGGAAGCCGCCGTCAAGGCCGCCGCCATGACCGAAGAGGTGGCGCACACCATGTGGGCCGCCAAGCAGCTCGGAGACATCATCCCGATCTCCCAGGAAGACATCGATAGCCTTAACGACCGCTACACCAACGTCTACGGCCAGCACTGACGTAGCGGAAACCGAAACGACAAACCCAACAACGAAGTAAGGAATAATCCAACATGGCAATGGAAAACCCATTTGAAGGCAAGGAAATCTGGTTCGGCGTCGGATCGCAGGACCTCTACGGCGAGGAGGCGCTGCGCCAGGTGGCCCAGCAGACCGGCGAGATGGTCGACTTCCTCAACGCGACCGGCAAGATTCCGGCCAAGATCGTGCTCAAGCCGACCCTGAAGTCCTCCGACGGCGTCAAGGCGTTCATGACCGAAGCCTCCGCCAACCCGAACGTCATCGGCGTGATCACCTGGTGCCACACCTTCTCCCCGGCCAAGATGTGGATCCGCGGCCTCGAAGTGCTCACCAAGCCGCTGCTGCAGCTGGCCACCCAGCACCACAAGGAGATTCCGTGGGAGACCATCGACATGGACTTCATGAACCTGAACCAGGCCGCCCACGGCGACCGTGAGTTCGGCTACATCGTGTCCCGTCTCGGCATTCCGCGCAAGATCGTCGTCGGCCACTACACCGATCCGGAAGTCGCCGAAAAGGTCGGCACCTGGGCTCGCGCCTGCGCCGGCTGGGATGCCTCCCAGAACATGAAGGTCATGCGTTGGGGCGACAACATGCGCAACGTGGCCGTCACCGAAGGTGACAAGACCGAAGCCGAGCGCGTGTTCGGCGCTTCGATCAACACCTGGGCCGTCAACGACCTCGTCGCCGCCTACGAGAAGGTCAAGGACAGCCAGGTCAAGGACCTCATCGAGGACTACAAGGCCAAGTACGACGTGGCCCCCGAACTGCTCGACTCCCGCTACGATGAGCTGTTCATCGCAGCCAAGGAAGAGGCCGCCATGGTCAACATGATGCGTGAGAACGGTTGCACCGCCGGCGTCGACAACTTCGAGGACCTCGGCACCCTGCCGCAGCTGCCGGGCGTCGGCCCGCAGCGCTTCCCGTCCGAGTACGGCTGGGGCTTCTCCGCCGAAGGCGATTGGAAGACCTCCGTGCTGGTGCGCATCGGCGCCGTGATGGGCTACGGCCTTGAGGGTGGCGCCTCCCTGATGGAGGACTACTCCTACAACTTCGTGCCGGGCAACGAGTTCGACATGGGCTCCCACATGCTGGAAGTCTCCCCGTCCATCGGCACCATCGCCAAGCCGAAGCTGGCGATCTACCCGCTGGGCATCGGCGGCAAGTCCGACCCGGTCCGTCTGGTGTTCTCCGGCAAGCCGGCCGACGCCGTCGTGGTCTCCATGGCCGACGAGCGCGAACGCTTCCGCCTGCTCATGGACGAGGTCACCATCGTCGAACCGCAGGGCTCCCTGAAGAACCTGCCGTGCGCCCGCGCCGTGTGGAAGCCGAAGCCGGACCTGAAGACCGCCGTGCAGTGCTGGATCACCGCCGGTGGCTCCCACCACACCTGCATGACCACGTCCGTCGGTCGTGAGGCTTGGGAGGACTTCGCCCGCATCGCCGGCGTCGAACTCGCCGTCATCGACGAGAACACCAACGCCCGCCAGTTCGAGAAGGAGCTGGAGCTGAGCGAAATGTACCACCGCCTCAACAACCGTCACTGAAATAACGGAGCGTTTAACAGCACGGCAGGAAACTTGACGTACCTTCGTACGCCGGCGTTTCCTGCCGCACTGTTACCGCACGCGTTATCTCAGCGATACGGGGTGCGCTTAAAAAACAGCACGGCGGGGAAGTTGACGTACTTTTGTACGCAGCGTTCCCCGCCGTGCTGTTTTTGTTTACCTATGTGCGGCTCAGCGCTTGCCGGCGTACAGCTGCTGGTCGATCACGTCGGCGAACACGCGGTTCACTGCCGGACGCACCACCTTCAGCGACGGCGTCAGGCACTTGTTCTCCTGCGTGAACTGCGCATCCAGCACCACGAACTTACGCACGGATTCGGCGCGCGAAACCGTCGCGTTCGCCTTGTCCACATACTTCTGAATCTCGTCATGAACGGCGGCGGTAGCCGCCACGCGGTCAAGCGGCGTATCCGCGGACAGGCCCACGGACGGCAGCCAGGCCGCCAATCCTTCCGGATCGAGCGTGACCAGCGCGCCGATGAACGGACGATTATCGCCCACCACCACGGCATGCTCCACAATCGGACACTTCGCAATCTCCTGCTCCATCGGAATCGGCGACACGTTCTTGCCGCCGGCGGTGATGATGATGTCCTTCTTGCGGCCCGTAATCGTAATACGACCCTCATCGTCGATCGACGCAAGATCGCCGGTGCGCAGCCAACCGTCCTCGGTGAACACCTCGGCCGTTTTCTCCGGCAGATTGTGGTAACCCATGAACACGTTCGGTCCCTTGACCTGCAGCTCGCCATCGTCGGAAATACGCACGGACGATCCCGGCGCAGGCTGGCCGACGGTACCGATCGCATTGTCCGTGACGCGGGTCGCGGCAAACGGCGCCGCGGTTTCCGTCATACCGTAGCCCTGGATCATCGGCAGGCCGATGCCATTGAAGAAATGCGCCAGCGACACGTCCAGCGGAGCGCCACCGCACGCCACATAACGGATACGCGGGCCCAACGCGCCACGCACGGTGTGGTATACGGACGCCTCATACGACAGGTGTTCGGCGGTCTGCTTCATGGTCGGTTTCTCGCCAGCCTGCTGCATGCGCGACCAGTCGCGCGCGGATTCGGCGGCCTTGAGGAACAGGCGGCCCTTCCAACCCATGCCGGCCTTGCGGGAAGCCGCATTGTACACCTTCTCGAACACGCGCGGCACGCCCAGCAGGTACGTCGGCTCGAACGAACGCACATCCGGCAGCAGCGTCTTGGTGTCCGGCAGATAGCCGACCACGCCGTCATCGGAAGCGATCGACGCGTACTGGATGAAGCGCGCGAAGCAGTGGGCGAGCGGCAGGAACAGCAGCAGACGCGGATGGTCTTCAAGAATCATCTCGTGCAGCGCAAGGCTGCCGGCACGCGTGATCGACACGAAATTGCGATGCGACAGCTCGGCACCCTTCGGTGCCCCCGTGGAGCCGGACGTGTACACGATGGTGGCCAGATCGTCGGCACGAACCGACTTGATACGCGCATCCAGCTCTTCGTCGGACACGGTGACGCCCAATCCCTCCAGCGCGCCCATGGCATTGGCGTCGAGCATCAGAATATGCTTCAGAGACGGGCAGCGGCCAATCACGGAATCAAGACGGTCGAAGCGTTCGCGATCGTCGGCGATGGCGAGCTTCACGTTGGAATCGTTGAGAATGCGTTCGGCCTGCGCCGCGGAATCGGTGTCATAGATCGGCACATTGACCGCGCCGATTGCGGCCAGTGCGAAATCAAGCACGCCCCACTCGTAACGGGTGGTGGAGAAGAGGGTGACGGCATCCCCCTTGCCGATGCCGAACGCGATCAGGCCTTTGGCCGCGGAGAGCACATTCTTGTGGAATTCGCCGGTCGTCACCTTGGTCCACTGGCCCGGAGCGGTTTTGCGTTCCGCGATCACGGTGTCTTCGCCGGTGCGCTTGATGCGTTCGGTAAGCAGGGAGTAGATGGATTCGTCGTCGCGTACTTCGACGGATGCGCCCGGGGTCGTGTACTCGGTGAGCATGAAGTGTTCTCTTTTCTTGCGTTTCCGCGGTTTTCGTGGGTTTTGCGATATATGCGATCGCTGCGATTGCGGTGATCGGTGACGTGCTTTTCGCGTCCTGTGTCGCGCCTCGCATATCGTAAGTTACGGTGACGTAAGTCCGCATTGTAAGAAACAACAAGAAATACGGCGACGGGTTTGTTTGAACTGACAAAGTGGCACGAAACGTCAACGGAACGGGGGATTGGTACACGGATGCATCATCTCGAAAAAAGGTTTGACGCGTTCGATCGCAGGGTGTCCAACGGGTTGCGCGACGGGTTCGAGAGGGGTGGCCCTTACGGGCGAAAACGGTGGAAAATGCGGCAAAACTGGGCGGAGTGACGTTGCGAACCACAACATGTTCCGTGTACACTCAAGCTTGGCGCAACTACCCCTTGCGCCTAGGCTGTTTGCTCAACGGCAAACATTCAGCCGCCTCACTTTTCGCCGTTCCCTTGGTTTTCTGTGGTTTTGCTGTTGTGCATTTGCTTGCGAGTTCTGATGGTTTTCTATATTTTTCCGACGATTTTCTGCGATTGCCGTTCCGTCATTGCCTTTCGTCGGTATGCCCGATACGCTTGGAGCGGATGGCGGGATTGCAAACGATTGGAAAAGGGGCATGATGTTCGACAAGCGGCTGTTTTCCTTGGCTGACGGCGTCGGTCGATTGATCGCGGCGAAAGTCGCCTGCCAATGGCTGGGCCTCGTGGCCAACATCGCCTTCGCCGTGGCTGTGGTGCGTATGCTGCAACCGCTGTTCGCGCCCGTACCGTCCGCCACCGCGCCCTGCATCGTCATTATTCTTATTGCCGCGGTCGTGCGATTCGTCACCATTCGCGCCGCCGCACGTTTCGGTAGCGAGGCCGCCGAACGCGTCAAACTCGCGCTGCGTGAGAAACTGTTCAATAAGATGCTCGCGCTCGGCCCGTCCTACGCGCAGCGCGTGCGCACCGCCGGCGTGGTGCAGTCCGCGGGCGAAGGCATCGAACAAATCCAAAGCTTCTTCGAACTGTTCCTGCCGCAACTGTGCTACGCCGTGCTCGCCCCCATCACGCTGTTCGCCGTGCTTGCGCCGATCGACCTGCCCACCGCCGCGACGCTGCTCGCCTGCGCGCCGCTCATCGTGCTCATCGTCGGCATGGTGGCGATGCGTGCTGCCCGCGTATTCAAGAAATACTGGGGCAAATACACGGATATGGGCGCCGCGTTCCTCGACAATCTGCAGGGACTTGAGACGCTGAAAACCTTCGACGCGGACGAGCGCGCCGCACGAGTCATGGACGAGAAGGCCGAACAGTTCCGCGTGATGACCATGAACGTGCTGCAGATCCAACTGCGTTCGCTCACGGCGATGGATGCCGTGGCGTACGGTGGCGCGGCCGCCGGCATCGGCGTTGCGGTATGGCGATTCGTATCCGGCTCGCTCTCGCCGTCTGGCGTTTTCGCGCTGTCCGGCGTGCTGCCGCTTGGTTTGACGCCGATCGCCGCGGTATTGCTGACGATTCTGCTAGCCGCCGATTTCTTCATTCCGCTGCGACAGCTCGGCTCGTATTTCCACGTTGCGATGAACGGCATGACGTCCACGAAACGTATTTTCGCGCTGCTCGACGCGCCCGAACCGGAGCATGGCAGCAAGGAACTGCCGGAATTCGGGGCTTCCGGGCGTGGTGTCGGCGTGGAGTTTCGTGGTGTTTCGTACCGGTATGCGGACGCGGATGTGGATGCTGGGGGTGCTGCTGGTGCGGGGCCTGACGCTGCCGGGTCTGCGGGTGCCGGTGTTGCGAGTCCCCGTCGTATATCGTCCACATCGCATTCCGATATGCGGAACGCGGATGTGGACAGCGTTGATGAGGGCGGCGGCGCGGGTGACGCGCGCGAAACGCGCTACGCCTTGCGCAACGTGGCCCTCCGTGCGCTGCCCGGCGAAGTCACTGCGATCGTCGGGCCATCCGGTTCCGGCAAGTCCACAGCCGTCCAGCTGCTTGCCGGCACGCTTGTCGGATATGAAGGCGATGTGCTGCTGTCCGAAATGCCATCCGGAATGCAGGACGAAGTGCTGGGCGCTATGTTAAGCAGTGCGGCGCCGGATGACAGTGAAACCCTGAAATCGCACCAAATCCGCGACCTCACCGCAGCATCGCTCACCCGCGAAATCTCCATCGTCTCCGCGCACAGCCACCTGTTCGCCGGCACCCTGCGCGACAACCTGCTCATGGCCCGCGCCGACGCCACCGACAACGAGCTGTGGCAGACGCTGGAAGCCGCGCATATCGACGATTTCGTGCGCGCGCAATCGCGAGGACTCGATATGCCGATCACGCAGGACGGCGCGAATCTGTCCGGCGGGCAGAAACAGCGCATTGCGATCGCCCGTGTACTGTTGCGCAGGTCGGCCGTCTATATTTTCGACGAGGCGACCAGCAGCGTCGACGCGGACAGCGAAACGTTGATTTTGCAAACGATTCGCGCGCTCGCCGACGCCGGCGCAACCGTGCTGATGGTCACGCACCGCATGGCGAACGCGGCCGACGCGGACCATGTCGTAGTGTTTGATGGGGGTGTCGTCGTCGAGCAGGGCGCGCATGACGATCTCATGGCCGCGGACGGCACGTATGCCAAGCTGTTCCGGGCGCAGGAAAGCGTGGAACGGGTGGGATTGTCTGGTCGCGTCGCGCCGCGCGTATCGCGTATGACTCATGCGTCTGGTGCGTTTGCCGTGTCTCGGATGTCTGGTTCCGCCGAATCGAACGCCAGTGGCGCCAAATCGGACATGCCAACAACCCAAGTCATCGCCCGCTTGCTGCGCGAAGTCGGCCCACTGCGCAAACCCATGGCCATCGCCTGCGCGTGCGGCATCCTCGGCCACCTCGCCGCCACGTTCCTGCCGGTTTTCGGCGTCGCCGCGCTGTTCGCCGCAGCTGGCGCAAAAGTCTGGAATCTCAGCCTTCCAGCGGCAATCGCAGCCATGATTATCTGCGCACTGATCCGCGGCGGCATGCGCTACGCCGAGCAATACATGAACCACAATGTCGCCTTCCGCCTGCTCGCGCTGTTCCGGTCGAAAACGTTTGCCGCGCTGCGTCGCCTCGCGCCCGCCAAACTGTCCGGCAAAGGCAAAGGCGACTTGATCGCGCTGGTTACCACCGACGTCGAACTGCTGGAAATCTTCTTCGCGCACACCATTTCGCCGGTTGTCATCGCCATTGCGACCACCGTGCTTTACGCGGTCGCATTGCTTACGCTGAGTCCTGCAATCGCTGTCACGCTGGTCATCGCGCACCTGACCGTCGGCATCGTGCTGCCGAAACTCTTCGCCACGGCGATAGGTGGTCTCGGTGGGGATATTCGCCGCGAATCCGCCCAACTTGATGACGAAATGCTCGACGATATGCGCGGTCTCGACGAAATCATCCGATTCGGCCAAGGCCATGCGCGGCTTGCCGGCATCGCGTCACGCACGCGCTCGCTCTGGAGCCGCCGCGCCCGGCTGAGTGCCAAGAATGGCGATTTCGCAGGCTTCGGCGCGGTGCTGGTCGTACTGTTCACTGCCATCGCGGCATTGCTGGCGATGGTCACGTCCGGTACGACGATGCCCATCGCTTCCGCCGCTTCCGCTGCAGCTGCGACCATCCAGACCGTCCTTTCCGCGCCCGCCGCCCGCCTGACCGCCGCTTTCGTGCTGCTGGCCAGCTCGTTCGGTCCGACGCTCGCGTTGAGCGCGCTGCCGGCCAATCTCACGCAAACGTTTGCAGCCGCCCGCCGCCTGTTCGCGCTGATGGACGAAACCCCCGCAGTGGAGGAGCGGGGCGATTTCCTGCCGCGCTACCACGGCATGTCCATGCACGACGTCACGTTCGGCTACGGCAATTCGAGCGAGGCTCCAACTTCCGGAAGCGATGCGGATGCCCCCGAGTCATCCGCCGAGCCAATCCTCAACCACGTCTCGCTCGACATACCACAACACGGCATCCTCGGCGTCCAAGGCCCGTCCGGCCGCGGCAAATCGACCCTGCTGAAACTGCTCATGCGTTACTGGGACCCGCAATCCGGCTTAGTCGCACTGTCCGAGGTGCCACTGCCGCAGATCGACGCGCATCATCGCCGTCGCGTGCAAACGATGATGGGGCAGGAAACCTACCTGTTCGACGGCACTATCCGTGAAAACCTGCTTATGGCCTGCGACAGGGGCGGTGCGGATACGGCTGGTAATGCTGATAATGCTGGCGATCCGGACGATTCCGCGACTTCCGGCAGAGCGCTCCTTACCCCGCCCGCTCCTCCCGTTTCGTGGAATGCCGCTGATTCCGTGCTTTCCACCCGGACGCCCCTTTCTGTCGGTGATGACGTGCTGCGCGCCGCGCTCGCCAAGGCTTCCGCGCTTGAACTGGTCGACTCGCTCCCGCAGGGCCTTGATACCCCCGTCGGCGAGTTGGGCGGGCGGCTTTCAGAGGGTGAACGGCAACGCATCGGCCTGGCTCGCGTCTTCCTGCGCAACGCGTCGCTGGTGTTGTTCGACGAGCCGACGAGTCGCCTCGACGCCTACAACGAATCCGTGATTCTGCAATCGATTGACGCGTTGGCGCAGCAGGGGAGCGCGGTGCTGCTCGTCTCGCACCGCGATTCCACCATGCGCATCGTGGACCGCATCGTGCGCATGTGAGCTGGCGCGTGCGGATTGCGAACTGATGCGGCGAGCCGATGCGTGCGAACTAGCGTGTGAATCGGCGTAATGCGGGGCCTGGTGAGGTGCCCATGCCCATGCGGCCGCATACGGACGCGCCGCACGTCCGCAATGTGGTCGTATGAAAATCGCATGTCATTCGTGTTTCCTATAGCGCGCGCGACGGCGTACGGAAGCGGACGAATCGAAAGCCATAGTCGCAGGTAAAGCAAGAAAAACGGACGAAACCGACGAAATGTCGACGGAATCGAAATCATAGGGAAATGAAACAATCGTGAAAATAAGGTTGCAAATTTAGCAAAACCGACTTTTTGGTAGGTTATAAGATTCAGTTCGCGTGAAATCGAAATGGAAAATCGTTAGTATCTGTGTCAAAGGCAAATCCTTCGACGAAAGGCTGGCGATGGCCAACAACAGGAACGAACTGAACAAGAATCTGGCGCAGATGCTCAAGGGTGGCGTGATCATGGACGTCACCACCCCCGAGCAGGCGAAGATCGCGCAGGACGCGGGCGCATGCGCGGTGATGGCGCTCGAGCGCATCCCGGCCGACATCCGCGCTGCCGGCGGCGTCTCCCGCATGAGCGACCCGGCCATGATCAAGGGCATCCAGGAGGCCGTGTCCATCCCGGTCATGGCGAAGGTGCGCATCGGCCACATCGCCGAAGCCCGCATTCTGCAGGCCATCGAAATCGACTACATCGACGAATCCGAAGTGCTCAGCCCCGCCGACGACGTGTACCACATCGACAAGAACCAGTTCGACGTGCCGTTCGTGTGCGGCGCGAAGAACCTCGGCGAGGCGCTGCGCCGCATCGCCGAGGGCGCGTCCATGATTCGTACCAAGGGCGAGCCGGGCACTGGCGATGTCATCCAGGCTGTGCGTCACATGCGCACCATGAACAAGCAGATCCGCGAGCTCGTCTCCCTGCGCGACGACGAGGTGTACGAGGCCGCCAAGCAGCTGGCCGTGCCGTACGACCTCGCCAAGTATGTGCACGACAACGGCCGTCTGCCGGTCGTCAACTTCGCCGCCGGCGGTGTGGCCACCCCGGCCGACGCGGCCCTGATGATGGAACTCGGTGCGGAAGGCGTGTTCGTCGGTTCCGGCATCTTCAAGTCGGGAGACCCGGCCAAGCGCGCCGCCGCCATCGTGCAGGCCACCGCCAACTGGCAGGACGCCGATCTGCTCGCGCGCCTGTCCGAGAACCTCGGCGAGGCCATGGTCGGCATCAACGAGGACGAGATCGAAACCATCATGGCGGCGCGCGGCGAATGATCTGTTGATTCGTCGATTGCTTGATTGCTTGCAATTCCGCGAGGATTACATAAGCCGGTCGTGTGATCGACTTTGAAGGACTCGGTGGGTGCGTGTGATTTTCGGTGCTGCACGTGCCTGCCGCTTTTTGTTGTGATGTTCGGCGATTCACCGAACGATTTGTTGAACAACCTGAATGAGGAGCATCCGTTGGTTGTAGCAGTTGAATACATTTCAAAGGAAGAGTCGGCCGACGTCGCCGCAGGCTCGGCATCCGCGAAGCACGGCGTGACCGGCATTCTGGCGGTGCAGGGCGCGTTCGCCGAGCATGCGGCCATGCTGGATCGTCTTGGCGCGCCGTGGAAACTGTTGCGTGCCGCCGAAGATTTCGACGATTCGATCGATCGCGTGATCCTGCCAGGTGGCGAAAGCACCACGCAGGGCAAGCTGCTGCGATCGACCGGCCTGTTCGAACCCATCGCAGCGCACATCGCCGCCGGCAAACCGGTGTTCGGTACCTGCGCCGGCATGATTCTGCTGGCCCGCAAGCTCGATAACGACGACAACGTCTACTTCGGCGCGCTTGACGCCGTCGTGCGGCGCAACGCATACGGCCGCCAGCTTGGCTCGTTCGCCGCCACCGCCGATTTCGGCTCCTCTTCCGGCGATTCCACCGTCGTGGTCGCACCGGGCGAGCATGTTCCGCAAGACGCCCTGGCCGACATCGTGCTCAAGGATTTCCCGCTGGTGTTCATCCGCGGGCCGTTCGTGGCCGAAGTCGGACCGGCCGCCACCGTCGAAACATCGGTGGATAGCAATGTGGTCGGCCTGCGCCAAGGCAAGATCCTCGCCACGGCGTTCCATCCCGAGCTCACCGACGACACCCGCATCCACGAGCTGTTCCTGAGTTTGTAGCTTGCGATTCTGTGTAGCGCGCGGTCTGCGTTGCTCACGGTCTGCGTAGCACGCTGTGTACTCGCTTGAGCCCGTAGCGCGACGCACGCAAGCATATCGGCGGCTTCCAAGGATATTTCCTTGGGGCCGCCGATTTTTTATCTGTGGACTTTCAGCATCTTTTCAATCCCAACCAATACTGGGGAATTCATCGGAAAAATAATCCCCCGTAATACACCGACTTGTCCACATGCGTCCTGCCCACCCGCAATACGCTTTCGGGCTGCGCGCCTCCGGATGGTGCGGGCGGGTCGTCGTCCGCTGTCGACGGTGCTGCCGGTATACGACACGCCGATGTTTTGTAGGGGGTAGCGGTCGATGGGATGCAAATTTCCTTGTTTGAATTGACATGGTACACCGGAAAACCTATACTGTTTCAACAGGTACACAGTTATATCAAAAAGGGAAGGAAATATCCCGAATCAACTGAATGGTCAGTTGAAGACATATTGACGTGTATCTACCGCAGCTGGAGTGGGTTCGACGAATGAACGTACGTAAAGCGGGTGCCAATGATGGAACACAAGGAGGAATACATCATGGAGAAGAAATCCATCAGGATGATTGCGGCGGTGGCCGCTGCGGCGATGCTTGTTCCGCTGGCCGCGTGCGGTGGAGGAAACGCCGCCGACGGCAAGACCACGCTGTCGTTCTTCTCGAACAATTCGCAGGACAAGTACCAGCCGATCATCGACGCGTTCGAAAAGGCCAATTCGGACATCAAGATCGACTACAGCACCACCACCGGTTCCCAGAGTGGCTACCAGCAGACGCTGCAGACTCGAATCTCCGGCGGAAACCTGGCCGACGTCTACATCGTTCCTCCGGAGGCGTTGAGCGATCTGGTCAAAGGCAACTACGCCAAGGACCTGAGCAATGAAAGCTTCATGGATAAAATCGGCGATGCCGCAAAAAAGGCCTATAGCGTGGATGGCAAAGTATACGCCATGGGCGTGAGCACCTGGACCAATGCCTGGGTGTACAACAAGGATCTGCTGAAGAAGGTCGGTTACGACTCCATCCCGGCGACGTGGGATGAATTCCTGACCATGTGCGGCAAACTCAAAGCCGCGGGAATCACCCCATACCTTGAGCCGAAGGATGGACTGGGCAACGCCGTCGAGGGCTGGATCGGCGCTGAATCCGCCAAGCAGGGCGAGGCGCTCGACGCCAAGATCGACGCCGGTAAGGACACGTTCAAGAACGTGTATGGCAAGTACTACGGCGAATGGGACAAGCTGATCAAGCAGAACCTGATGAGCTCCGACGTGTCCGGCCTGAGCGGCGACCAGGTCAAGTCGGAATTCACCGCCGGACGTCTTGCGGTCTATCCTTCCGGCTCGTGGGACATCGACAGCTTCAATGAGACCGGCCTCAACTACGGTTTCGGCCAGATCCCTATGCTGAAGAAGGGTGACACCCCGTACGCGCCGGGCTCCATCGATCCGGCCTTCGGCATCAACAACAAGATCTCCGGAGACAAGCTCAAGGCCGCGGAGAAGTTCTTCACCTTCCTGACCTCCGACGAGGGCCTCAAGCTGTACCAGAAGCAGCTGGGCCTGATCCCGTCCGTCAAGGGCTTCAACGCCACGGTGGACGACCACTTCAAGGACGCCTACGACCTGTACATCAAGACCGGCAACGTGTACCTGAATTCCGCCCACTGGAGCAAGGGCACCACCGCGCTGCGCGCCGAGACCTTCACCCAGCTGCAGCAGGTAGCCCTCGGCTCCATCAGCCCTACGCAGGCCGCGGAGAACCTCGATTCCAAGCTCAAGACCCTCTCCTGATCCATCGCGAACAGACATCCATCGCGGCAGGCTGGCGCGGACCCTTCCGTCCGCGCCACGCCTGGACCTGCCAATCTCACGTTTTGTAGAAAGCAACCAACATGTCAGTATCAACAGCGTCAGCGGCGCGTCCACATTCCGCTGATCAGGTAGAGGCGTTGCATCTCAAGCAGCGTCGTCACCGCAACTTCATGGAGAACTTCGCCTCGGCACGCTTCCTGCTGCCGATCATGGTGGTGTTCATCGTGGTGATCCTCATCCCATTCCTGCAAAGCCTGGTGTTCAGCTTCACCGATTACTCCGGTTACAATTTCGCGGACGCGAAGTTCGTGGGGTTCGCGAACTACGTGCAGTGCTTCAAGGATCCGACGCTGCTCGCGGGCCTCGGCTTCACGCTGCTGTACACGGTGGCCACCACCGTGCTCATCACCGTGATCGCCCTGCCGCTGGCTGTGGTGCTCAACCGCAAGTTCTTCGGCCGTAACTTCGCCCGTTCCCTGTTCTTCTTCTTCTCGGTGCCGTCCATGGCCGTGCTCGGCTTGGTCTGGCAGTACATCTTCTCCCCGCTGAAGTCCGGCGTCGTCAACACGCTGCTCGCCAAGATCGGCATCGATGCGATTCCGTGGTTGTCGAATTCCGAACTTGCCAAATTCTGTGTGATTTTCGTAGCGGTATGGGCTCAGATCGGCTGGCACGCCACGCTGTATCTGGCGTATCTGCAGGCTATCCCCGCCGATATCTACGAACAGGCCGCCGTCGATGGCGCAAACCGTCGCCAGCAGTTCTTCAACATCACACTGCCCCAGATGGTTCCGGCCATGGGTGTGAGCATCTTCATGCTGCTTACCGGTGGTTTGAAGGTCTATGATCTGCCGTATGGCCTCACCAGCGGCGGTCCGGGCTACTCCACCTACACCGTGACCCAGTCCATCATCCTCACGGGCATCGGTTCGAGCCGGTACGGACTGGGCTCCGCACTGGGCGTCATCTTCTTCATCTGCTGCGCGCTGTTGGTCGCCCTGCAGCAGGTAATCACCAATCTGGTAGAAAAGAGGCTGTCATGACTCTGCAGCAACGCGAGCGTATCGGCTCGATCATCCGTTCCGTCGTCGTCATCGCTATCGCGCTGATCTGCGCGGTGCCGCTGTACGTCATCGTCATCAACACGTTCAAAAGCAGCGCCGAGATGTCCATGGACCCGATTGGGTTACCAAAGACATGGAATTTCGAGAACTACACGTATGCATTCGGGCATCTGCCCATTGTCAACGCCTTCAAGAACACCATCATCGTGACGGTGGTCGGCGTCGGCCTGCAGGTGCTGTTCGGCGCGCTCGCCGCATACGGCATGATCCTGAAGAAGAGCAAGTTCACCGCCGTGATCGGCGTGCTGCTCATGCTGTCCTTCATCATCCCCGGCCAGACGCTGCTGATTCCGCAGTACCGCATGGAGGCACAGGTGGGTCTCGTCGATTCGCTGCTCGGCCTGATCGTGCTTTACACGGGCGGCGCGACCTTCTGCTACTTCTTGATCGTGCAGTACATGCGCGGCCTGCCGTATGAGATCATCGAGGCCGCCCGTATCGACGGCGCCGGTCCGTTCCGCATCTTCTGGACGATCGTGCTGCCGCTGATCCGCCCGATCCTGACCACCGTCATCGTGTTCCAGACCATGGGCACGTGGAACGACTTCATGACGCCGAGCGTGTACATCTCGTCGACCAACAAACAGACCATCGTGCTGCAGGTGTTCAACGCGATCAGCACCTTCACGACGAACTGGCCGTTGTTCATGACGGTCACCACCATCGCGCTCATCCCGGTGTTCGTGTTCTTCATCTTCTGCCAGCGTTGGATCGTGGCCGGCCTGGTCGCCGGTTCGGTCAAGGGCTGACCGGTCCTCCTGCTTGCGGGAATTCGACAAGGAGCAGCGTTATGCGCTATGAGGTTGATCTTTCGGAAGCCAGCAAGTTCGCGCGGACGCCCGCATACGGGATCCCCGTCATCCGCGCCGCAGCCGCATGCGGGCCGGATGGCGGGACCCTGGGCGCCACAAACCGCTTCCTGACCCGTGACGGATCGCCATGGATCCCCATCGCCGGCGAGATGCACTATTCGCGGATCGCCGCCGAACGGTGGGACACGGAACTCGCGAAGATGGCCGCGGCGGGCATCGACGTCGTATCCACCTACGTGTTCTGGAACCACCATGAGGAGCGCGAGGGGGAGTGGGATTTCTCCGGCAACAGGAACGTGCACCGATTCGTGGAATTGTGCGCCCGGCACGGACTGCACGTCATCGTGCGGCTGGGACCGTTCTGCCATGGCGAGGTGCGCAACGGCGGACTTCCCGACTGGCTGTACGGCAAGTCGTATGAGGTCCGTTCCCTCGACGCCGGCTTCCTCGATGCGGTGCGCGGTCTCTACGCGCATATCGCGCAGCAGCTGCGCGGCCTGTATTTCAAGGATGGCGGGCCGATCATCGCGGCCCAGGTCGACAACGAGTACATGGCGTCGTCGGCTCCTTGGGAGATGACCACCGGCATCAGCCGTGAATGGGTGCCGTCCGGCCACGATGGGGCCGGCTACCTGGAACGGCTGCGCGACATCGCGATCGAGGAAGGCATCGACCCGCCGATGTTCACCTGCACCGGCTGGCAGTCACCGGTTCCGGACGACATGCTGCCGCTGTGGGGTGGATACGCGTACCGGCCGTGGCTGTTCTACGACGGCGTCGGTGCCGAGGGGATGACGGAGCATCCCGCCACCGACGAGTACCGATACCGGAGGCTGCATGGCTCCAGCACAAGCGATGGCTTCGATCCCCCGTACGATCCGGACAGCCGCCCGTACGCCTGCTGCGAGATGGGCGGCGGGATGTTCAATTCGTACGATTACCGTTTCGTGCTGCCGAAGCGCTCCGTCGACGCGATGGCCAACATCAAGCTCGGCTCGGGGTGCGATTTCCTCGGCTACTACATGTTCCATGGCGGAACCAACCCGAAGGGCGCGGCCGGATTCCTCAATGAGGGGCAGACCCCGAAACGCTCCTATGATTTCCAAGCGCCCCTTGGCGAATTCGGACAGGTGCGGGAATCCTACCGGCGGCTGCGCATCCTGCACGAGTTCGTCAAAGCCTTCGGGCCGGAACTCGCCGGAATGCCGGTCTCGTTGCAGGACGGGCAGGACCGCATCGATCCGTCCGACTCCGAGACCCTCCGGTATGCCGTGCGCAGCGATGGCGAACGGGGTTTCGTGTCCATCGACAACTTCCAGGACCATGCGCGCGTGCCGAGCCGTCACGGTGAGCAAATCGACGTGACGACGGGTACCGGTGAGCGCATACGGTTCACCGGCATCGGCCTCGCCGAGGGGGAGAACTGCATATTGCCGTTCAACATGGATCTGGACGGCGTGCGGCTCGTCCGCGCCAACCTGCAGCCGGTCACCGTGCTGCGGGTGCCGGGCCGACCGTTCCGCACGTTCGTGTTCCTCAAGCCCGATGGCATGGATGAGCTGACGTTCCATTTCGAAGGCGACATCCAGGACGTCACCGTCGGCAAGGCGGATTTCGAACGCTTCATGGTCCGGGACGCGGCGGAGATCGTATGCGTCACACGAGCGCTCGCCGGGCGGATGACGGTGTTGGACGGAGGCCTCGCCTTCGTCGACGACGACAACGCGTTGCTGTACGAGGACGGCGATGGGTGGACGCTGGAATCGCCCCGCGCCGAAAACGGGATCGCCGCATATCCGGAAGGCTTGCTCGGCTCTCCGCGGCCGGTGGAGCCCGTATCGGTGTATGCGCGTCTGAGAAGACTGCACGCCGATCGGTACGAAATCGCTTTGCCGGCTGGCATGGGACGGCTTTTCCGCGATCAACGGCAGGTCGCCGATGTCATGCTGAACATCGCATACCAGGGCGATATCGGCTGGCTGTTCTGCGGCGATGTGCTGATCGCCGATAATTTCTGCAACGGCGAGACATGGCAGGTCGGATTGCGCGATTACGCGGATGCCATCGATGCCGCTGGTGGAAAGCTGACGCTGGTCGTCACGCCGCTGAGGCGCGGGGTCCGCGTGAAGGTAACATCGTCGATGGCGGCCCGCCTGGAGCAGTCCGATGCGTGCGTCGCTGACGTCACCGACGTGTATGCTACACCGGTGTACCACATGCCGGTGGGCGAATAACGAATGTAATATACAAAAAACCATGGCTTTATGCCAATTACCAAAGGAGATAATCGTGAGTGCGCGACGCAACTTCGAATGGCCGGAACTGCTGACCGCGGATGGCCGCGGCATCGCCTTCGGTGGCGACTACAATCCCGACCAATGGTCCGAGGACATCTGGGACGACGACATCCGCCTGATGAAGCAGGCCGGCGTCAACACCGTGGCCCTCGCCATCTTCAGCTGGGATCGCATCCAGCCCACCGAGGATCGTTGGGATTTCGGCTGGCTCGACCGCATCATCGACAAACTCGGCAATGCCGGCATCGTGGTCGACCTGGCCTCCGCGACGGCGACCGCGCCGCTGTGGCTGTACGAAAGCCACCCGGAGGTCCTTCCGCGTGACAAGTACGGCCATCCGGTCAACGCCGGCTCGCGCCAATCCTGGAGCCCGACCAGCCCGGTGTTCAAGGAATACGCGCTGACCCTGTGCCGCAAGCTCGCCGAACGGTACGGCACCAACCCGTATGTGACCGCATGGCACATGGGCAACGAATACGGGTGGAACAACCGCGAGGACTACTCCGACAACGCGCTCGAGGCCTTCCGCGCATGGTGCCGCCGCAAGTACGGCACCATCGACGCGCTCAATCAGGCGTGGGGCACCACCTTCTGGGGCCAGGAGATGAACGGCTTCGACGAAGTGCTCATCCCACGGTTCATGGGCGCCGACTCGATGGTCAACCCCGGCCAGAAGCTCGACTTCGAACGGTTCGGCAACGACATGCTCCTCGACTTCTACAAAGCCGAACGCGACGCGATCGCCGAAATCTGCCCCGACAAGCCGTTCACCACGAACTTCATGGTCTCCACCGACCAGTGCTGCATGGACTACGCCGCCTGGGCCAAGGAAGTGAACTTCGTATCCAACGACCACTACTTCCACGAGGGCGAATCCCACCTCGACGAGCTGGCCTGCTCCGACGCTCTCATGGATTCGCTCGCGCTCGGCAAGCCGTGGTACGTCATGGAACACTCCACCTCGGCGGTGCAGTGGAAGCCGCTTAACACCCGCAAGCGCAAGGGCGAGACCGTGCGTGACTCCCTGGCCCATGTGGCCATGGGCGCCGACGCCATCAACTTCTTCCAGTGGCGCGCGTCCGCGTTCGGTGCCGAAGCGTTCCATTCGGCCATGGTTCCGCACGCCGGCGAGGACACGAAGCTGTTCCGCCAGGTGTGCGAGCTGGGCGCGTCGTTGCACACGCTCGCCGACGCCGGCGTGCAGGGCACCGAATTGGCGCACTCCGACACGGCGATCCTCTTCAGCGCCGAATCGGAATGGGCCACCCGCTCCCAGACCCTGCCGAGCATGAAACTCAACCACTGGCATGACGTGCGTGACTGGTACCGCGCGTTCCTGGACGCGGGCTCGCGCGCCGACATCGTGCCGCTCGCCTACGACTGGAGCTCGTACAAGACCGTCGTGCTGCCGACCGTGCTGATCCTGAGCACCGCCGACACGCAGCGGTTGGCCGACTTCGCGGCCGCCGGCGGCCGCGTGGTGGTCGGCTACGCGACCGGACTAATCGACGAGCATTTCCACACTTGGCTCGGCGGATACCCGGGCGCGGGCGATGGCCTGTTGCGCTCGATGCTGGGCGTCCGCGGCGAGGAATTCAACATCCTCGGCGCCGAAGCCGAAGGCGAGCCGGGCGAGATCCGACTGTCGTCCGCCGACGATTCGGCCGCGCTGGACGGCACCACGACCCGCCTGTGGCAGAACGACGTGAACGTGACCGGCGAACACGCGCAGGTGCTTGCCACGTACGCCGGCGAGGAAGCGGACGAATGGGAGCTCGACGGCACGGCCGCGGTCACCCGTAATCCGTACGGCTCCGGCGAAGCGTATTTCGTCGGCTGCGACCTGGATGTGGCCGATCTGACGAAGCTGGTCCGCGCATATCTCGCGGCCTCGTCGCAGGAGAATGCCGACGTGCTGCACACCGTGCGCGCCTCCGCCGACGCCACCTTCGACTTCTACCTGCCCCGCGGCAAGGAGACGGTCGAATTGCAGGGCATCGAAGGCGAACCGGTAATCCTGTTCCAAACGGAACGGGGGAAGAAGCCCGGCTCATACACCGTGCATCGCAACGGCGTGCTCGTGGTAAGGCGGTAAAGTCGGAAACCGAATATCGATGACGGATGCGGTTAGGGGGAGACATGGCCGATACGAGGCCGGACAAGTCCGACAGGAAACGCGTCACACTGCGTGAAGTGGCGCAAGAGGCCGGAGTCTCCCTCAAAACCGCGTCGAACGTCATCAACCATTCCGGCCGCATGGCCGACGCCACACGCGAAAAAGTGCAGGACGTCATCGACAGGCTCGGCTACCGCGTCAACGTGTCGGCCCGCAATCTCAATCGCGGCAAAACCGGCTTCATCACGCTCGCGGTGCCGAGCCTGACCGCGCCATATTTGGCCGAACTGGCCAACCGGGTGATCGACGCGGCCCGCATCTACGGCTATTCCGTGTACATCACCACGTATGCGGAAGGATCCGCGCAGGGTGCCCGCGCGCTGTTGCGAAACTTCAATGCCACGGTGTCGGACGGCATGATCCTGTCCATCTCCGAAGTCGAGGATCTCGATCCCGAGGACCTGGACGTGGATTATCCGCTGGTCTGCGTGGGCGCGCGGTCCACGCATGGCAAGGCGGACCATGTCACCCCGGACGACGTCCAGGAGGCGCGTCTCGCCGCGCAATACCTGTTCGACCACGGTGCCACGAATCTTGCGGTGATCGGCTCGCGAACCGATCCGGAGCATATCCTCGAGCTGCGCGACGCCGTGGAAGGCAACGCGCAGCTGCGCATGCGAGGCATATTCGAAGCGTGTGCCGACCAAGGCGTCGAATTGGACACACGGCTAGTGCCCAACGTCGGCCAGGATTGGACCATCGGCTCGGGCGCGCGCATGACGCAGCGCATCGTCGACTCCGGCATCCCCTTCGATGGCATCGTGGCGTTCAACGACCAGCTTGCGTTGGGCGCACTGTTCACTTTGGCAGCGAACGGCATCGCGGTGCCCGACCGGGTGCAGGTGATCGGCTTCGACAACAACGAGGAAGCCGCATATTTCCAGCCGCCGCTGACCACCATGGATTCCTGCCTCGACTGGATCGCGCCGACCGCGGTCAGCCGCATCATCAACCGCATCGACGGCAGCCGCACGCTGGAACCGGAGCTCATCACCACCCAATCCCGCGTCATAGCCCGCGCCACCACCCGTGCCTAGTGTCGCGTTGGCTGTGCCTAGCTGCCTGTGTCTAGTGTCGCGTGTTTGGTTTCTCGCCGCCTAGTGCTTCCCGCTTTCCGCATGCCTTCCTCCCCTGAGTGCCCTCCTCGCTTCCATCGCAGGCCTTGATTCCGCTCTTCCGGCACTGCCCACGCTATCTGTGCGCCAGCTCCGCCCTTTCCAGAGCAGGCCTTGGACCTACTCTTCCGGTACTGCCCGTGTCGCTTGTTTTGTGTCACGATTCGAAAAAATGGCCAAAATTTCGAATCGTGACACATCGCTTTCGGTTCGGGGGTATGTTTTTTGAGGCATTTTCCTTGGAAATACGCCGATTTATACCCCCGTATTGTTTTTGGGGAAGGAAAAATGTGTCACGATTCGAAAAAACAGCCGAAATTTCGAATCGTGACACATTTATAGCGGAAGATTCCGCTCCAAAACTGGTTCAAGGCTCGCTTGAGACTAGTTTGTGCTGGTTCGTGATGAATTGGTCCGAATTGCCTTGAAGGCTGGGCTGAGGCTGATCCATCCCCGATTCCCCAAGCGAAAAGAAATACCGGTTTGCCGCACTTCCGGAAGTGCCAGGCCGCGTCCCTTGTAAAGGCTGCGGTGGTAGCTGGAACCATCTCCATTGGTTATCCACAGGCTGTTGCGCTCCAAATCGTTGGAATTACGGCCATGCCATGCTGAACTGCCCCAAATCGCATGTTCTCCGACCACAACTTTGGAAAAACGCACATCAAACCGTTGCCATCGTTTATATTGCACGCCATGAATGCTGATGATGCATACAAGCCGATCCAGCGGGCGACCCTGTCCGAAGCCAGCTGGCGTATTCTCCGCATTGCCCAGTCCGTGGAGTTGCGGCATCCCGTAAGTCACGAGACCGCGCTCGCGATTTGGGGCGTCGAGCTGCCCGCAGATAGTGATTGCTCCGTTGTTTCGCTGCGTTCGTCGCAAGGCGGTTACGCTGGGACGGACGTGGACTATGGATGGAGTGGAGAAAGTCCGGCTTTCGGCCATTCCGAGCACTCTATCCGCTTAGGGCAGGATTTCCCGGATTCGGATTTTCAATATTTCCCGGCTTCCCAGGCTGTTTCTCGGAATCAGATTCCAGGTCTTCGGCAGTCGGCTTCTCAGCCTTCCCAATTCCCGCAATCCCCGGCGAAACTTCATACGGTCGCCCAATCGCCGGCTCGTCGCGGCCGTGTGAAGAAAAGCACATCGGTGTCGGCCGATGTGACCGTGCATGTCTGGAAGGGCTTGTCCGCGCGACACGTGCGTGAGGTTGCTGGAGTTCCGGTGCTTATGTCCGTTCCGGCGTGGTCTTTGGCTGCCGGCCGGTGGGGTATCCAGGACATCGTCATGGTTGCGGAGTCGTTGATTCGCCATCGATTCGCCACTCGCAAGGGGCTGATTGAGTTTGTTAAAACTGAGAACGTCCCATACCGGAGCAAGTGTCTGGATGCGTTGGCGCTCGTGCAGTCAGGCAGCGATTCCCCCAAGGAGACCGAAATGAGGCTGACTCTTGTGCGTTATGGCCTGCCGATTATGCAACCGAACTGTGTGGTCCCCGGCGTGAATTTTGCGAATGGCGCTGCGGTGACGTTGGATCTTGTCGATGCCGAGCATCGTTTTGGCCTGGACTATCAGGGTGACCATCATCGTACTGACCGTGCGCAATATCGGCGCGATCAGAACAAGCTGTCGCGTCTTGCGGCCGCTGGTTGGACTGTGTTTTCGGTCACGCAGCTGGATTTGTCCGACGAATTGCATCGCGCCGCGTTCGCCATGAACGTCGCCCATGCGTTGTCTTCGATCGTCGGTCGGCCGATTGGGGTGACCACGCCCTTGCCATGGCGCAAAGTGGTGCTGCGTTATCAGAAAGCCCGCAAGCTTAGGCTGCTTGACTGATGCGGTTTCGTTGGGTGCGCGCGTGAGGCCGCCCGCTTTCCGCATGATCGCGACTCCTCGGTGTTGTGCCTCTTTTGTGGCGATCGGCGCTGGAATCCTTGAAAGCCGCTGATAATCGTGTTCGTCGCGCGTCATTCCGATACGTTTGGTTGCGCACAGGATATAGGAGGCTTGTTTTTTGTGTCACGATTCGAAAAAATGGCCAAAATTTTGGATCGTGACATACCGCTTTCGGTTCGGGGGTATGTTTTTTGAGGCATTTTCCTTGGAAATGCGCCGATTTATACCCCCGTATTGTTTTTGGGGAAGGAAAAATGTGTCACGATTCGAAAAAACAGCCGAAATTTCGAATCGTGACACATTT
>NZ_JAHOJD010000007.1:0-123950 GCF_019129655.1 Bifidobacterium sp. MSK.17.10 | reverse complement strand
CGCATGAACAACGCGTGAACCGTTGGAAATCCAACGTTCCATCGGCGTGTCGAAACTTGACAAATCAGGCCCGACCAACCCCGCAACCACCGAAACCATCCCCGCAATCGCCCATTCCATCCCCGCAAATCCGCAATCGCATCCGCATTTTGTAACCGCAAAACGGCGTTACGGGTAACAAAAGCCGGAAGGGAAAGCCAAAACGGGACGGTCACGGGAAGAAGAACCAGGAAACTGCGACACGAATCGCAAATGCTACCAGCGGCGCCCGCAATGCTTGCCACCGATGCCAGACTTGCCATTCGCACCCCACGGACCGCGGCCTTCGCCATGCAATACACCCAAGTGATGTTTCATGGCAACCAGCATGATATGCGTATCTTCCAAACCGAGGTGGCGCTCCGACTTGCTTTCATCGAGCGCGCCCTGCCGCTTGGCGTATGCGTCCAACGTGTTATTGCCGTACGGATGCTCGTCGTCCGGAATTGACCCTTCATCCCAACGGCGGCTCATCGGCAACGTGTCGATAATCGTAATCTTGCCCGCACGGTAGCTTTCTGCATATCCAGCCACATTCAACATGAAGAAGCTATGTTCGAAACGAGCGTTGTGCGCTACGTACGGTTGCTGCTCCAATCGCTGCAGCAAACCGATTTGAGCCTCCGGCCACTCATCGAACAGGCGGAAGCCGGACGCACGATCACGTACATCGATACCGGTCAAATCGAGAATCAGCGGATTACCGAGCGTCGCGTTCTCGGCAGGAACGCCGAACGACAGACGCGACTGACCATACGCATCGCCCGTTTCGTAATAACTCTGCTCGTATTGGTATCCAGTAGGTGCGGCAGCAGGGCGAGGGGAAATCATGTTCATATATTCAAAGCCGACGTCGATGATGTACACACGCGCCGGGTCAGTACCGGTGGTTTCGATGTCGATTCCCATGACATTGTCCACATCGCGTCCAGGAAGATAAGCGTCACGCCAATCCGATTTGCGGTATTCAGCCATCCGACGCAACTGCGCCGCTTCAGCGGATTTCGTTTCCGAACCGTAATCAAACAACGTGGAGCCGCCCGGACTGGTTACTCCACTCAGGTTCGCACGCGACATGGCATAGTCACTGGCTCGCTTCTGACTTTTCTCTGCGGCACGACGGGCGGCGCGGCCGTTAACGATGTCAGCGGTTCGATCTTGAATATCATCCAACGCCACTCCCCCGGAAGCCAAAGCCGAACCGGGCAGCAGCACCGGAACCGTCACGCGCTCACGTCGTTCCTCGGTGACCGTCCACAATCCCATCGCCACGCCAATCTGTCGCAGAACAGCGATTTCGTCGCACAACCGACGGTTCGCGTAAGCAAGCGCGCGCGGCAGCCGATAGGAAGCGATAAGTCGGTCGTAATCCATCATGAACGTGCTGTTGCACTGCGCGATGGTCGGTTCGAGCCGATCTCGAATCGCAAGATCATCTTTCAACAGGGCGTGCAGCTGCGGGGCGGAAAGTTGCGGCGACGAGGACCGCAGCATTGCCAACAAATCAACGTGCTGTCTTGTGGCGGCACCAATGCCGTTACGCAGGTCAAGGGAAGACACCCATCGCCAGTCGATCGGCTGGTTGTCGGCGTCATTCGGCATCGATGCCGACCATTGTTCGATGTCCTGCTTCGCGTCATCCAGCCAGGAAAGATTCATCGTCGATTCGTTCATACCTGCCCATCGTAGCCGATACCCACCTTCAGCGTGTAAGAATGTGCAACAAACCAACGTGCGCATTCCTCTTTGTGAGAACACAACCATGCGAGTTCGAATGACGGTGTTCATTACGAAACCGCGCGCGGATACCTCCGTGCGAAGCGGTTGCCATACGAATTTTCACATAGCGCAAATGTGACCATTTCCCAGCAAAAATCCAGAATCGACTTTCATTTTTGAATCCCGGAACGCAATAAACGTTCCAAATCAACGAAAGGAACTGCAATGTCAGAAACACATTCCACCACTGAAAACAACAATTCGCATTGCTGCGACAACACCTGCGGCAATGCCGACGACCGCGTTGTTCCTGACAGCGTGGAAATCAATCCGCTGTTCGCCCGTCCGAAGGAAGCCCAGGCGTTCTCGAAATTTACCATTCCACAGAAGGGTAGTCTGCCGGAAACCGCCTACCAAGTGGTGCATGACGAGGCCATGCTGGATGGCAACGCGCGACTCAATCTTGCAACTTTTGTGAGCACGTGGATGGACGATCATGCGAACCGCCTGTACATGGAGGCGGCCGACAAGAACATGATCGACAAAGACGAGTACCCGAAAACCGCCGAAGTCGAATCGCGCTGCTGGCACATGCTCGCCGATCTATGGCATGCGCCCGATCCAATGAATGCCATCGGAACCTCCACCATCGGCTCGTCGGAAGCTTGCATGCTGGGCGGACTCGCGTTGAAGCGCCGTTGGAAGGAAGCCCGCGAAAAGGCCGACCTGCCGACCGATCGTCCGAATCTGGTGATGAGCAGCGCCGTGCAGGTGTGCTGGGAGAAGTTCTGCAACTATTTCGACGTGGAACCACGCTATGTGCCGATTTCCGAGGACCACAAAGTGCTCGACGGCCATGATCTCGACAAGTATGTCGATGAGAACACCATCGGCGTGGTGGCCATCATGGGCGTGACCTATACGGGTATGTATGAGCCGGTCGAACAGATCAGCGAAGCACTGGACCGCATCGAGGAGCGCACCGGACTTGATGTGCGCATCCATGTGGACGGCGCTTCGGGAGGTATGATCGCACCATTCATCCAGCCGGACCTCGCATGGGACTTCCGCGTCAAGCGCGTTTACTCCATCAGCACCTCCGGTCACAAGTACGGTCTGGTCTACCCCGGTTTGGGATGGGTCGTATGGCGCGAAACCGCTGACCTGCCGGAAAGCCTTATTTTCAAGGTGAGTTATCTCGGCGGCGAAATGCCGACTTTCGCACTGAACTTCTCCCGTCCAGGCGCACAGGTACTGCTGCAGTACTACATGTTCCTGCGTTTGGGATTCGACGGGTATCGAAGGGTGCAGCAGACTTCGCATGATGTGGCGAAATATCTGTCGGGCGAGATCGAGCAGATGGATGATTTTACGCTGTGGAACGACGGTTCCGACATTCCGGTGTTCGCATGGATGCTCAACGACAAGCCGGATCGCAAGTGGAATCTGTACGATCTGCAGGATCGGCTGCGCATGAAGGGATGGCTGGTGCCGGCTTATCCGATGCCGGTGGATCTGACGCAGGTGACCGTGCAGCGCATTGTGGTGCGTAACGGTTTCAGCCACGATATGGCCGAAGCGTTCATCAAGGATCTGAAGTCGTGTGTGAAATATCTGGACGGACTGCGCTCACCAATGCCAAGCGAGGCTCGTGCATCCGGATTCCACCACTGATATTTCGCGGTCATTCCACGAATTCCATCGTTTCCCGCATTAAGGAAATTCATGTTCATTCCCACAACGATTATGTTTACGAAAGCTGGCTGCAATGACAGTTCATATGAAAAAGCCGCTTGCTGTGGTAGCGCACGATGCAAGCGCAGCTGCACATCCCGGGTCCGCACGTTCCACGACGAACGCTGCGACGGCACCGACAACAACGCCACGCAATCCGTCTGCCGTCGCAGGAAACCGCAATCGTACGGGCATACCTGCGCATGCCGGGGCGAATAGAGGGAACGGCGCTGACGGGCACGGCGCAATCGCAAGCACGGCAACCGTTGCCAATAAAACCGGAAAAACCATGATGACAGTCAGCCAACTGGCGATGTTGACCGTGGTGGCGGTGGCCTCGCTACGCTCTCTGCCGGCCATGGCCGATTATGGTCTCGCTTCCATTCTGCTGTATCTCATTCCGGCGGTCGTTTTCCTGGTGCCGACCGCGCTGGTGGCTGCCGAACTGGCCACCGGCTGGAAAGGTGGCGTGTACGTGTGGGTGCGTGAGGCGTTCGGCAATCGCATCGGATTTCTCGCCATTTGGCTGCAGTGGATTCAGAATGTGGTGTGGTATCCGATACAGATTGCGTTCATCGCCGTCAGCCTGTCGTATGTGTTCGGCATGGGTGGCTTGGGCAATAATGGCGTATATGTGGCCGCGGTGATCATCGTGTTGTATTGGGCAAGCACGATGGTGGCGTTGCGCGGCGGCAATCTGTTCGCCAAGGTCGGGGCGATTTCGGGACTTATCGGCACGCTGTTTCCTGCGTTGCTGCTTATCGTCTTCGGCATTATCTGGCTGGCGATCGGTAAGCCAGTGCAGACCTCCCTGCACGCATCCGCGCTGCTTCCGCCGTGGACGGGCATCGCGTCGATTGTGCTAATCGTATCCAATGTGCTCGCCTACGCGGGTATGGAGGTCAATGCCGTGCATGCCAACGACTTGGAGCATCCGGGACGTCAATTCCCACGCGCCATTGCACTAGCGACCGCGCTGATTCTGCTGGTACTTGTGCTGCCGACTTTGGCAATCGCCTTTGCTGTGCCGCATCGTGAGCTGGGGCTCATCGACGGCATCAATCTGGCGTTCAGGGAGTTCTTCGACCATTTTGGCATGGGTTGGGGCACCCCGGTGATTTCGCTGCTCATCGCGCTAGGCGCGTTCGCTTCCGTGGTGGCTTGGATAGCTGGTCCTTCTCGCGGTTTGCTAGCGGCCGCCCGCACGGGACTGATGCCTCCCGCGCTGCAGAAGCGCAATGCCCACGACGTGCAGGAAGGCATTCTGATTCCGCAAGGCATTATCGTGACCGTGCTGGCGTTGCTGTTCGTGTTGATCCCCAATGGCAACACGGCTTTCGCGACGCTGGTGGATATGGCGACCGCGCTGTATCTGGTGATGTACATGTTGATGTTTGCCGCCGCGATTCGTCTGCGCGACACCCATCCAGAAGTCCGCCGCACGTATCGAGTTCCTGCGATTCGGTTGGTCGCGGGCGTCGGTTTCGTCGCTTCCGCCGCGGCATTCGTGTTGACTTTCGTGAGACCGGCTGGTTTCACCGGTTTGGATAGCGTTTCATATGCGATTCTTGTGGCTGTAGTCGTGCTTGTGCTCGGTTTACCGCCGCTGGTGTTGTATGGAATGCGCAAGCCTGGCTGGGATCTGCGTTCGGATGCCGAGCGGAACACGGATACGTACGATGTGCTAGTGAATCCGGAATACTGAAATATTGGAATATTTGGAATACTCATGTTTCGAACATTCCAATAATCCCGAATATGATGAATGCCTCCCAAGTGTTCGCCTGGGAGGCATTCATCGTTCTTGTCTCGTTCGTTTACGCGGTTACAGTTCGAAGCCGAGTTCGGCCGCCGCTTCGGTCGGTACCGGATCCTCGCACCAGAAATCCTCAAGGTTCTCATTGGTGGTCAGGCTTCGGATTTCGGCCTGGTCGATGTACAGTTCACCGCTCAAATGGTCGGTTTCATGCTGGAAGATGCGGGCCGGCCAGCCGTGCAGATGTTCCTCATGCTTGTTGCCGTCCTCATCCTGCCAACGGGCGGTGATGTCAAGCCAACGCTTGCGTACGGCCTGGTAACCGTCGAAGCTCAGGCAGCCTTCGTAGAAGCTGCGGGTTTCGGTGCCGATCGGCTCGTAGCTGGGGTTGATGATGGCGTGGAAGGGGAATTCCGCGGCTTCGCGCGGATCGCCATCGTCGCCTTCGCATACGTGGTCTTCGACGACGGCCAAAGCCAGACCGAGACCGATCTGGGTGGCTGCGAGGCCCACGCCCGGCGCTTCCAGCATGGTGGTGCGCATGGTGTCGATGAGCTTGTCAAGCGTTTTGCGGCTCAACTGGCCGTCGTAGGCGATGGTCTGCTGGCGTAATACCGGTTCGCCGGCCTGCACGATCGGCATGATTTTCTCTTTGCCGCCGGTTTTGATGAGCTTTTCGACCTCGCGGTTGAGTTCGAGGTCCACTTTCGAGTTGTGTCCGAACATGGGGCATATCTCCTTGCGGGCTCTTACAGGGTGAGTTCGTCGGCGACGACCTTGGCGAGGCGATCGCACACTTCGTCTGCCTGCTGCTGGGTTTCGGCTTCGGCCATGACGCGCACGAGCGGCTCGGTGCCGGACGGACGCAGCAGCACGCGGCCGGTGTCGCCCAGCAGCTTCTCTTCGCGTTCCACCGCGGCCTGCACCTTGGCGTTGGTCTTGGCGGCCATCTTGTCGACGTTCGGCACGTTGATGAGCGTCTGCGGCAGCTGCGGGAAGTCGGCGGCCAGTTCCTTCAGGCTCTTACCGGATTTGACGACCTCGTTGCACAGGGTGAGCGCGGTCAGGGTGCCGTCGCCGGTGGTGGCGAATTCGCGGTTGATCACGTGGCCGGACTGCTCGCCGCCGAGCGAATAATCGCCTCGCAGCATCTCTTCGAGCACGTAACGGTCGCCCACGTTGGTCTGCACGGTCTTGATGCCCATGGAACGCAGGGCCAACTTCAGACCGAGGTTGCTCATCACCGTCACGACGAGGGTGTCATGGTTGAGCTTGCCCGCGTTCTTCTTGGCGCGCGCCAGAATGCCCATGATCTGATCGCCGTTGACCATGTTGCCGTCCTCATCCACGGCAAGGCAACGGTCGGCATCGCCATCGAAGGCAACGCCCATGACGGCGCCGGAGGCCTTGACCATGGCCTGCAGCTGCTCAGGATGGGTGGAGCCGGCGTTCTTGTTGATGTTGTAGCCGTCCGGCGACGCGTTGATGACGGTCACGTCGGCGCCGGCGCGGCGCAAGGCTTCCGGAGCGACCACGGACGTGGCGCCGTTCGCGCAATCGGCCACGATCTTCAGGCCCTTCAGCGGCGTCGGCTGCGACTTGTCCGGACCGACCGGCGCGATGGCGGAAACCAGATGGTCGATGTACAGGTTGGTGGCGGTGGCGGTGTCATGGCTGACACGACCCACGCCGGCGCCGGTAGGACGATCCCAATCCTGGCCGAGCACCGCTTCGATCTCATCCTCCTTGGTGTCGGGCAGCTTGAAGCCGCCGCGGGCGAAGAACTTGATGCCGTTGTCGGGCATCGGATTGTGGGATGCGGAAATCACCGCGCCCATTTCCACGTTGAGCACGGACGTCAGGTATGCGACGCCCGGCGTCGGGATGATGCCGGCGTCGATCACGTCGAAGCCGCCGGCGGACATGCCAGCGGACAATGCGGCGGCGAGGAAATCGCCGGAAACTCGTGTATCACGACCGACCAGCGCACGGCGACGGCTTTCGAATTCGCTCCGCTCGTCATCGCCCAGCACACGCACCGCGGCGTCACCCAAATCAAGCGCCAGCTGTGCCGTCAAATCCCTATTCGCCAATCCTCGAACGCCGTCGGTTCCGAACATACGTGGCATGAGTCTCAAATCCTCGCTATCTGCAAACGATATTTCCGTGACCTATCGTACTCAACCGTGCCGCCGAAACCAGCAGGTGACGACGCAATCGCATAACACTTCACAATTCAAAGCATTTCACGGCGCGCAATGCCCTTTTCGTGTCGCACGACTTTGATTTCAAGGCGGAAAATCAAGTCGTGCGACAACACTTGATAAAGAAATACCCCCTAACTATCATTTTCCGTTGAAAACCAGCGAAAAATAAGAGTTAGAGGGTATGAAAGCCAGCACGCTTGTCGCACAACTTTGAAAAATGCCTCCAAAATCAAATTCGTGCGACGACATGACGGCTCTTAAGCGGGAACGTTCCTGTCGCCCCTGCTATCAGAGCGCGGCGTTGAAGTCGCGCACTTTCAGCGTGCGGTGAGAAGCCTCGACGTTGCCACGCACAATACGCTGCAAGGCGTTGTCCGCGTCCTTATGGGAGGCGAGCCAGGCGTCACCCAGCTCCACGAGCTTCGCCGGATCGGCATAGCCCGGATACAGGCCTTCGAGCAGCGCTTCCGCCATGTGGAAGGTCTTGTGCTCCCAAATCCAGTCGGCGACCTCGAAATACTTCTCGGCGTACGGTTCGGCCAAGTCGGCGCGCGGGGTGGCTGCGAAGCCACCGGCCACAGCCTCAAGCTGCATGTTGGTCAGCTCGTCGTTGTGCAGGGCCTCGTTCCAAGCCCATGCCTTCGCTTCGGCGGTACCGGCCACGGCGCGTGCACCATAGGCGAACTCACGGTTCTCGGTGGTTTCGCGCTTGGCCAGTTCGGCGTCGATTCCCGCCTGGTCGATCGCGTTGACGGTGCTCAGCGCGTTGATGATGGTCCAGCGGAAGTTGTTGTCGATTTCCAGACCGTCGAATGCCACGGAACCGTCGAGCAGGCCCTTCGCGTTGGCGACGAACGCCTCGTCGCCCGGCTCGCCGTAGCCCAGGTAGGCGGTGACGAGCTGGAACTGTTCGTCGGAGCCGGCCTTGGCCTGACCCGCCAGCTTGAACAGTTCGGCGGCCACATGCTTCACGGTCTCGGCACGCTCTGCCGGAGCGGTGTAATGCCATGCGGTGGTGCTGACCTGTGCCAGCGCGTAACGGAAGGTGGTGGACTCGTGTTCGGTGGCGAGCGCGGCCAGCGAGGTGTCGATGAACTGGCGTGCCGGCAGTTCGCCGTCGCGGGTCATGTCCCACAGGGCGAGCCAGATCACGGAACGGGCGAGCGCATCGTCGAAGCGGTACAGGTTGCTTGTCGCGAATGCGAGGCTCTTGTCGTCGAAACGCAGCTTCGTGTAGGTCAGGTCGTCGTCGTTCACCAGAATCAGCGACGGACGTGCCTTGCCGGCGGCAGCGTCGACGACCGTCAGTTCGCCGTCGACGTCCAGTTCGAAACGGTCGGTGCGCACGATCTTGCCGGTTTCCGGATCCTCGTTGTAGAAGCCGACGGCGAGACGGTGGGCGCGCAGCACGGGATGCTCGGCCGGAGCGGTCTGGCGCAGGGCGAGACGCTTGATGGTGCCGTCCTCGTTCTCTTCGACTTCGGTGGCGATGGTGTTGATGCCGGATTCCTCAAGCCACTGGGCGCTCCACGCCTTCAGGTCGCGGCCGGAAGTGAGTTCCAGTTCGGCGAGCAGGTCGGCGAGGGTGGCGTTGGAGTAGGCGTGCTTGTTGAGGTAGTTGTTGATGCCCTTGAAGAACTTCTCACGGCCCACGTAGTACACGAGCTGCTTCAGCACGGAGGCGCCCTTGGCGTAGGTGATGCCGTCGAAGTTGACGTAGGTGTCGTTGAGGTCGTTGATCGGGGCGACGATCGGGTGGGTGGTGCTCAGCTGGTCCTGACGCAGCGCCCAGCTCTTTTCGCCGGAGCTGAAGGTTGCCCAGGCGTCCTTCCATTCGGTGGCTTCGGCGGTGGCGAGGGTGGACGTGAACTCGGCGAAGGATTCGTTGAGCCACAGGTCGTTCCACCACTTCATGGTCACGTAGTCGCCGAACCACATGTGGGCGAGCTCGTGCAGCACGGTGACCACACGGCGTTCCGCGTAGGCGTCGGTGACCTTGGATTCGAACACGTACTGGTCGCGGATGGTGACCATGCCGATGTTCTCCATGGCGCCGGCGTTGTACTCCGGCACGTAGATCTGGTCGAACTTGGCGTACGGGTACGGCACGCCCCAGGTCTTGGCGTAGAAGGCGAAGCCTTTCTTGGTGATGTCGAACAGGTAGTCGACGTCCTTTTCGAAGGCTTTGGCGAGCGCCTGGCGGCAGTACATAGCCATCGGCACGGTGCGGCCGTCCTCATTGGCGTATTCGGTGTGCCATTCGGCGTACGGTCCGGCGCAGATGGCGGTGAGGTAGGAGCTCATGGTTGGGGTCGGCTCGAACACCCACAGCTTGGTGGTTTCGGCGGCGTGATCGCCGAGCGTGCCTTCCTCGGTGACGGTTTCGTTGTCGGTCACGGAGGAGGTGGGCATGTTGGACGTGACGATCCAGGATTTGGCGGCGAGCACGGAGAAGTCGAACACGGCCTTCAGATCGGGCTGGTCGAACACGGCGTAGACGCGACGGGCGTCCGGCACCTCGAACTGGGTGTACAGGTAGACGTTGCCGTCGGACGGGTCGACGCTGCGGTGCAGGCCTTCGCCGGTGTTGGAGTACTGGCACATCGCCTTGACGGTGACCTCGTTGTGCTCCTTGAGGTTCTTCAGTTCGATGCGGCTGTCGACGTACGCTTCAGCCGGGTCGAGGGTTTCGCCGTTGAGGGTGATTTCGCTGACTTCGTTGGCGATGAGGTCAAGGAAGCTTGACTCCCCCGGCTTCGCGTCGAAGGTGATGGTGGTTTCGGAGCCGAAATCCTTGGCTCCGCGGGTCAGGTCAAGCTTGACCGTGTAATGGATTGGCGCGGCGATGATGCTTTTGCGTTCTTCCGCTTCGATTCGGGTGAGGTTTGCTCCTGGCATGTCACTCCTTCTTTCTGGTAACAGAAGGCGGCGCGATCAGTTGTGCCGATCACGTCGCCTTGATTCAATTTATGGTAAATTTACGGCTTATTTCGCGGCGTTCAGTCCCATCGCGTCGTCCACGTCCTGCGCGATGTCGGCGACGACGGGGACGATCATCGGCTTGCGGTGCAGCTGTCGTGCCACCCAGCCGCCGAGCGTGCGTCGCATGATCTGCTGCAGCTTGTAGGTGTCGCGCGTGCCCTGCATCATCGCGTCCTGCAGCTGCTCGACAATCTGGTGACGGACCTTGTCGAACTCGCTTTCGTCTTCCGCGACCGCGTTGAGGTAGATCTTCGGGCCGGTGATGACATCCGCGGTTTCGGTGTCGACGACCACGAAGCTGGACACGAAGCCTTCGGTGCCGAGGATGCGGCGCTTCTCGAGTTCTTCGTCGGTCAGTTCGCCGACGGAATCGCCATCGACGTAGACGTAGCCGCACGGCACGGAGCCGACGACCGCGGCCTGGCCGTGGTACAGGTCGACGACGTCGCCGTCTTCGGCCAGCACGACGTTCTGCGGATCGACGCCGGTCTTGACGGCGATCATGCCGTTGGCCACCAAGTGGCGGTTTTCGCCGTGGATAGGCATGGCGCACTTCGGCTTGACGATGTTGTACATGTACAGCAGTTCGCCTTCGTTGCAGTGGCCGGAGACGTGCACGGCGGCGTTGTCTCGGTTGACCACGCGGGCTCCGAGCTGCACGAGCTTGTTGATGACCTTGTAGACGCCATGCTCGTTGCCTGGGATCAGGGAGCTGGCGAGGATCACCGTGTCGAACTCGTTGATGGTGATGTCGCGGTGGTTGCCGTCGGCGATGCGGCCGAGCGCGGCCATCGGCTCGCCCTGGGAGCCGGTGCACATGTAGACGAGCTTGTCGTCCTGCACGTCATGGGCCTGCTTCAGGTCGATGACGGTGTCCTCGGGCAGACGCAGGTAGCCCAGATCTGCTGCGATGGACATGTTGCGGACCATGGAACGTCCGACGAACACGACCTTGCGGCCGTACTTGTGGGCCGCGTCGACGACCTGCTGCACGCGGTGCACGTGGCTGGAGAAGCTGGCCACGATGATCTTGCGCGTGGCCTGTGCGAACGCCTGGTCGAGCGCCGGACCGATGGAGGTTTCCGGCTTGACGAAGCCCGGGACCTCGGCGTTGGTGGAGTCCATCATCAGGAGGTCCACGCCCTTTTCGCCAAGCTTGCCGAATTCCACCAGATCGGTGATGCGGTGGTCGAGCGGCAGCTGGTCGAGCTTGATGTCGCCGGTGTCGATAAGCGAGCCGGCGGGGGTCTGCACGAACACGGCGAGCGCGTCCGGAATGGAGTGCGTGACGTTCACGAATTCCAGGTTGAACGGGCCGACCTTGAGCTTGTCGCGTCCCTTGACCTCGACGAGCGTCGGGTTGATGCGGTGTTCCTTGCACTTGGCCTCAACGAAGGCGAGGGTGAGCTTGGAGCCGATCAGCGGAATGTCCGGGCGGAGCTTGAGCAGGTACGGCACGCCACCGATGTGGTCTTCGTGGCCGTGGGTGAGCACGAGCGCCTCGACCTTGTCGAGACGGTCCTTGATGTAGTGGAAGTCAGGCAGGATGAGGTCCACGCCCGGCTGTTCCTCTTCCGGGAAGAGCACGCCGCAGTCGATGAGCAGGATATGCCCGTTGTATTCGACCACGTTCATGTTGCGGCCGATCTCGCCCAGACCGCCGAGCGGCACGATGCGCATGGAGCCCTTGCGGTACTTCGGCGGGGCGATCAGCACTTCGTCCTGCTGCGGCGCGGTGGATTGCGGCGCGGAATGCGACGGGCGACGGTTCGAACCGTTGCCGCCACGGGATCCACGGGAGCCTCCGTTGCGCGAGCCACCGTTGCCACGGCTGCGGGTGGAGGACTTGGCCTTCTTGATGGCGGTCTTCTCGGACTTCGCGGCCTTGGTGGTCTTGGATGCCTTGACTGCGGTTTCAGTGCGCTTGGCAGCCTTGCTGCCGCGCTTGTGTGTTGTTGTCTTTGTGGTTTCTTCTGTAGCCATTTCCTAGTTGGATTTCTATTACTAATTGTCTCCGCCTATGCGGAAACGAGGAATTTGGGTGCCTGCCGGCGTTCATGCGCGACAGGCCAGTCGCATCATGCGATTCGGTTCACAGCAGTCCCGCGGCGCGCATGCCCTTTTCCGCGCGCACGAGTTCCGCTTCGCCCGGACCGACGTTCGGCAGGCGCATTTCGGTGGAGTCGAGGATTCCACGCACCTTCAGCGAGGCCTTGGCCATCACGGCCTGGAAGCCATTGCCGTTCATCGCTTCGACGAGCGGCGCCAGCTGCACGGAGATGCGCTGCGCTTCGTGGATATCGCCACGATCGAACGCGTTGGCGAGGTCACGCATCGGGCCGGCGGCGGCGTGCGCGATCACGGAGATGATGCCGACTGCGCCGACGGACAGGAACGGCAGGAACAGGCCGTCATCGCCCGAATACCAGGTCAGGCCGGTTTCCATACGCTTGCGTACCGCGCCGGCGATGTCTCCGGTGGCGTCCTTGACGGCCTTGACGTGGTCGAGCTCGGCCAGACGGCGGTAGGTCTCCAGCTGGATGTGCAGTCCGGTACGGCCCGGCACATCGTAGATGATGATCGGCTTGTCCGCGGAATCGTTGACCGCCTTGTAGTGGCGGAACACGCCTTCCTGCGACGGACGGGAGTAATACGGGGCGACCACGAGCACCGCGTCGGCGCCCGCCTCCTGGGTCTGCTCCACCATGCGCACGGTGTGCGCGGTGTCGTTGGAACCGGCGCCGGAAATGACCGGCACGTCCACGACTTCCTTGACGGCCTGAACCAGCTCGACCTTCTCCTCCATGTGGGTGGTCGGAGATTCGCCGGTGGTGCCGTTGACCACAAGACCGTCGGCACCATCCGCCACGAGCTGCCTCGCCAGCTGTTGCGCGGCTTCGAAATCTACGGCTCCGTCGGCCTTCATGGGGGTGACCATGGCCGGAAGGATACGTCCGAAGGGAGCAGGATCGAGCAGATGCATTGTACCGTCGTCAGTCTTAGGGCTTGTCATACGGCTAACGGTACTTCCCTCTGCGGACGCTTTCGATTTCGCGAGATGCGAAAAGTCACATTTTGGAAGGCCTGCCGACGATGACCGCGACGACGCACTGCAGGAAAGCGACGAACGTGAACACCATCAGCGGCACATGGTGGCCGCCGGTGGCCTGGACCAGCACGCCGAACATAAGCGGGCCGAGCGACGCGATCAGATAGCCGAACGACTGCGCGACGCCCGACAGCACCACGGTTTCGGCGCTGTCACGGCCGCGCAACGCGATCAATGCGAGCGCCACCACCAGGGACGCGCCTTGCGCGCAGCCGCCGACGAACGCCCATACCGGCATGAGATGCGGCAGCAGCAGCATGCCGAGGCCGGCGATGAACATGGGGGCGCTTGCGGTAAGCGCCGCGCAGACCTGGTTGCCGCGCACGTTCATGAGTTTCGGAATGAGCAGGCCGGAGAAAATGCCGATGCCTTGGAAGATGAACAGATGCACGCCGGCGGTGGAGGCGTCGTAGCCGATGGACGCCGAGATGGACGGCATCCAGTTGGACATGGTGTAGAAGGCGGACGATTGCAGTCCCATGAAGGCCGTCACGTACCACGTCATCGGACGGCGCAGAACACGGGCGAACACGCCACGCGACGATTGGGAACGTGCGGATTGGGCGGAAGGCGAGTTCCGTACGGCGGCCGACGCGACGACGATCTTGCGATTGTGCAGGATACGCAACGCCCACAGCACGGCGACGACCAGCGGCGGCACACTCCAGAAGGCGAGTGACGCGCGCCAACCGCCCCACATCTGCGCAAGCGGCGCGGACAGCAAACCTGCGGTGGCGCTGCCGGCGGTGATGCAACCGGAATAGACGCCGGTCGCCATCGCGACATGGCCGGCATAGTCACGTTTCGCGATCACCGGCACAAGAACGTTGCCGACGGCGATGGCGGAAGCGAACACCACCGTGCCCAGCCAGATGCCAACGCCGCCGCCGAACGAGCGGATGGCGTCGCCCGCCGCGATGCACAGCAGGGCCAGCAGAATCGACATGTCGATGCCGATGCGGCGTGCAAGGAACGTGACCAGCGGGCTGACCACGGCGAAGGCGATCAGCGGAATCGCCGTCAATACGCCCTGCACGCCCTCACCCCACGCAAGGTCGGTTCCCATTTGGGCGAGGACCGGCCCGACGGCGGCGATGGCGGGCCGCAGATTCAGCGATACGAGGAAAATCAAAGCCACCCACAATCCGGTGGAGGACCGGTCGTACGCCAGCATGTTTCGTTTTGAATTCATTCCGTTCCCATTCCCGCTTCCACTTCCGTTTACCGCCGTTCCAACGGGACGTGCCGCGCCTAGATTTTCCCTATCAATCTTCAAGCTCATTGAGCGCATCGAAGCAATCGTTGATGCCTTCGATACGCGCGTGCACCTCGTCTTCGGTATCGACGAGGCATTTTCCGACTTCGTCCACCATCAGGGCGATCAGGGCGAACGCCGCGGTGAAGCTCGTCAGCACGTGGGAGTTCAGCACCACTTTGAAGAAGGCGACGTTACGGCCGATGACGGCGTTGCGCGCCGAAATGTCGCCAATCACCACCACGGTCAGGCCGCGCTCAAGCATCACGTCGATGAGCCGTGAGAAGAAGGGAAGACGCCGGCCCACGCCGATGATGACGATTACGTCGCCTGCCGCATAATCAACCAGATCTTCGGCTATGGACTGGCCTGGATTCGGCAGAATATCAACGTTTCCGCGTAGCCGCATCAGCTGTTCGCGCATGTGCAGCGCCACGGGATAGCTGCTGCGGTACCCGACCACCGCCACATGCGGGGCCGTGGCCATGGCTTGGCATGCGGATGACAGTTGCGCGCGGTCGATGCCTTCAAACGTGCGTTTCAGGCTTTCCTCGTCACGGCGCAGATGGTCGGCGACCAAATCGTCGCACTGGGTGTGCCGTGAAAGCTCCGGAGAGCCAGGACGATGGACGCGACGCACGTCACGTCTGAATTCGCCCGCGTTCGCATAGCCGAGCTTGCGGTACAGGCGGCTGAGCGTCGGCTGCGAGATGCCGCTCAACTGCGACAATTCCACGGAATTGCAGACCAGCACGTCGGTCAGATGACCCAGAATGAACTGCGCAGCCTCACGTTCCGTCGCAGTCAGCGAATCGAAGGATTCCCGGATGCGCGCCACCAAGCCGAGGTCCGCGGCAGCATTGCCTTCCTCGTCCATGGCGTCCTTCGAAGCCCCCATATTGTCTGAAAGCATAATTCCAGAAGTCACGCTCATCGCCCTTCCCTGCAGTACATTCTCACGCGGCGCATCCGCTCTCCTGACGATGCTACCCCTTGCTTTCCGGGTTTCACCAGGTTTGGCCACCGACAACTGTTACGACGAATGAAGAATTTCAGATGCCGTAAGCACTGAAATGCATCCATCACAGGCAATGGCGGCGCCTCTTGGCAACGCGACCCACCATCAGGAGATGACCGACCATGGCAAAAACAGCTTACCCCACACAATCAACATCGCATATCGGGCGGATTCGGCATAGAAGAAACGGTGCCAAACCAGCGAAATGGGCGACTAACGCGGCAACAAAATCCCCGACTGCTGCGAACACTGTTGAACGCGTCATCGCGCCCGGCCGAATGCGAGGCGAACGCGGTGCGCAAGATCGTACGGCTGGTGGCACGCACCGGCTGCCGCACGCATATTCTGCACGTGTCCAGCGGTCTGAGCGTGGACGTGCTGCGGCGGGCGAAGGCCGAAGGACTGCCGGTCAGCGCGGAGACCTGTCCGCATTACCTCACGTTGGATTGCGACCATATTCCCGACAACGCCACCGCGGTCAAATGCTGTCCGCCGATTCGTGATCTGCATGAGCAGGACGCGCTATGGGCGGGGCTTGCCGACGGCACGTTGGATGGTGTCGTCACCGATCATTCCCCGGCCAGCGCGGATATGAAAGCCGGCACGCTCGCCACCGCGTGGGGTGGCGTTTCCAGTCTGCAGGTCGGATTCCGCGCGGTGTTGACGGGTGCGATGCGGCGCGGCTTGAGTTTGGCCGACGTCGTGCGGTGGATGTCGTGCAACACCGCACGGCTTGTGGGACTTGACGATCGTGGCGATATAACGCCGGTATTGCGGGCCGATTTGGCGATTATTCGCCCGTACGAACGGTTTGTTGTGGATGCTACCGCTTTGGAAAGCCGCAATCCGATCTGCGCCTGCGATGGCATGACGCTTAACGGCGTCGTCACGCGCACGTTTGTAGCGGGGCGGGACGCGCTCTCCGGAGTGCGGGAGGGGAATCTTATCGTTCGTCCGTGAATCGGAATCCGTAAATCAACCATTCAACAAAAATCCCCAACCCGCCGACGGCCGGATGTCATTCGATGTCGGCAGATTGGGGACGGACGAGAATCAGGTCTCAGCCCAGGTAGGCGGCCGGGTTCTGGGCGAACTTGTCGGCGCAACCGGGGTTGCAGAAGTAGTAGGTGACGCCGCCGTATTCGCGGGTCGCGGCCGCGGTGGCCGGATCGACGCTCATGCCGCAAACCGGGTCCTTCGCAACGTTCGCCGCGGAATCGCCCATATTCGAAGCCATGCCGTGGCCGTCATGACCGCCGCAGCAGTGTCCGGCGCCCATCGCGCCCATGTTCTCGGCTTCCTTCTTGGCCTTGTGATCGCTGAACAGTCCCATGATCGTTCCTTTCCGACTGTGCTGGTTGCCATTATTTTTGCTCGGATCGGGCTTGCGTACCCGATACGTCTTGTTTTTCGCCGCCTCCGCGTCCGGATCGAACAGGCGCAGCCGGCTTGCGTTCGTCACCACGCACAACGACGAGAACGCCATCGCGGCGCCGGCGATCATCGGATTCAGCAGCGTTCCGGTGAACGGATACAGCACGCCGGCCGCGATCGCGATGCCGATGCTGTTGTAGCCGAGTGCGAAGCCGAGGTTTTGCGCGATGTTGCGCATGGCGGCGTGCGTCAGGTCGAGCGCATGCACGAGCCCCATGAGCGAGCCGCGCATCAGTGTCACATCCGCGGATTGGATGGCCACGTCGGTGCCGGTGCCGATGGCGAAACCGACGTCGGCTCGGGCGAGGGCGGGCGCGTCGTTGATGCCGTCGCCGACCATCGCCAC
Organism: Bifidobacterium sp. MSK.17.10; assembly: GCF_019129655.1. NCBI lineage: Bacteria > Bacillati > Actinomycetota > Actinomycetes > Bifidobacteriales > Bifidobacteriaceae > Bifidobacterium > Bifidobacterium sp. MSK.17.10. Next base: position 106,351 of record NZ_JAHOJD010000007.1, on the reverse strand, counting down.
CGTATAGCCTTGCGATTGGAGTTTTGCGATTTCGTCGGCCTTGCGTTCCGGCCGCACGCCGGCGATCACATGACGTTCGTCGATACCGACCTGGCTTGCGATGGCGCGTGCGGTGGTCGGATTGTCTCCCGTGAGCATGACGGCTTCGACGCCACGTTTGCGGAGCAGTTCGATGGCTTGGCGCGAGTCGGCTTTCGGCACGTCGGCGACGGCGACGATGCCGGCGAGATGGCCGTCGATGGCCGCTAGGATCGGCGTTTTGCCTTGCTGTGACAGGAGTTCCATGTCGGCGATGATGGCGTCGAGGTTCGTATCGTGGATGGTCTCGGAGGCAATTTCGGAGGTATCGGACGTAATGTCGGGCATGTCGACGTCAAGGTCGTCGATCAGGTCGGTGTTGCCGACGGCGACGGTGTGCGGCAGACCGCGGAAGGTGACACGCGCGGTGACGCCACAGCCGGCAATCGCCTGAAAATCGGTGGTTTGCGCGAGTTCCGCAACGTCCGCGACGTCGGCTTTTTCCGCAGCTGCGGCAACGATCGCAGCAGCGAGCGGGTGTTCGGAATCGCGTTCGGCGGCGGCGACAATCGTCAGCAAATCATCGGGACGCCGATGCCACACGCCCAACGGCAGCACATCGGTAAGGGTGGGTTTGCCGGCGGTGATCGTGCCGGTCTTATCCAATACGACGGCATTGACTTTGCCGCATGTTTCCAACGCTTCGGCGGAACGGACCAGCACCCCCATGCGAGCCGCGCGGCCAGTCGAGACCGTCACCGACAACGGAGTCGCCAGACCGAGCGCGCACGGGCAGGCGACCAGCAGCACCGACACCGCGGCGACCAGCGCGTGCGTGACACGCGGGTCAGGGCCGAACGCGAACCACAATGCGCACGACCATACGGCGACGAGCACCACGATCGGCACGAATATGTCGGAAATGCGGTCCGCCAATCGCTGTACGGGAGCCTTCGAGCTTTGCGCGGCACGCACCATGCCGATGATCTGCGCGAGCACGGTGTCCTTGCCGACTTTCGTGGCGCGGTAGCGCAGCGAGCCGCCGCCGTTGATGGTGACGCCCGTCACTTCGCTGCCCTCGGTTTTGGCGACCGGCATGGCTTCGCCGGTGATCATCGACTCATCCACGGTGGAGGTGCCGGATATGACGATGCCGTCGACCGGCAGCTGCTCGCCGGGGCGGATGGCGATGATGTCGCCGACGCGCACGTCATCGATGGCGATGCTGGTTTCCTTGCCGTCTCGCACCACGCGGGCGGTTTTCGGTTGCAGACCCGCCAATGCGCGCATGGCTTCACCGGTGCCTTTGCGGGCGCGCGCTTCGAGCAGCTGGCCGACAAGCATAAGCGTGACGACCACACCGACCGCTTCGAAATACGGTTCGCGCGCGTTCTCGGGCAGGACGTTCGGTGCGAAGGTGACCACGCAGGAGTAGGCGAATGCGGCCAGCGCGCCGAGGCTGACGAGCGCGTTCATCTCCGGCGAACGGTGGGCGATCGCGGCGAAACCGCTGCGGAAAATCGGCAATGCCGCATAGCCGACGATTGGCAGCATCAGCAGGAACTGCAGCCAGTTCGGCATCGGATACAGCATGAGCATGGTGGAGCCGAATACCGGAATCGTGCAGACGGCCGCCACGATAAGACGGGTGATGAGGGCGCGAATTTCCGATTCCAATCCGCGCGATTTGCCCGAATCACCCGAACCGGACGTTTGGACGGCGCCTTTTTGCGCGCATTGCACGCCTGTTTCCGCGGAACCGGATGCGTGGGCACCGTCAGCAGTCGCGCGAATGTCCGAATTGCCGGAATCGGACATACTGGCGCCGACGGAACCAACCGCGGAACCGGCGGCGGCACCGACACTTGCATGCTTTCCCGGCAGTATGCGCAACGTGCCGTGCAGCATGTTCATACCGCATGCGAAGGGATACTCGCCCGGCTGGTCGGGATGAAGCGTCAGCGTGGTCGTGCGGAAGGCGGGCAACGCAAGATCGACCCCGAAATCGGAGAACACGACATGCGACGAGCATTCGCCGTCTTCCTTGCGATCGAAGATCAGCCGCAACGGCACGCCGGCTTCGGCTTCGATGACGGCCGGGCTGTACCCGCCTTTGACTTCGACGACCGCTTCCTGCACGCCGTCGCGCAACGGCGCACGATACGCTTTGCGCGGTGCGAAGAAGAACCACAGCACGCCCGCCGTGACGAGCAGCGCCATAATAAGCGCGATTGCGATGTGCATATTCCAGCCGCCTTCCGTCCGTGATTGGCCTTCGATTTCGGCAAACACCATCACAATATACCCCTATAGGGTATATTGGCAAGAGGGACGAGCAACCTTCAGCCGTAGATAAAATTTTCAGCGCAGCGAGGAGGACGATATGAACGTCACACAACACGGGTACGCAAGCGACCAGAAGAGGATCATCGCACGATTGAATCGCATCGAAGGGCAGGTGCGAGGCATTCGGCAGATGACGGAAAACGGCGAATACTGCATCGACATTCTGACGCAGATTTCCGCAGCGGACAGCGCGCTGAAGTCGGTGGCGCTACTGCTGCTCGACGACCATCTGCACCATTGCGTCGCCAAAGCCGCGGCGGAGGGCGGTACCGTTGCCGACGAAAAGCTGGCGGAAGTCAGCGCCGCCATCGCACGCCTTGCCAAGTAATCGGAACAGATCCGCCATAAAAAACTGCCGACGGAAGACACATGCACCCGTCGGCAGTTTGAAAAAAGAATTACGGTTACAGGTCGAGGAAGTGGTCGAGGCCGACAGTCAGACCCGGGTAGGTTCCGGTGGAGACCTTGCGCACGGCCAGCAGCACGCCCGGCATGAAGGAGATGCGGTCGAAGCTGTCGGCGCGGATGGTCAGCTGTTCGCCGGAGTTGCCGAACAGCACCTCCTCGTGGGCGTTGAGGCCGCGAAGACGCACGGCGTGCACGTGGATGCCGTCCACCACCTGGCCGCGGGAGCCGCCGTCGGTTTCGGTGGCGTCCGGAACCGGGCCGAGACCGGCCGCCTTGCGCGCTTCGGCGATGCCCTGCGCAGTGTGGAAAGCGGTGCCGGACGGAGCGTCCACCTTGGTCGGGTGGTGCAGTTCGATGACTTCCGCGGATTCGAAATACGGCGCCGCGACCTTTGCGAAATGGTCGGCGAGCACCGCGGAAATGGCGAAGTTCGGCGCGATGAACACGCTCTGGCCCTCACGCGGGGCCGCGGCGAGCGCGGCGCGCACCTGGTCGAGCTTCTCTTCGGTCCAGCCGGTGGTGCCGACCACCACGTCGACGCCCTGCTTGACGAGGGCGAGCACATTGCCCAGCGACACGCTCGGCACGGTGAACTCCACCACGACGTCGGTGTTTTCGGGGGTGATGGCGGTCAGGTCGTCACCTGCGTCGAGCGCGAGCGCGAGTTCGGTGTCGGCGGCGGCATTGACGGCGTCGACCACGTGCGAGCCCATACGGCCTTTGGCGCCGACTACGGAAACCTTGATCATTGCAGCTCCTTGATGTTTTCGCGGGCGCGCGCATGCCGTGCGCGCTTGCCGCGCGCATAATCGCATGCGTTTTCACACATGTTTTTGAATCACGCGCCCACGTCCATAACGTGTTCCACTTACGAATCTAAAGAGACGCTTCGACGCGCCAGCAGCCAGCCAATCAGCGCGAACGGAATCGAACAGCCCACGAACACGGCGGGCAGGCTCAATCCCACGCTTGGATTGAAATGGTCGAGCACGATGCCGGTGATCATGGAGCCGAACGACGCGCCCATTGTGCCGGCGGTGCTCACCCAGGACAGGCCTTCGGTGAGCGATTCCTCGGGCACGGTCTCCTTGACGAGGAGGTTGCCGGAGGCGAATACCGGCGAAATGGTCAGGCCGGTGAGGATCTCCACCAGTCCCATCACGATCAGGTTGCCCTGGCACAGGTGGATCACCACGAAGCCGACGGTCATCAAGGCGAGGAACATGATCATGTGACGCCAGCGGGAGCCTTTGAGCTCGCGCGAGCCGAAGACCAGCGCGCCCATGCAGGAGCCGACGGCCAGCATGGCCAGCTGCACGCCCAGCACGGAGTCGAGGTGCAGCGATTTCATGACGGCGGTCATGGACGTGTCGAACGCGGTGAACGCCATGTTGAACACGATGAACACGGCGAGGAGCGGCAGCACACCCGCATAGGTGAGCACGTTGCGTTTCCTGCGGTCGCGATCGCCCGTCTTGAGCCGATCCAAATCGAAACGGTCCGCGGAAACCGCGGCACCAGCGGCACCGCCGGCCGCCAATCGCACGTCAGCATCGTCCGTACCGGCCGCGACGACCGTGATTTCGCGCAATACCGGCGGTTGAGTGTCACGCAATGCGAAGAACACGGCACCGCCGAATGCGCAGGCGAGGGTCGGCACGAACAGCTGTGATACGGGATGCACGGACGCGGCCAGGAAAGCCGCCAGAATCGGCCCGAAGATGAACACGATCTCGTCGATGGCGGATTCGAGCGCATACGCGGTGTTGAGCAGGTCCTCCTTGTCGGCGCGGTCGAGCACGTACGCCCAACGGGTGCGCACAAGCGCGCCGAACGAGAACTGCGTCATGCCCATGACCACGGCAAGCACGAACAGCAGCGGAATCGGCACGCGCATCAGCGCGGCGAACGCGAAGCCCAGCATGACGATGATCTGCACCGTCAGGATCACCGGACCGACCTTGCGCTGGCCGAACCGGTCGAACAGGCGCGCGTACAGCGGCGTGACCGCGGCGGTGGCGAGCACGTACGCGGCGCTCATCACGCCGGCGATCGTCCAATTGTCGTACATGTGGTTGAGCGCGAGCACGATACCGAGGCCCATCATGGACATCGGCAGTCGCGCGATGGCTCCGGACACGCAGAACGCCTTCGTGCCGGGAATGCGGAAAAGCTGCGCGTATGGCGATTGCGTTTTCTGCGATTCGTGCGGTTCGTGCAATTGCGATTGCGGTTTCGCGCCCGTCACGCCGTCACCTTTCCCCGGTAGATGAACATGTCGTCGAACAGTGGCGGCACTTCGCCGTCGGCGCTGCCGCCGAGCCGGGCGACCGTCTCGCTTGCCGTGCGGTGCGCGATGCAGTCCAACCCCTTGTGGTCGTAGAAGCTCACGTCGCAGTCGGAATCGGTGTGCAGGTAGAATGCGGGCACGTCCCATGCGGCGAAATGCTCCTGCATGCGTCTCCAAAGCTGCCCGCCCACACCGTGGCCGCGCACGTCGGGATTGACGATGAACAGTTCCAGCTCGCCCATGGTGGTTTCGTTGGCGCGCCCTTCGCGTTCCAGATCGAGTTCCACCGAGAAGCCGGATTTCAGCGCCGCCATATGCTTGGCGGCCTCCGGATCGGCGTCGATGCGGCGTTCCAAGGCCTTCATTTCCTCGCCGACTTCGATTTCGTCGAGCTGCGGCGCCTCGCCGGCGACGCGGATGAACGTGACGCCCGCGAGTGTGCCGTCGGCGGCGAACGCGCCGTTGGCGAACGTGGTCGGCAGCAGGTAGTGCAGCACGAAATATCGGGAGATCAGCCGCGACATGTCCGCGCCGACCTTGTCCACATCCTGCGGCCAGGTACGGTCGAACAGGTCGACCACCGCGTCCAGATCGCCCCAGCCGATGGGACGGAAGACGATTGCCGATGCGTTGTTTGTTCCGGCACCCATGCCGGCGTTCGGGATTGCGGTTGCGCTGTTCGCAGCCATATCAAACACTCCTTAACTGTCGTTGCGTCCGGCATGTGCGCCCGCCCACACATGCTGCACGAGGGTAGCGGCGTTCCTCCACAACGCTGCCTGCATAGCGGTTTCTCCCGCAGGCAGGCCGGAAAGCGCCGCTCCCCCGCTTTCTTCGGTCAAGGAGCCATTGCGCACCGGCACTAGTCGTTGTCGGATTGCTGCGGAATTCCGTAGCTCAACTCGGCAAGGATCTCTTCTTCTGTTTTGTCGAGGGCGTCAAGCTCCCGATCGGCCTCGTGAGGCTCACTCACATAGTAGAGACAGGCGTCGATTGCATCCAACGGCACCCCTTCCATCGCCGCGAGCAGCAGGCGGTACAGGTCGAGCTGTGCGAGCTTCTCCTTGATTTCGTCCGGTTTGCGTGGTTTTACGCCGGTTTTCCAATCGACCACGGTGTAGCGTTTCATCTCGTCCGTTTCGTCGAGACCGCCGAAGAACACCGCGTCGAGTTTGCCGTTGACGATGGTGCCGAGCTGGGACATGTCGACGACGAGCTGGCGTTCCGCCCATGCTGGACGTCGTTTTGCCCACGGCGAAGCGACGAGACGACGCTGCCAAGCGGCCAGTTTCCGTTCGTCTCGCAATTGGGCGTCCTGCGATGGTGCGTCCTGCGATTGCACGCCGCCGTTGTCCGCATCGACTTGCGTATCACCTATCAATGCGATCAGTTCCGCACGCGACTGCGCGGCCATACCGGCAGCACCTTCCGTACCACCGATGCCGTCGACGTCCGCATCCGCCATGATGAAACGCTCAGCCCATGCGTGGAACCGCGTGCCGAGCTGTGCCGCCGGCGAGGCGACGTGCGGAATCGGACGGACCAGACCACGCCAGTAGGCGCGGGAGTCACGCTCGCCCATGGAGCCGGCGCGCGCTTGCAGCGAGGTGACGTTTTGGCGGCCGGCAGCAAGGATACGTTCGCCTTTGGCACGCACGGCCTCGTCGAAGGCGTCCTGCGATTCGCCTGCGTCAGCCACGTCCGGTTCCGGCATGAGATGTTCGTCGGCGACGAGCAGTTTGGCGAGACGCAGCAGTGAGTTTCCGGTTTCCGGCGATGGCGTGGCGGATTCATCGGCAACGTCGCCCTGCGTTCCCGTGGATTCAGCGATATTCGGTTCGTCGGATTCGACGGCACGTACCTGTTCGGCCGCGGCACGCAGCCTGTCGGCGACATCGGCGCTCAGATCGCACGGCCAAGGCAAAGTATGGTCGTCCGAGACCGGTTCGAGCGGCGTGTTCCACGCATCGCCCACCACGGCATTCTCGAAATCGCGGGCGTGTTCGCCTACGAAATAGCCGTCGGGCAGGTCAAGTCCCAGCGTGTTCGGGGAGCCGTCCACATCGTCGGACAGGCTGTCCGGTTCGCGTACCGCGGTGACGATTCCGTTCATCGAATCGCGCGTCTCCAGCCAGAAATTCGACGGCGCGGCGCTTTTCTTTCCCTCCGCCAGGCGGGAGTCGCGGCTCGTCTCGTTGCATCCGCTGTATACGAGCAGCGCCTCGTAGCGGGCGCGCGTCAACGCCACGTAGGCGAGACGGCGTTCGTCGGCGTGCAGTCGGCGGCCGTATTCCTCCTGTTGCGTCAGGTACAGGCTTGCCGGATCCATTCCTTCCATATCGTCGACGGCCATGGTTCGCAAGGTGCCGAACACCTCGTCGTCGATCACTTCCGCATCGTCCAATCCGTCGAGCGATTCCACGGGATTGCCCCCGATGGGCGCGTCGTGCGGGAATCGTGGCAGGATATCCGCGTCGGCGCGCACCGGAACCGGCACCGCGGACGGGTCTTCCAGCCAAGTGTGGGCTTTTTCGAAGTATTCCGGCGGCTCCCATACGCCGTCGCGCCGACCGCCCGGATGGTCTTCGTCCGTTTTGACGCTCAGGTGGTCGCCTTGACTGGACGGGAAGGTGCCGTCGCGCATGCCGACCACGGCCACGGCGTCCCATTCCAGGCCTTTCGACTGGTGCACGGTCATGAGCACCACATCGACGGGGGTATCTGGTGCGGTGGCGTTGTCGTCGGACACGTCACGCAGCGAATCCACCCACGAGATGAACGCGCGCAGGCTTGGCGTGCCCTGCGCGGCGATTTCCTGCAAGTAGGTGTCCACCAGAGACAGCATCGCGTCGAGTGACGAAGCGGCATGCGATGTGGCACGATTGCCGGCATCCGGATGCCGCATCCGTTCGGCGAGCAGCAGGTCGATGTCCAGTCCGAGCGCGGTGATGGCCGTGCGTACCACTTCCGGCAACGGATGGCCGGCCGTGCGCTGCACCTGTTGGATGACGCGACCGGCGTGGATGACGCTCGCGGCTCCCGTACGGCTCAATACGCCGTCGACGAGGTGCCGCAGATCGCCGCGCAGCAGCACGTCGATCAGGAAGACGGCGTTGGGCACTTGGTCGCGGTAGGCGCGCACGGTGGCGCGGATGTCGGCGTCGGACGGATTCGCATCCGCCTCCACGATGCCGGCCGACACGAGCGCGCGGTAGCGTTGCGCGGTGTTGAGCCGTTCGGCGATGCCGGCGAGCGCCTGCAGATCGTCGGCGGACAGGCCGAATCGTGGCGTGGCGAGCAGCCGCATGAGCGCGGCGCTGTCGGTGTGGTCGCATACGACGTGCAGCAGGGCGAGGATGTCTTTGATTTCGGGACGTTCCAGGAGTGCGGCCTGGCCGACGACGAGTGTGGTGAGGCCGGCTTGTTCCAGTGCGTCCTCGTAGGCTGGCATCTGCGTTTTGGAGCGGAACAGGAGCGCCACGTGCGGACGGTTGTCTTTGGCTCCGTCGGCGAGCTCGTTTTCGGTTGGCGTGTGCAGTGCGATCGCTTGTTTGGCGAAGCGTACGATGGCGTCGATTTCCTGGCCGAATGTGGCGTAGCCGAGCACGCCGAGCGTACCTTCGGGGGCGTTGTCGATATTGGCGAGCGGGGGCACGTCCACTTCGCGCATAAGCGAACTGCCGCGACGTCTGGCGGGCAGGCGCAATGGTTTCGTCAGATTGTTGGCCGCTTCGAGCACCATGCGCGAGTTACGTCGGGTGACGGTCAGCGTGTAGGGCTTGTCGGTGGCGTCGTGGCCGAAGTCGTGTTGCAGCATGCGGAATGCGCCGGGGCTGGCTCCTCGCCATGCGTAGATCGATTGGAAGGGGTCGCCGACGGCGTTCACCGCGCTGCGATGGGTGGAATCGGCGTGGAACAGTGCGGTCAGGAGGGCCGCCTGCGTGGTGGAGGTGTCTTGGTATTCGTCGAGCAGCACGTGCGTGTAGCGTTTGCGGTAGGTGGCTCCGATGGAGGGGAATCGGGTGACGAGTTGGAATGCGGCGATGGTGAAGTCGCTGAATTCGGCCATGTTGAGGGCGCGTTTTTCGGCGTGGTAGTCGGCCACGAGGTCGAGTAGCAGGTCGCGTTTGCGGGCCGTGCCGGCCAATTGCGCGGTCTTGCAGACGCAGAGTTGGTGGCATTGGGCGCGGTATTCGCGCATGCGGGTTTCGAAGGCGGTGTCGGATTCCTTTTTCTTCTGTTTCGGAGCCTTGCCCACTTTCGGCTCGTCATCGGGAACGTCCTCGTCTTCAAGCGCTTTGGCCACTTGCGCCACGAACGCCTTATCCCATGCGCGCACGCGTTCCACGGCTTCGTCGAAGCTGGTGCAGTCGCTGCCGATCATGGCTCCTGCGATGGCGTTGGATAGGGTGAACACGTTGCCGGCGATGGTGGAGAATTTGCCGAGTTCGTCGCCGCCTTGGTCGAAGGCCATGAGCTGGTCCATGTGCTTGTCGAGCACGGTGTGGATGAGCTGCAGCGCTCCGGCTTCGCTCAATGGCTGCGTGTTTTGGTCGAAGCCGACGAGCAGGCCGTATTGGCGCACGATGGTTTGGAAGAACGCGTCATAGGTGGAGACTTCCGGTTTGAGGAAGGCGACGCGTGTACCGCGTCCGGCTTGGTTGCGTGTCACGGCAGCGGAGACGCGCGAAAGCAGTTCGGAGGCGGCTTTGCGTGTGAAGGTCAGGCCCAGAATCTTCTCGGGACTGATGCCCTGGTCGATGAGGGTGATGATGCGGCGGGTCATGGTGTAGGTTTTGCCGGAGCCGGCGCCCGCCACCACGACCACGTCCTCGTATGAGGGGGCTTGGATGACGGCGGCCTGTTCCGGACTGTCGGTGAATTTCGGCGTGGCGGCCGGCACAGTGCCCATCGCATCGCCCTTTGCTGTGGCCCCGTTCGTTGACATGCTTCCGTTCATACCGTTACTCCCGTTCATGCCACGGTCCTTTCGAATACGGTGTTCTGCTCGCCTTGGCAGGCCGGGCAGACCCCACTGCCGTACGTTCTGCAGTATCCGACATGTTCCGCGGTCGGACGCGCGGTGATGCGGGTGGCCCGGCTCGCCGCGGCCGCATAGAAGACGCGGGCGATCATGGTCAGCGACCATACCGTCATCTTCGACCGCGATTCCAGAAGTTGCTTCCAATGTTCTTCGCTGACCTGCGCCGGCCGTTCGACGTCGTCGAGGCCGCTGGTGAAGACGCTGGCCATTTTGGGCACGTATTTGCGGGGTATGAAATCGCCCGCGTTGATGCTTCCGCCGGCGAACAGCGCCTGCTGGTGGTACGCTTCGTCGCCTTGCCCTTTGCGTGGCGCGGGGGCCGCGTATTCCATGACGTGGAACAGGGCGCTTTGGGTGATGTCCGGCATGGTTGCGATCGCCTGCGCGCCGCGTTTTCCGCCGTGTTCCGGGAAGGCGAGGCCCAGCTGGTAGCAGACGAGCTGCAGGTCGCTGAACAGGGAGCGTCCGTTCGGCACTTTGCCGGTTTTGTAGTCGATCAGCCGTACCTGTTCGCGGCCGTCGGCGGTACGGCGGTGTTCAAGACGGTCGATTCTGCCCGACAGGCGTACGGTGAGCCGGTCGCTCATGCCGGTTTCCGGCCAGCCGCCGACGAGCGCGCCCATGATGGCGATGAGTTCGTCGCGGGAGATCGGAGCGTTGCCGTCGATGGCGTTGTAGGCGTCGAGGATGTCATCGAAGTCGAATCGCGCGGCGAACTGCCGTTCCGCTTCGGCATGGTCCAACGTTCCCACGGTGATGGTTTCGGTGTTGTTCGACGGGTATCCCGTACGGTTCGACTTGACGAAATATGTGGCGATGTTGCGCAATGCGACCGACGCCTTCGCGTCCTTGCCGAGCGCCTTGTACCGTTCCTCGGGGTCGTCGATGGCGTTGAGGTCGCCACGTAGGGTCTTGTATCGGCCGATCATCCATTGGGTGATTTCGTCGATGTTGTCCCCGTCGCTTACCGCGGTGTGGTTTTGGGGCAGGTCGAGGCCGGCTTCGGTGGCCTGTTGCGCGACGGCGTGGATGAGCGAGCCGAAGCTGGTGGCCGCGCTGCCCATGCGTGGGCCGGCGAAACGGTTCTCCAGCATCCAGCACACCGGGCACGCCCACAAACTGTCCACGGCGGATGGAGAAAGGGTGACCACGTCGGATTGGCCGTCCGTTTTTTCGATGGATTCCGGTTGTTCGATAAGCTTCGCCTTGTCGGCATGCTCCGTTTTCCCGTCAGATTCCATCTTGCCGTCGATTTCCGTCATATCGTCGGCTCCCGCATGTTCCGTAAGGAACGCCCAATTGTCGGGATTCGCGGCGGCGATGCCATGCGATGCCAACAACGCCAAGGCTTGCGCGGCATCGCGCGCTTGGGGGGAATCGGCCGGCGCATGGGCCAGCACGCTTCGCGCGGCGGCGACCAGGCCACGCGGGTCGGCCTCCAGTCCCGCGTATTCGCCGGCCTCGCCGACCGCCGTGTACACGCGTGTTTCCGCATCGGCATCCCGGTCGCGGTCGAACCATTCCGGCAGGTAGCCGTAGAGGAAGTCGGACGGCACATGGTCTTCGTTGAGGACCGCGCTTACCGTCACGCGCTCATCGGCGCGGGTGAGCGCCACAAGGAGGCTTTTCTGTTCGGAGGCGAGCACCGCGGCGAGCTGCGCGTTTTCGCGGCCTGCGGAAGTGACGATGTCGTCGGACAGTCGTCCATGCAGCATGATGTCGGCGAGCTCCTCCCCGCCAAACAGGGTGTTGCGCGGCGCGAGGTTCGGCCATTGGCCTTGTTGAAGCGCAGGCATGAACACGAGTTTCCAATGCTTTCCAGCCGCTCCGGCGGGCGTGGTGAGCGTCACGGCCTGATCGATCGGCGCGGTGTGTGCCAGGGAGTCGGCTTCGATGGCGAGCGCGCGGACCTGTTCGATGAACGCGTCGATGGTGTGCGCTGCCGTCACGCCGTTCGATTCGCCGCCGGACGCGTAGCTGAACAGGCGCATCGCGGTGTCGAGCCGGTCGTTGGCCGCGCGGCCTTCGGCGTTGTTGCGCAACGCCGTTTTCTGCCAGATTTCGGCTTTGCCGAACGCCTGCCATGCACAGTCGAGCACGTATTGCGGTTCGTGGGATGTCAGGCGTGCCTCCGACCGCAGGGTATCGTCGAGCGTTTTCCACAGGTGCGCGAAGGCTTGCGCTTGGGGGTCTTTGCGGCCCAGTACGGAGGCGATCGCGTCGAGCACGCGGTCGGTGTCGCCTTCCAATAGCAGGATGTACAGCGCGTTCATGCCGAAGGATGGTTCGTCCGCGTCCTCAGCGGCACGCTCTCCCGTCATCAGCCGGTCGTCGGTGTCGATTGCCGGCAGGCCCATGTCGGCAGCGTTTTCCGCGTCCGACGCCGATGCCGCCGCGCGTGCGGTGCGGAAGGTTTCGACGTAATCGTTCCAATCGTCGATCAGCTGTGACAGCAGCGCGCGTCCGGACGTGTCGGACGTGGTCGGATCGGCTGTATCGTCATGCAAAGCCGTGGCCAGCGAGCCGAGCGCGTTCATCGCCGATTCGACCACGCACAGCCGAGCCGGACGTTCGCCGGGGGTGGTGATCAACGGCGAGTTCATGATTGATGCGACGCGTGAGCGCACGTATGCGCCGGCCGTGTCGAGGTTCATGGACGAGGTGGCGATGCCTTGCCGTTTCAGTTCGGCCAGTTCGATCATGGAGAACAGGCCCTGCACGAACGGCTCGTCCTTGAGGGGGCGGGTCACGCTCGAATAGCGTACGGGCACGCCGTCGGCGCGTAGCCGTTCGCCGAACGTGCGCACGGTGGCGTTGTCGTGGGCGATCACGGCCATGTCGTTCCAGTCGCGGCCGTGTTCGAGATGTTCGGTTTTGATTTTCCACACCACGTCGTCGAGTTCTTCGACGGTGGAACGGTACATCGCGGCTTCAAGACTGCCGTCGTGCGTCTCCGGTATGGCGATGGCCGGCATTTTGCCGGGGCGGTTCGCCAGCGCGTCGTCGGTCGATTCCGTGCTGGCGATGGTCAGGCTCACGCGGCTCGCCACCGCGGCCAGGTCCGTGCCTTCGGCCATATGGGACGGTTCCAGCCGTACCAGTCGCGCGCCCAATCGCGATTGCGCCATGTTGAACAGATATTCAGGGTACGATCCGCGGAACGTCTGCACCGCCTCGTCGGGGTTGCCGACGAGCAGCAGACGCACGCCACGGTTGCGCAATGCGGTGAGAAAGTCGAAGCCGGCGAGTGTGGCGTCCTGGAAATCGTCGACGATGACGAGTTTCGGCAGGTCGGACGTTTCGGCTTCGCTCACGGCGGCCGCGGCGTCGATCATGAGCTGCGAGGCGTCGAGACGGTATTGGTCCAGATATGCCTCGTTGATGGCCTGGTTGTATTCGGCACGCAGCGCGAAGGCGAGCCGCCATTGCACGCGCAGTCGTTCGCGTCGTTCGTCGAGCGTGCCGTGCTCGTCGGCAGCGCGGGCGATCAGCATGTCTTCGAGTTCCGGTTTCGCGCCGATCTCGTTCATGCGGGCAAGCATGTCGCGCAGCTGGTTGGCGAAGGCGTCGGTGGCGTCGTCCACCACCATGCCCGACCAGTCGGCGACCACGAAGTAGGTGCGCAATAGCGCGCAGGTGGAGCATTCGTCGCCGTGCTCGGCATGTTCGGCATGCCTGGCGAGCACACGGCGGATGACCACGTCCTGTTCGGCCCCGTTGAGCAGTTTCGGCAGGGGTTGTCCGGCATGCGATCGCACGGCGGTCATGATGCGGAACGCGACGGCTGGCAGGGTGGTGACGGGGCGTGCCTGCGAGATCGCGGACAGTTCGCGGATCACGGTGTCGCCGAGCCGGTCGGCCACCTGTCTGCCGGAGACCGTCATCACGGCGTACGCGTCGCCATGCCGCTTCATCGCAGCGACCAGCATGTCCAGCGCGAACCGGGTCTTGCCGCTGCGGGGTGCCCCCGCAACCAATGTCGCGCCATCGAGATCGTCCACATCCATCATGTCTCCCCAGCTTAGCCGAACGGTCCGGCCACGAATCGCATATCATCGTCCGAAGCCGTCCTGAAAACGTCATCGTGGACACCGCCATCTTTATATATGGACATCGATACCCTCTACAAAGTTTTTCGGACACCGCCACCAATAAGATTGACTAGCGGCGCAGCCCGGGAAGGTTCAACAGCGAACAGACGGCCTGCCCATGACGACGAGTACGGTCGAAGCATAGACGCAACGCACGGAACCGGGCAGGAACTACAGGAAAGAGGAAGCATGGAAGCCTCAAGGAGCATTCCCCCTCAGATTCCCGGCTACACACTGATCAAACGGCTGGGCTCCGGTTCCGAAGCCGACGTGTACCTGTACCAGCAGCTTTCCCCGGCCCGTCAGGTGGCCATCAAAATCAGCAAGAACACGCTCGACCCACGTGCCGCGGTCCGCTTCCGTTCCGAAGCGAATTTCATGGGGCAGATCTCCACACACCCCTACATTCTTTCCGTCTATGAGAACGGCGTGACCGTCAACGGGCGCGGCTACACCGTGTTCGAATACGCTCCGGGCGGCAATTACAAGACGTTCCTCGAGCATGGCCGTCTCACCGCCGACCAGATGCTCACCGTCGGTATCGATCTGGCGAGCGCGCTGTTCACCGCGCATCGCAAAGGCATCATCCATCGAGACATCAAGCCCAGCAATATTCTCATCAACGCGCACAATATGCCCATGCTCGCCGATTTCGGCATCGCCGGGTCCGTCTATGGGCGTCCGGGTGTCGGCTTCACCATCGCGTGGGCCGCGCCGGAGGTGCTTGCCCAAGGCGGTGGCGGCAATGAATCGTCCGATATCTATTCGCTTGGCGCCACGCTGTTCGCCATGCTGATCGGCCAATCGCCGTACGAGTATTTCTACGCCGATGTGCTGGGCGATTCCCAACGGCAGGTGCGGGCCGAACGGCTCAAGTCCGTCATTCTCAACAATCCGCTGCCCAAGCTCAACCGTCCCGACGTGCCGGCCGAAGTGGAACGGGTGTTGCGTAAGGCCTTGAGCCGTACGCCCGAGGATCGTTACTATTCCGCGTTGGAGTTCGCGCGCGACATGCAGCGCGTGCAACAGGCCTTGTATGGCCGTGCCGTGCAGACCACCGTCGAGGGTGTGCCGGATTATCCGCAGAACATGTACGCGCAGACTTCCGCATTCGACCAGTCCGCCCCGGTTGCGAAACAGCATGCCCGGTGGGCGAAGCCGTTGGCCGTCACGGTTGCTGCGGCGGCCGCCGTGGTCGTGATGGCGTTGGCGTTCGTCACCGTCGTCATGCCGAATATGGATGCGTCCTCCGACAACAGCAAGGTGCAGGTGCAGAACCATGGCGCCCAGAACCATGCCGAGGACGATCCCGATTCGGCGATCACGTCGGGCAGTGTGCCGAGCGTGCAGGATCTTACGGGCGAATACACCGCCGACGGCAAAGTGCGGTTCACATGGGTCAATCCTTCGCCGAAGGATGGCGATTCGTACGCGTGGTCGCTGGTCGGCGATTCGGGAACCGACCCGAACGCGCAGGGCACCACCACGGAGTCGACGAGTATCGAAATCGATCCGGCCGACGGCGCGCAGACGTGCGTGCAGGTGAGTCTGGTTCGCGCGGACCGGCAGATGTCCGAGAATCCCATGATCGCGTGCGCGGCCAAGCCGTGAGTTTGCGGCCGGATGCGGGTGACATGAACCGATACGAACCAATACAGCCCGGCATGCATGCGGGCAAACAGGTAGGCGCATGCGGTCGGATGCGCGGTCAAGCAAAGTTTGGGCACAATCAGGGAAGAGCCAGTCGATGAGCAAGCATAGGAACGCCGAGAACCAGTCGGCGCAATCGTACGAACGGCAGTTGCGATTCGGGTCGATGCTGCGCAAGCTGCTGCCTTCCGGCAGTCGCCGGTGGATCACGCCGATCGTCATGCTGCTGCTGTTGCTGGGCATCGTCGCCGGAGCCGTCATCGTCAGTTCGGTGACGCAACGTCACGTGCAGCTCGACGATGGCACCGTGTGGGTCACTTCGCTCAAAGACCGCAAGGCCGCCCGTTTCAACGTGCGCAACCGGGACGCCGACGCGGGCGTCGCCTCCACTGCGGCCCGGTTCGACGTGGCCCAGCATGATGGCTCCACCGTGATCTCCGAAGGTACGAAGGCCAGCAACATCGAGGCCTCCACCGTCAGCGAAAGCGGCAACACCACCATCAAATCGGATATGCGGACCGTCGTCGGAGGCAACACCGCGGCGTTCATCAACGTCAAGACGGGCAATGTGTGGGTCGGGTCCGCCGATGATGTGAAATCCATGAATCCGACCACCGATTCGCCGAAGATGAAGCTGGGGTCGGGTGGCCGTATCGCGGTGACGCATGACGGTGTCGTCTACGGCTACCGCACGTCCGACGGCGCGGTGCTCAGTGTCGACGGACCTCAGGGAACGCCCGGCAAGGATGCGACGATCAAGGGCGCCACGAATGTCGAATCGTTCACCGTGGTCGGCAAGACGCCGGTCGTAGCCGGTGCCGGCAAGGCGTTCTGGCCGAAGGGCAGCGCGGATATCGGCCTGCAGGGTCAGGCGACGTTGCAGGCGCCATCCACGGATGGCAGGCAGACTGGCTGGGTGGCGGTTTCCACGCCGCGGGGCATCGCCATGGTCGATTTGGGTAGTAAAAAGGTCACGCAGCTGCCGAATGCCGGCAAGGGCGATGCCGCGCAGCCGGTGTCCACCAATGGCTGCGTGTTCGCCGCGTGGTCGCAGAAGGCCAACAATTACATCAGGGTGTGCGCGGCGAACGACAAGGACGCACAGTTTTCCTCGTTGGAAGATGTCAATCCCACCTCGCAGCTCGTGTTCCGCACCAACCATCGTCTGGTGGTGCTCAACGACGTGGTCAACGGCAATGTGTGGAATCCGCAGGAGTCCACCAAGGTCATCAAAATCCAGTGGAACAAGGTGGAGACCAAGCAGTCGAAGCAACAGCAGCAGAACAACGACAGCGCCAACAACCAGCATAATTTCAGCAAGAACTGTTCGGCGCAGTCGGGGCAGATCAAGGCCGTGGACGATTCGTTCGGCGCGCGCGTGGGATCGCAGCAGATTCTCGACGTGTTGCGCAACGACGAGCAGACCGACTGTTCTGTGCTGCGCATCACGTCGGTGAGCGCTCCGGATGGCGCGAACATCACCGTCTCCCCCGTGTATGACGGCCGGTATCTGCAGCTCGACGCCTCCGGTGCCGCCGCGGGCAACGTGTCCTTCAGCTATGAGATTTCCGACGGGCGCGGGCAGACGTCCAGCGCCACCGTGTCGCTCACGCTGGCCGGCGGCGACGACCATGCGCCGCTGCAGAGCGACACTCCGCCGGAAATCGACGTGGAGCAGGGTGCTTCGTACACCGCGAACGCGTTGGGCAGCTTCTCCGACCCCGACGGCGATCCGCTGACCTTGGTGTCGGCATCGCCGCAGAACACCGATCAGGTGACGGTGTCCACGCGAGCCGACGGACAATTGGTCTTCAACGCCGGTTCGATGTCGTCCGGCAGGGCGGGCATCGAGGTCACGGTGTCCGACGGCCAGCAGACCGGCACCGGCATGATCTACTTCTCCGTGAAACCGGCGAACACGCTGGGCGCGGTCATCGACCCCGTGGTCAAACAGACCACGCCCGACACCCGCACTACCATCGCGCTCAAACCGTACGTGCACGGCACGTCCGTCGAACCGGCCGAATTGACCGCGGTGGAGACGCCGTCCGGCGCGGCCACCACCATGAACGCCACCGACATGTCGATCACGTTCACCGCCTCCAATCCCGGCACCTACTATGTGCCGTACACCATCACGCAGGGTTCCATTCCGTCGACCGGTCTGGCTCGTGTAGAGGTGCAGGCGGTGGCCGGAGACGCCGCCAAGCCGATCGCGGCGAACGATGTGGCGCTGCTCGGCGCGGACAATACCGCGATCGTGGAGCCGCTTGCCAACGACGTCGACCCGATGGGCGGCGTGCTGTCGGTGACCAGCGTCACCGCGGACGCGCAAAGCGGCATCAAAACCGGTGTGGTGAGCAACAAGCGCGTCTATATCACCGCGCGTCAGGTGCCTACCGAGCCGGTGCGGATCTCCTACACCGTGGCCAACGCGGCCGGATCGTCGACCGGCGTCATCGTCCTGCAGCCGCCGGCGCTGACCACGTCGAATTCCGTGCCGAAGGCCGAGAACATCACCACACAGGTGCGCACCGAAGGCATCGTGTCCGTGGACGTGCTCGACCATGTCACGTATTCCGACGGCACCACGGTGAGCCTGCAGAACGACTTGCAGTATGACAAGAACACGTTCAAGGGTCTGGTGTTCGTGTCCGGCGACACCGTGCGCTATCAGGCCACCAGACAAACCGGCTCCTTCCCCGTCACCTACACGGTGAAGGACAATCTCGGCAACGCGGCCTCGGCCACCATCACCATCAACGTGCATCAGAAGGACGCGTCCAACAAGGCGGCTCCGACACCGTCCGACGTCGAGGCGCAGGTGGCGGCCGGTCAGAAGGTGCAGATTCCGATCACGCTCACCGGCATCGACGCTGACGGCGATGACGTGCAGCTGCTCGGCTTGGGCAACAAAGCGCCGAAACTGGGCCGTATCAGCGAGGTGGGCGCCACGTATCTGGTGTATGAGGCGTATGCCGATTCGTCCGGAACGGACACCTTCTCCTACGCCGTGGAGGATTGGACCGGTCAGAGGGCCACCGCGCAGGTGCGTGTGGGCGTGTTCAAATCCGGAGCCGATTCGGGTGTGTACGCGCGCGACGACGAGATCACGCTGCGTCCGAACACCGCGGCCACCGTGCCGGTGGCGCAGAACGACATTTCCGGGGACAATACTGATCTGACCGTGTCCAAGGACGTGGAATCGCAAGGCATCGGCGGCATTCAGGTCGTTGACAACATGCTGTCGTTCACCACGCCGAAGCAGGCGGGCACGTATTACGTGGTCTACACCGTCAAGGACAAGGCTGGCCTGTCCGATTCGGCGACGTTGACGGTGAATGTCGACGAGAACGCCGCCATCGACCCGCCGACCGCGTACGATTACCGTGTTCCGGCCGCCGCCACGATCGACAAGAAATCCGTGGACGTGGACGTTTCGCAGTGGATTGCCAATCCGTCCGGCACCGCCGACGAGCTTCAGGTGGGCGTGGATCCTTCCGCGACCGACCATGCGCATGTCAAGGGCGGCAAGGATTCCACCATCATCACCGTTGATCTGACCGATGAGGCGCGCGCGGTGCCGTACACCGTCACGAACACGACGTACGGCATCACGTCCACCGCGTTCATCCAAGTGCCCGCATATGGCGTGTTTCCGCCGGTTCTGCGTCCGAAGGCGCCGGCGTTGAAGGTCAATGCGCGTGAGACCATCACCATCAACATCGCCGACTACGTGCGTGTGGGCGCGGGCAAGACCGCGTATGTGGACGGCGCCGATTCGGTGAGCGCCACGAAGGCCGCGGACGGCGACCTGTACGTCAACGACCAGACGTTGAGGTTCACCGCGCCGAAGGATTACGCGGGTCCCGCGTCCATCACCTTCACCGCGGTGGACGGCAAGCGAGACAAGAACGACAAGGTGAAGATCGTCAATTCGGCGGTGCTCACGCTTCCGATCACGGTGATCGGACGTGAGGTTCCGCCGCCGACGTTCTCATCCTCCACCGTCGATGTGGTGGCCGGCGAGAAGGCCACTACCATCGATCTGACGGCGCTGACCCATTCGGCGTCGGGCCTGTACGAGGATGAGAAGCAGTACTCGTATTCCGGCGGCGTGAATTCCGGCAGTGTGGATGCCAGAGTGTCTCCCTCCGGCACGTTGACCGTGTCCGCGGACAAGACGGCCACGCCGGGCACCACAGTGAGCGTGCCCGTCTCGATCAAATATGCGAAGGGTACGGTGAGCGCCGGTATGACCGTGCGCGTCACCGCGTCCAACAGGCCACTCGCCCGTGTCACCGAGAAGACCGTGAAAATCAAGGCCGGTTCCAGCGAGCAGGTGAATCTGCTGTCCGACGCGTACAATCCGTTCCCCGACACTCCGCTGACGGTGACCGGATGCACGTCCGATGGCGCGTCGAAGCTGACGGTGGATTGCCCGTCCAACGGCGTGGTGTCCATCAGGGCGGCTTCCGACATCGGCGCGAACACCAACAAGGTGGTCGTCACCGTGCGCGACGCCACCAAAACAAAAGAACGTGAGGTGACCGGCACCATCAGCGTTTCGGTGATGGACAAACCTGATGCGCCGCTGCTTTCCGCGGTGTCCGGCGACCCGCAGGATGGCGCCGTGAATCTGAGCTGGACGGCCGGTTCGGCCAACGGCAGCCCGATCACCGAATACAAGGTGATGTGGGGCGGAGACGCGTCCGGCGAGCGCTCGTGCGGGCAGAAGACCTCCTGTCTCATCGACGGGTTGAAGAACGGCAAGACCTACTCGTTCAAGGTGCAGGCCAGGAACGAGGTCGGCTGGTCCAAGGATTCCAACGCCGTCGAGGGCACGCCGGACAAGCTGCCTGACGCGCCGACGGATGTGACGGCCAGTGTGAAGGGCAACACGGTGAGCGTCACGTGGAAGGCTCCGGACGGCAATTTCTCGTCGGCGGACAATTACGAGGTGACTTTGTCCGGCAGGAACGCGCCGTCCAAGCAGACGACAAATTCCACCGGAATCGATTTTGTTTTCGATAACAACGCGATTTCCGACGGCGACTCGTACACGGCTACGGTACGCGCCCACAACAAGGTGAATTGGAGCCAACCGTCCAAGGCGTCCGACGCGGTCAAGCCGTGGGGCAAGCCCGATGCGCCGAAGATCTCCGTGACGAACGACGACACCACGGGAACCGTCACCGTCGAATCCGTGGGCAACACCCGCAACGCGGGATGCAAGGCCGTCGAGATTTCCGGAGATGTCAGCGCAAGCATCGACGGATGTTCCGGATCCTACGATTTCAAGATTCCGGACCATGATCTCAACACCAGGGAATACACCATCAAGGCGGCGGTGGTCGGCAAGGAGAAAACGACCAGCGACGATTCGACCGTGCGTTTCACACCGAAATACGCGGTGAAGGCGCCCGAATCGGTCAGCGTCAAGGGGCATGACGACGTGTGCGTAGTCAGTTGGAAGGAGAACGGCCACGCCGACGGGTTCACGGTGAGCGCGGACGGACTCGGCTCCTACCATGCCGGCGCTTCCGAACGATCGCACGATTTCCCGCTCAAGGAATGGCAGTCCTGTTCCTCGGGTTCCGTCACGCAGCATTTCAATGGCGCGGCAAGCACCTCCAAGTCCGGCAGGGCCGATCCGGCATACGTCCGCAAGGTGAAGGCCGCCGTCAAGGCGCCGATGCTGACGTGGGACGCCAATGATCCGAACATCATCAAGGTCAGCGGCGGATCGGTGAACATGTACGGCCAGCCCGGCAAAACCGTGATCACCTTCACCGCGGACGGCAAATCCTATGACGTCGCCTGGGCATTGGGCTCCGACAAACTGAACGTCAAGGATGTGCTGCCGACCGGAGCCGATTACACGTGGAAGGCGAAGGTGGTGGGCACCGACACCGCGCTCAACAACGAGGACAATGGCGGCACACTGCTGGACCATGACAGGTACAAGGCTCCCACGCCGAAACCCGAACCGTCGGAACCTTCAGAACCATCAAAACCGTCGGAGCCATCGGATTCTGACGCGTCCACGGAAGGCGAAGCGGCCACGCGGAATGACCGGCCTGTGGCATCCTCCGTCGCCCTGTCCACCGTCGACGGCGCATCCAAGCCTTGGATCCGCGGCCTGGCCTACTACGCCAGATGGTGAAACGGACAATCACAGCAATCGCAAACACAACGAACCATCCACACGAGCAACACAACAAGCAAGGAGCAACCCATGAGCAACGATTTCGATGACGCCACCCAGCTGGGTTCCATCGGCCATAATCCAAGCGTTCCCAGCCAACCCGGCCAGCAGCAGCCGGCGTTCCACACGCCGAATCTGCCGGAGCAGCCGCAAGCCGATGAGGATCCGGAGGGCACGCTGCTGAGCGCGCACGGCACCACCCAACCGGCGTTGCCGCAACAGTCCGCCCCGGCAACGCCGAACCAGCCGCGGTTCCGTCAGCCGATGCCGCAGAACCTTCGCCAACCGGCCGCCAATCCGGCAGTCGCAATGCCCGCGCAGCAGCCCGTCCAGCCAACCCAACCCGTCCAACCCAGCCAGCCTGTACAGCCCGTCAAACAATCCCAGCCGGTCGTCGACACGTCCATGATGACCGCACCCAGCAAAGACATCACCGAATTCCATGAGAAGTTCGCCAAGCTCGTAGACAACGTCTCCCAGGTCGTGGTCGGCAAGGAAGCACCCATCCGCCAATGCGCCACAGCCATGGTGGTCGGCGGGCACATCCTGCTCGAAGACAACCCGGGCACCGGCAAAACCCAGCTGGCGCGAGGCCTTGCCAACTCCATCGACATGTCGTTCAAACGTATCCAGTTCACCCCGGACCTGCTGCCGTCCGACGTGGTCGGCGTCACCTACTACGACCAGAAGCGCGGCGAATTCGAATACCGCGAAGGCCCGATCTTCGCGTCCATCGTGCTCGCCGACGAAATCAACCGCGCCTCGCCGAAAACACAGTCCGCACTGCTCGAAGTCATGGAAGAGCAGAAGGTCACCGTCGACGGCGTCACCCACCCGGTGCTGCAGCCGTTCATGGTCATCGCCACCCAGAACCCGATCGAACAGCTCGGCACCTACAAGCTGCCGGAAGCGCAGATGGACCGTTTCCTCATCAAAACCACCATCGGCTATCCAAGCCACGACGTGAGCGTCAACATCCTGAAGCAGGTCAACGTCACCGACCGCGCCGCCACCGTGCATCCGGTGCTCACCGGCGAAGACGTGCTGCGCATGCGCAACATCAGCGAAACCGTGCATCTCGACGACGCGATCCTCGAATACATCGTGCGACTGGTGGAAGCCACCCGCCACAACGAACGCATCCAAGTCGGCTCCTCCATGCGAGGCGCGCTCGCCTTGACCCGCTGCGCGCGCGTATGGGCCGCCTCCGACAACCGCGGCTACGTAGTGCCCGACGACGTCAAAAACCTCGCCGTACCCGTGCTCGCGCACCGCATCACCCTCACCGCCGAAGCCACCTTCGCCGGAAACACCCCCGAACAGATGATCGGCCAGATCCTCGAAGACGTGCCGGCCCCGACCCTGGGCGCCAACGCCTGAAACACAATCCGCCCCCGGCATACACACCACACAATCCGAAAGGTCAAGGAATGCGGCATTCGCACACAGTGCAACGCAGACGGACCATCCAACGATCCCTACGCCGCCTCAAACATCGCATCAAGCGACTGGCCACCTCATACGTGTCGCCGCTTGGCTGGGCGGTGACGGCGCTCGCCGTCGCCTCGCTGGTGGCGTTCGTCCTGCTGGGGTGGCATGAGCTGCTGGCCATGGCGGTAGTGTTCGCGGTCATGCTGGCCGCGGCGGTCATGCTTTCCCTTGGCAACACCTCGTTCCAAGCCACCATCGACGTGTCCAGCAGACGCGTCACGGTGTCAGACACGGTGAAAGTCGACGTCTGCGTGGACAATCCAGGCCGCACCCCCACCACGTCGGCGCGCGGCGACCTGCCCATCGGAGACAACCACGAACGGTTCGCCATTCCCATGCTCGCCGCAGGACAGTCACGCCAGACGACTGTGGAATTCACCGCCGTCAGCCGCGCGGTGCTGCCCATCGGCCCGCTATCCATCCGCAAAGGCGACCCGTTCGGTCTGATCCGCCACGAAAAGAAACTCGTGGACCAGATCAACGTGTTCATCCACCCGCAGACCGTGCTGCTCAACGCCCTGAACGCCGGCATTCCACGCGATCTGGAAGGCCAGCCAAGCGGCGAAATCGTCGACGACGACCTCGACTTCTACGGCCTGCGCGAATACGAGCCCGGCGATGACGTGCGCAACGTGCATTGGCTCAGCTCCGCGAAAACCGGATCGCTTATGATCCGCCAATACGAAGCCACCCGCCGTACCGACACCGCTCTGACCATCAGCGTGAACCCGGATGATTACATCGATTCCCAGGAATTCGAACTGGCCGTATCCGTCCACGCCTCCATCGGCGTGCAATGCCTGCAGCAGAACCGGCCAGTCACCGCGCATGCCGGTTCCACGCACGCCATTCCGCGCAACGCCACGGAATTTCTCGATAGCTGCAGCGGCATCGACCCTGACATCGACGACAATCCCAACCTCGCGCAAACCACTCTCGAACATGCCCCCGACGCATCCTTCTACTTCTTCACCGTCGGCAGGCTCAAAACCATCGACGACATCAAACACATGGTCCTCGCACTCCCCCGCTCCGCAACCTGCGTGGTGCTTCAAGCCGCAACCGGCCAACCGCGCGCCATCAAACGCTACTCCGACTTCACCTTGGCAACCGTGGGAGACCTCAACGACCTCCCCATGATCATGGGGGTGCTGGCATGAGCACCACATTCACCAACACCGGCAATTTCACCGGCAACCTCACCGGCACAGGCACCAACTCCGCCAACACCAACACTGGCATGGCAACCGGCACAGGCACCGGCTCATGGGCGAACTCCACCCACTCCGTCATCTGGATGTCCCGCAGCGGCAAGTCCCCAGCCATGCCCAACACCAACCAGCCACACGCCGCGCAATACGCAAGCCTCACGGTCGCCGCCCTGCTGACCATCGCCGCAGCCAGCAACCTCATCGACGTATACGGCTCCGCCCTGTCTTGGACGAGCGCCGCAATCCCCGCCACCATCATCGGCTCGCTCGTGGCGCTTGCCGGTCTCGTTCCCGCGTTGCGCCTGTGGTGGCAGATGCTGTTCATGGCGTGTGCGCAGCTGGTGGTCGGCCCGGTCATCTTCCTGAATGGCACCACCATCGCCCATGTCATTCCCACATTGCGCACGTTGACGCAGGGGTGGATGCGGATGCTCGGCTCGTTCAAATACCTGCTGGCCATCGACCCGCCGACCGGCACCGGCGACGGCTCGCTGCTCGCCGTGTGGACGATCTGCCTGTGGGCCGCGCTGCTGGCCGGTATCTTCGCGGTTGCGGAGGATGGCCGGCTTACGATGGTCGCGGTCGTTCCCGTCGTGGCGAATCTTGCGATCTGCGCGCTGCTTGGCACGTCGAACGGCTTCTACCGTATGGCGATCGGCACGATTATGGCGGTCGTGCTGGTGGTTTGGGTCAGCGCGCGTTGGAAACTGTTGGAATTGGGCCGTTGGCTCAGTTCCGTAGTCATCGTGCTGCTGGCTTCGGCTGTGGCGATCGGCGGATGCTTGGTGGTCGGGCAAAACCGCACCATTCTGCGCGACCATTATGATCCGCCGCTGAGCCCGTACGATTACACCAGCCCGTTGAGCGGCATGCGTTCGTATATCAAGAACCATAAGGACGATGTGCTGCTGACCGTCGACGATCTGCCGGCCGGTTCCACGGTGCGTTTGGCGGTTATGGACCGTTTCGACGGCAATGTGTGGAACCTGTCCGATTCCACCATGGCTTCGGATTCCTCCAACTACCATCGTGTGGGCGATTCCATCACAAACAACGCCACCGGCAAGCGGTTCACCGCGAAATTCACGGTCGATGACGGTTTGAGCGACTATTGGCTGCCGATGGCCGGCGCGGCTTCCAGCGTGAAGTTCGCCACATCGTCGGACGCCGATTCGTTCTACTACAACACCGACACCATGTCGGCGATCTACCCTTCGCGCACCTCTCCGGGATTGTCCTATACGGAAACCGGCGTCATTCCACGGACGCCGACGGATAAGGAGATCGCCAAGGCGAATGCTTCCTCCATCAGCCAGCCCAAGGCGGAGGATGTGCCCGATTGCGTGGATAAGCTGGCCACCGCGATTGCGGGCGGCCAGTCCAAGGGCGGCGAGGCCGCGCAGTCTCTTGCCGACAAGCTCAGGGAATCCGGCTGGTTCTCCCATGGTTTGAATGGCGATTACCCATCCAGAGCCGGTCACGGCAACTATCGTATCGACCAGCTGCTCGCCGGCAGTGCGATGGTTGGAGACAGCGAGCAATACGCTTCCGCGATGGCGCTTATGGCCCGCAGTCTCGGCTTGCCGAGCCGCGTGGTGCTGGGCTTCCTGCCGAAGAACGACAAGGGCGAGATCAGTGACAGCCGCACCGAGAAGCATGGCAAAACCACCACCACGAAATTCACCGGCAACGATGTGACCGCTTGGGTGGAGATCAAGCTGGACGGTTACGGATGGGTGGCGTTCTACCCGACACCGAAGGAAACGAAGGTTCCCGACGAGAACCAGAATCTCACTCCGCCCAATCCGCAGACCTTGGTGCGTCAGCCTCCGGTGCCGCTTACCGATCCGCTGCGTGACGACAACCAAGCCAAGGGCAAAACGTCGCTTGGCGGCAGCATGGCCGACGAGACGCCGACGAGCCTGTTCTGGCAGCGTTTCGGCAGAATCGTCAGAAAAGTCGCCATCTACGGCAGCCCTCTGTGGACGGTGCTCATCGTCTGCGGCCTGCTGCTCGCCATCAAGGCGATCGCCCTGGCTCGGGCTCGCAGGCATGGCAGCGCATCGCAACGCGTCGCTGCCGGATGGCAGGCGGTCGCGGCGCTTGCCCGGCAAAGCGGCCTTGACGTCCAAGGCACCAGAAACGAGCAGGCGCAGGCCATCGCCGAACAGATGGGCTTCGAAGCCGATACACTGCTCGCGCTGGGCAGGGAGGCTGATTACGCGGCCTTCTCCGGAGGCGATGTCACGCAGGAGCATGCGGAACGCTACTGGCATGACATCGCCGAAGAACGAAAGTTCATGCTCAGCTCGCTGCCGACGTTCCGCAGGTGGCGGGCGAAACTATCGCTTGCGGACGTGTTCCACTTCCGGAAAATCCGTTTGCGGAAAATCGGTGTGAAAGGGCGGGACTCATGAACGTCAAACATATTGAGGTCGGTCTGAACAGCAATATCGGCTTGCGTAGGAAAGACAACCAGGACAGCGCCTGCGCAAGCCACGGCGTGTATGTGGTGTGCGACGGCATGGGTGGCGGCAAGGGCGGCAAGCAGGCCAGTTCCGATGTTGCGGAACGGTTCGCGCGTTTGGCCGAACTGCCGACGCGCGATCTTGACGCGATTGACGAAACGCTGATCCTTGCCCAGCAGGAGGTGCTCCGTCTGGGTGAGCAGCTCGGCGGCGTTGCGGGCACTACCATCAGCGGCGTGCTGCTGCCGACGCGTGTCGGCGATGACGCGATATGTTCCGATGAACGGTGTTACATCGTCAATGTGGGCGATTCCCGCACGTACCATATGCGCGCCGACGGCAATGGCGCGTGGCTGGCGGATTCGCTGACGTGCATCACCCGCGACCATTCGGAACGGCAGAACGCCATCGATTCGGGGCAGATGCTGCCCGATGAGGCGAGCCGTTGCATTCCGCGCAACATCATCACGCAATGTGTCGGCGCGCCTGCCGGCATCCAGCCTGACTGGTACGCCGCGCGTGCGGACGGACGGTTCATCATCTGTTCCGATGGGCTGCATGCGCAGATCGGCCGTGAGCAGCTTGCCGAGATCGCGGCGGCGTACGCTGACCCGCAGATGGCCGCGGACATGCTGGTACGCGCCGCGCTGAACGCCGGTGGCCGCGACAACATCACCGTCATCGTGGTGGATATGCGTTCCGATATGCCGTGCGACGAGGATTGGAACGTCAGCAAGATCGGCGATGACGAGGATATCGACGATGTGCTGGACGGTACGTTGCAAACGTTACGAGTCATTCAATAAGATGGTTACAGACCACGAGACAAGGAGATCATGATGGTCGATTTCGATGCCGCGGTGGCGGCCGTGCAGGATCCGAACGCCGATCCCGTGTTCCTGGCGAAAATCGCGTACGAGAATCCGGAATTCGGTGCGAATGTCGTTGCCAATCCGCGAGCGTACCCGGGTCTGAAGCGTTGGGTCGCCGAATTCGGCGATGAGCGCGCCCGTCAGCAGCTGGTGGCGATGGGCTGGCCGGTTCCGCAAAATGGCGTGCAGCCGCAGCCGATTGCCGAACCGACGGCCCAGCCAATGGCCGAACCGGTTGCCGAACAGGTCCAGCCGGAACAGCAGTATCAGCCGGCAGTGGCGGAACAGTTCCAGCAGGAGCAGCAGTATCAGCCGGAACAGCCGGTGAACCAGCAATACGGTCAGGACGCTGCCTATGCGGCGTCTAACGAGGCTTCGACCGAGTATGTCGACCCATACATGAATCCCGCCGATTTGTCCGAAGTGGCCGATTATTCATCGAGCCAGCCGCAGAACGAACCGGAACAGCAGTATGCCGAACAGCAGTATGCCGCGGCCCAGGAATCGCCGGCAGACGCGGGGTTCACCGCGGAACTGGCCATGACCACCACCGATCAGATGTTGATGGCCCGTATCGCCAGCGAAGCGCCGGAGCTTCG
This sequence comes from Bifidobacterium sp. MSK.17.10, assembly GCF_019129655.1. Classification (NCBI taxonomy): domain Bacteria; kingdom Bacillati; phylum Actinomycetota; class Actinomycetes; order Bifidobacteriales; family Bifidobacteriaceae; genus Bifidobacterium; species Bifidobacterium sp. MSK.17.10. The sequence goes on along the minus strand of NZ_JAHOJD010000007.1, from coordinate 77,655 downwards.
TCCGTGTCTTGCGCGCAATCCGTACATCTATCCGGAATTGCTTGCCTGGCTTGGCCAGTTGAACGATTCGGCCATCAACGCGGCCATTCGTCTGCGCCAGCAGTGAGCTAACGCCGATTATCAGACCATTTGAAACATAAGGGGTTGTCGCGGGAATCTCCGTGACAACCCCTTATCGTCTTACCGCTAACCGTCCGCGCCGACGCTGTCAACACAAATCGTCAACGCAGTCCGTCAGCGTAATCGTGTCTTCACTGACAAACGCCCTCACTGTTTGCGGAATTGGAAGAACTGGTCGCCGATACGCACCGTGCATGGCGCCTCCAGCTGCATCGGCTTGTGTTCCACTTTGGTTTCGACATCGTCTTGGATGATGTACGTGCCGTTGAGCGAACCGTAATCCTCTATCCACAGCGTGCCATCCTGGTCGAAGCTGATCGCCGCATGGTTGCGTGAGATTGTGCGCGTCGGATCCTCCAGCTTGACCGATTTGGCGCCGGCGGGCACTTCGGCCGAAGGCTTGCGGCCAAGGAGCACGCCCATATCCACGATCACCTGCTGTCCGGTCTGCTCGTTGTCCAGCACGTACGTGTGCTTCGGCTGCTTCATGGTGAAGGCTTCGGAAAGCACGGTGCCGTCCCAGTCGATATCGTCCTCGTCCGAAACGGCAGCGTCGCCCTTCGCAACGGAAACATCCTGCATATCGTGGTCGTCCGATTCGTTCTGTGCGGCGAGCCGTTCGCGTGTTTCCAAGGAATCGGCGGCATTGTCGACGGGTTCGGCTGTGGGTTGCGCCATCACCGTGACGTCATCGTCATACCACCCTGGTTCGGGCGGCGGCGGGTAAGGTAGAAAACTCATATTCCCATTGTAGGAAGGTGACGTCCATGCCGTCTGACGATACTCATTCTGCAATACGATGCTCGCATATTCCGTCTCAAAATATTATGCTGTAACTCGTCAAAAGAGACGGACACGTCGATGTTTCCCTCCGTGTTCACGGATTCGACATTCAAAAAAAAGGAAAAAGGATAAGAAGGACTTTTCACATGGCGAACACTCCTCCGTATGGTCAACCGCAGAATGGGCAACCGCAGTATAACCAGCCTCCGCAGCCGCAGGCGCCAAACTACAGTCAGCCACAGCCGGGCGGGCCTCAATACGGACAGCCGCAACCCATGCCATACGGCCAGCCGCAGCAATACGGACAACCGCAACCTTATGGACAGCCTCAGCCGCCGATGCCGCAGTATGGTCAGCCGCGGCCGATGCCGTACGGTCAGCCCGCCATGCCCCAGCCCACCGCGTCTCAACCGGCGGTTCCACAGCCTGCGATGCCACAATATGCCCAATCGCAACAATACGGTCAGCCGCAACCGCCAATGCCCGGCAACTTTCCTTCCCAGCAAGCCGGCGCCGCGGCCAAAAATAAGCCGCCGGTCGCCATTATCATCGGCGCGGTGGCCGCAGTCGTCGTCATCGCGCTGGCAGCGGTGTTCTTCCTTACGAATCGCGTCAGCCGTTCCGATTACGAGGAAGCGCTGGTCCAAACGCAGGCGTTGGAAAGCAGCTATACAGCCATCAATGAGGAATTCAGCTCGGCGGCGAGCGCAACGGACAACGATTCATCCTCCGCTTATGACGAGGGCAAGAAGAAGTTGAAGACCTTCAAGCAGGACAGCGACAAGCTGGCTGCCATGAAGGCCGTGAAGAAAGACAAGGACGTCAAGGAGAAGTACGAGACGTTCGAGCGGGACCGTGTGAAATACGAGAGGTACATGAACGATCTGGCCCAGACCATGCCCGCGCTCATGAAGATGACGCATACCTGCACGAAGCTGCCGAAATTCGACTCCGCCGACATGTCTTCGTACTATCGCGATCTTTCCAAGGCGCTCGAAAGCTGTGCCGCCGACGCCGGCGATCTGGCCAAGGTTCCCGTCAAGTCCTATGCCGAGTATGGCGCGGATATGCAGGAAAGCGTCAGCAAGAAGAAGGACATTGTGGATCAGATGGCCGATCTGAATCTCAACGATATCGAGTATGGGTCCGCCGATTACGAAAAGCTTCAGGATCTTCATTCGAAGATGTCCGACATCGATTCGCCGACCCTGGATCAGTCCGATTTGCAAAAGGCCGCGAAGGAGGCCGATCTCAGCGGTTCGTTGAAGGATCTGGAAACCACGCTTTCGGAGAAGATCAAGTAACGTCAAAAGACGACTGCGAAACCCTCCCCCGCGATTAATCCACAACCTCGCAATCCCACGACATATAGATATAGCGAAAGGCGGAACCGACCGGTATTGGTCGCTTCCGCCTTTTGCTATGTCAGATGATTCGTCTGTCGACTATCGTGAGGGGAATCTCACAGGGTGTCGCCCAGATCGGTCTGGCCGCCGTTGTCGTCCAGGAAGTCATCCGGGTTGAAGTCATCGCCCAGCTTCAGGTCGCCGAAGTCGATGTTGGAGAAGTCCACATCGGACAGGTCGGTGTCGCCGAAGGAGCTGTCGGTGCCTTCGCCGCCCAAACCGAAGTTCGGGTAGATGGTGTCGCGGATGGCCTTGTCGGGCTCCACCGTGGCGTTGCGGTAACGGGCGAGGCCGGTACCTGCCGGGATGAGCTTACCGATGATGACGTTCTCCTTGAGGCCCTTCAGGTCATCGACCTTCTGGTTCAGGGCGGCTTCGGTGAGCACGCGGGTGGTCTCCTGGAAGGAGGCCGCGGACAGCCAGGAATCGGTGGCCAGCGAAGCCTTGGTGATGCCCATCAGCTCCGGACGGCCGGCGGCCGGCTTGCCACCGTTCTTCACGGCTTCCATGTTGGCGGCCTTGAAGCGTGCCTTGTCCACGAGTTCGCCCGGCAGCAGGTCGGTGTCGCCGGAGTCGATCACGGTGATGCGACGCAGCATCTGGTGCACGATGACCTCGATGTGCTTGTCGTGGATATCCACGCCCTGGGAGCGGTACACGGTGTGCACTTCCTCCACGATGTTCACCTGTGCGGCGCGCGGGCCGAGGATGCGCAGGATCTTCTTCGGGTCGACGGAGCCTTCGATGAGCTGGGTGCCGGCTTCGACATGGTCGCCGTCCTTGACCAGCATCGGCGCACGACGGGTCACCGGGTAGACGATCGGCTCGACGGAGTCGTCGTCCGGCTTCAGGGTGACCTGACGGCCGCGCTCGGTGTCTTCCACCTTGACCACGCCGGCGAACTCCGCGATCGGAGCCTCGCCCTTCGGGGTACGGGCTTCGAAAAGCTCGGTGACACGCGGAAGACCCTGGGTGATATCGGAAGCGGAAGCGACGCCGCCGGAGTGGAAGGAACGCAGCGTCAGCTGGGTACCAGGCTCACCGATGGACTGTGCTGCCACGATGCCGACGGCCTCGCCGACGTCCACCAGCTTGTTGGTGGCCAGGGACCAGCCGTAGCACTTGGCGCACACGCCACGCTTGGATTCGCAGGTCAGCACGGAACGGGCCTTGACCTCTTCCACACCGTGGGCAACGAGATCGTTGAGCACGTCCATGGACAGGGCGTCGCCGGCCTTGTACAGCACGGTCTCGCCGTCGGCCGGGTCGATGACGTCGGCCGCGAGCAGACGGGAGTACGGGCCACCGTCGGCGGCCTTGACCAGGTGCAGGTTGCCTTCGGCATCGCGTTCGCCGACCTTCATGGTCAGGCCGCGCTTGGTGCCGCAGTCCTCCTCACGCACGATCACGTCCTGGGAGACGTCCACCAGACGACGGGTCAGGTAGCCAGACTCTGCGGTACGCAGTGCGGTATCGGCCAGACCCTTACGCGCGCCGTGCTGGGAGATGAAGTATTCCAGCACGGACAGGCCCTTACGGTAGTTGGACTTGACCGGTCGAGGAATGATCTCGCCCTTCGGGTTTGCCACCAAGCCTCGCATACCTGCGATCTGGTTGATCTGCATCATGTTTCCTCGTGCACCGGACTGCACGATGATGGCCAGGTTGTTCTTGGAATCGAAGTGTTCCTCAACCGCCTCGGAGACCTCGCTGGTGCACTTGGTCCACAGGTCGACCAGTTCCTGACGACGCTCCTCTTCGGTGAGCATACCGATTTCGTAGTTCTCGTTAACCTTGTCGGCTTCGCCTTCGTACTTTTCGATGTACTCGTCCAGTTCCGGCGGCTGGATAACGTCGGAGAACGCGAAGGACACGCCGGACCACGGTGCGCGGGTGAAGCCCAGATCCTTCAGGGCGTCCAGCGTCACGGCCACCTGAGCGGTGGAGTAACGGGTCGCGATGTCGTCGACGATCTTGCTCAGACGCTTCTTCGGCGCCTGCTCGTTGACGAACGGGTAGTCGACCGGCAAGGTGCCGTTGAACAGGATACGGCCGTAGGAGGTGGCGAACAGGACGGAGCCGTCATGGAAACGCTCCTCCTTGACCACGTCCGGGCTGCCCGGTTCCGGATCGACGACCTTGACCTCGCCCGGCTCCCAGTCCTTCGGCAGCACGAAGTCCCGCGGAAGGCGGATGAGCACCTTGGCCTGCATGTCGATCTCGTGCTTGTCGAGCGCCATTTCGGCCTCTTCCAGCGAGGAGAACACGCGGCCCTGGCCCTTGGCGCCGTCGATGACGGTGGTCAGGTAATACAGACCGAGGATCATGTCCTGGCTCGGCATGGTCACGGTGTGGCCGTCTGCCGGCTTCAGGATGTTGTCGGAAGCCATCATCAGGGAACGGGCCTCAGCCTGGGCTTCGGCGGACAGCGGCAGGTGGACTGCCATCTGATCGCCATCGAAGTCGGCGTTGAATGCGGCGCAGGCAAGCGGCGGCAGGTGGATGGCCTTGCCTTCCACCAGGATCGGCTCGAATGCCTGGATGCCCAGACGGTGCAGCGTAGGTGCACGGTTCAGGAGCACCGGATGCTCGGAGATGACCTCTTCGAGCACGCCCCACACTTCGGAGTCGGCGCGGTCCACGAGGCGCTTGGCGCTCTTCATGTTCTGCGCGAAGCCCTGGTCCACGAGGCGCTTGATGACGAACGGCTTGAACAGCTCGAGGGCCATCGGCTTCGGCAGACCGCACTGGTGCATGCGCAGGGACGGGCCGACCACGATCACGGAACGGCCAGAGTAATCCACACGCTTACCGAGCAGGTTCTGACGGAAACGGCCCTGCTTGCCCTTGAGCATGTCGCTCAGGGACTTGAGCGGACGGTTCGAAGCGCCGGTGACCGGACGGCCACGACGGCCGTTGTCGAACAGGGAGTCGACGGCTTCCTGGAGCATGCGCTTCTCGTTGTTGAGCATGATCTCCGGGGCGCCGAGCTCGATGAGGCGCTTCAGACGGTTGTTACGGTTGATCACACGACGGTAGAGGTCGTTGAGGTCGGAGGTGGCGAAACGGCCACCGTCGAGCTGCACCATCGGGCGCAGGTCCGGCGGGATGACCGGGATCACGTCGAGCACCATGGCCTCCGGCTTGTTGCCGGTGGTCAGGAACGCGTTGACGACCTTCAGACGCTTCAGGGCGCGGGCCTTGCGCTGGCCGGTGCCCGTGTCGATCTCTTCGCGCAGCTGCTTGGAGGCTGCCTCGAGGTCGAAGTCCTGCAGACGCTTCTTGATGGCTTCGGCGCCCATGCAGCCTTCGAAGTAATCGCCGTAGCGGTCTTCCATCTCACGCCACAGGTCGACGTCGCCTTCCATGTCTCCCGGCTTCAGGGTCTTGAAGCGGTCGAACACGGCGCTCAGACGCTGGATCTGCTCGTCGTAGCGGGTACGGATGGCGGCCATTTCACGCTCGGCGCTGTTGCGCAGCTTGGCGCGTGCGGAGCCCTTGGCTTCGCCTTCGGCTTCGAGCTCGGCCAAATCGGCTTCGACCTTCTTGGCGCGCTCCTCGATTTCGGCGTTGCGGCGCTTCTCGAGGTTGGCGATCTCGTTGTCGAACTCCTGCTGCAGGTCCGGCAGGTCCTGATGACGCTGCTCTTCGTCCACCTTGGTGACCATGTAGGCCGCGAAGTAGATGACCTTCTCGAGGTCCTTCGGCGCGATGTCCAGCAGGTAGCCCAGTCGGGACGGCACACCCTTGAAGAACCAGATGTGGGTCACCGGAGCGGCGAGCTCGATGTGGCCCATGCGCTCACGACGCACACGGCTCTTGGTGACTTCCACGCCGCAGCGTTCGCAGACGATGCCCTTGAAGCGCACGCGCTTGTACTTGCCGCAGGCGCATTCCCAGTCGCGGGTAGGTCCGAAGATCTGCTCGCCGAACAGGCCGTCTTTCTCCGGCTTCAGGGTACGGTAGTTGATGGTCTCCGGCTTCTTGACCTCGCCGTAGCTCCAGTTACGGATGTCGTCGGCGGTGGCCAGTCCGATCCTCAGTTTGTCAAATTCGTTGACGTCCAGCACTCTATTGTCCTGTCTATCGATTCTTAATGCTTATCACGTTGTTCGGGGATTGGCCGCGCTGCACGCTGTGCTGCAGCGCGGCCAATCCTTTCAATCACTGGAATTCGGGCTCCTCGGCAACCTGGTCTTCCTTGGCGGCGGCGTCAGGACGCGCACCGATGTTGAAGCCGAGGTCATCGGAGGAAGTGGACGGATCGTCATCCTCGTCCTTCATGTCGATGGCCACGCCTTCGGCGTTGAGCACTTCGACATTCAGGGACAGGGACTGCATTTCCTTAAGCAGCACCTTGAAGGACTCCGGGATGCCTGCCGGCGGCAGGTTCTCGCCCTTCACGATGGCGCCGTAGACGCGCACGCGGCCGTCGACGTCATCGGACTTGGTGGTCATCATTTCGTGCAGCGTGTAGGCGGCACCGTAGGCCTCGAGGGCCCACACTTCCATCTCGCCGAAGCGCTGGCCACCGAACTGAGCCTTGCCGCCCAGCGGCTGCTGGGTGATCATGGAGTACGGGCCGGTGGAGCGGGCGTGGATCTTGTCGTCGACCAGGTGGTGCAGCTTCAGCATGTACATGTAGCCCACGGAGATCGGCTTCGGGAACGGTTCGCCGGTACGGCCGTCGAACAGGGTCGCCTTGCCGTCGGGGCCGACGAGCTTGTTGCCGTCGCGGTCCGGAAGGGTGCAGCTGAGCAGGCCCTTGATGGTTTCCGGACGGACGCCGTCGAACACCGGGGTGGCCACCGGAGTGCCCGGAGCGCCCTTTTCGGCGCCCTGCGGCACGTACTTCTTCCAAGCGGCCTCGGCATCCGGGTCGAGGGAGATGTCCCAGCCGGCGTGCGCGATCCAGCCGAGGTGCAGTTCCAGCACCTGGCCAAGGTTCATTCGAGAAGGCACGCCCAGCGGGTTCAGCATGATGTCGACCGGAGTACCGTCGGCGAGGAACGGCATGTCCTCTTCCGGCAGGATGCGGGAGATGACGCCCTTGTTGCCGTGACGGCCGGAGAGCTTGTCGCCCTGGGTGATCTTACGGTGCTGTGCGATGTAGACGCGAATCATCTGGTTCACGCCGTTCGGCAGTTCGTCGCCGTCTTCCTCGGCGTCTTCGCGGGTGATTTCCTTGACCGCGATGACGGTGCCGGTCTCGCCGTGAGGCACGCGCAGCGAGGTGTCACGCACCTCGCGGCTCTTCTCACCGAAGATGGCGCGCAGCAGACGCTCTTCCGGAGTCAGCTCGGTCTCGCCCTTCGGGGTGACCTTGCCGACCAGAATGTCGCCGGCTTCGACTTCGGCGCCGATGCGGATGATGCCACGCTCGTCGAGGTTGGCCACCGCGTCCTCGCCGACGTTCGGCAGGTCGCGGGTGATCTCTTCGGCACCCAGCTTGGTTTCGCGGGCGTCGATCTCGTACTCCTCGATGTGGATGGAGCTCAGGGTGTCGTCCTGCACGAGGCGCTGGGAGATGATCACAGCATCCTCGTAGTTGTAGCCGTTCCACGGCATGAAGGCGATGAGCAGGTTCTTGCCCAGTGCCATCTCGCCCTTCTGGGTTGCCGGACCATCGGCCAGCACGGTGCCGGCTTCCACGCGTTCGCCGTCGTGGATGAGCGGGACCTGGTTGTAGCAGGTGGTCTGGTTGGAGCGCTGGAACTTGGCCAGCTTGTAAGAGCTGGTGGTGCCATCGTCGTTCATGGTACGGATGATGTCGGCGGACACGTAGGTCACCACGCCCGGCTTCTCGGCCAGGATGACGTCGCCGGAATCGACGGCGGCGCGCCATTCGGCGCCGGTGCCCACGAGCGGACGCTCGGATTCGATCAGCGGCACGGCCTGACGCTGCATGTTGGTGCCCATCAGCGCTCGGTGTCCCTCATCGTGCTCCAGGAACGGAATCAGGGAGGCGCCGACGGAAACCATCTGACGCGGGGAGACGTCCATGTAATCGACGGAGCTGACCGGCACATCGACCGCTTCCTCTTCGCCGACTCGGGCAAGGGCCTGCTTCTTGACGAAGTTGCCGTTCTCGTCGAGCTCCTGGTTGGCCTGGGCGATGACGTGCTCGGCATCGCGGTCTGCGGTCATGTACTCGACTTCGTCGGTGACGTGGCCGTTGACGACCTTGCGGTACGGGGTCTCGATGAAACCGAACGGGTTGATGCGTCCGAAGGTTGCCAAGGAGCCGATCAGACCGATGTTCGGGCCTTCAGGAGACTCGATCGGGCACATACGGCCGAAATGGGACGGGTGCACGTCTCGCACTTCCATGGAGGCGCGGTCGCGGGACAGGCCGCCGGGGCCCAGAGCGGACAGACGACGCTTGTTGGTCACGCCAGCCAGCGGGTTGTTCTGGTCCATGAACTGGGACAGCTGGGAGGTTCCGAAGAACTCCTTGATGGTGGCGTTCACCGGACGGATGTTGATCAGGGACTGCGGGGTGATGGCCTCGGGATCCTGGGTGGTCATACGTTCGCGGACCACACGCTCCATACGGCTCAGACCGGTGCGCAGCTGGTTCTGGATCAGCTCGCCGACCTGGCGGATACGACGGTTGCCGAAGTGGTCGATATCGTCGACGTCCACGCGCAGGTCAACGTCCTGGCCGTCGCGCTTGCCCGGGAACTTGGTCTCGCCCGCATGCAGGGTGACCAAGTACTTGATGGTGGCGATGATGTCCTCGCGGGACAGGCTGCGGTCGTTGACGTCCTTTTCCAGACCAAGCTTGCGGTTGATCTTGTAACGGCCGACGCGGGCCAGATCGTAACGCTTGGTGTTGAAGTAGAAGGAGTCCAGCAGGTTCTTGCCGGCTTCCGGAGTCGGGGTGTCGGCCGGACGGATCTTGCGGTACAGGTCGGTCAGGGCCTCGTCCTGGGTCTGCACGGTCTCCTTGGCGAGAGCGTCCATGACCAGCGGGTAGTCCTTGAAGGCGTCGGCAATTTCATCCTTGGTCATGCCGATGGCCATGAGGAACACGATGGCGGACTGCTTGCGCTTACGGTCCACGCGCACGCCGAGGACGTCGCGCTTGTCGATCTCGAACTCGAGCCATGCGCCACGGCTCGGGATGATCTTCGCGCCGAAGACTTCCTTATCGGAGGTACGGTCCTGGGAACGGTCGAAGTACACGCCCGGGGAACGCACGAGCTGGGACACGATCACTCGCTCGGTACCACCGATGATGAAGGTGCCGTGCGGGGTCTGCAGCGGGAAATCGCCCATGAACACGGTCTGGGACTTGATTTCGCCGGTGTCGCCGTTCTCGAATTCGGCGTTCACGTACAGCGGCGCGGAGTAGGTGTAATCCTTCTCCTTGCATTCCTGCACGGTGTGGCGCGGTTCTTCGAAGTACGGATCGGAGAAGGTCAGGCTCATGGTCTGAGCGAAGTTCTCGATCGGGGAGATCTCCTGGAAGACCTCGTCAAGACCGGAGGTGTGGGGCACGGTGTTGGTGCCGTTCTCCAGATCCTCCTGGACTCGCTTCTGCCAGCGCTCGTTGCCGATGAGCCAGTCAAAGCTGTCAGTCTGTACACCCAACAGGTAGGGTACATCAATGGGCTCGCGGATGGAGCCGAAATTCACACGGTCCGACGCCTTGTGCAGATCAATATCATGCTGGTCGGCGCGTGCGATGATGGTGGTGGTGTTCGTCGTAGCCTCAGCCAATGGACGTTCCTTATCGCTCGCTAATCGTATCGATATGTTTCCCCGGAAGCGCTCTCATTGGCCACCATATGCCTAATACGCGGGCGCTTCTTCCTTGTCAGCGTGCCCGCTATATGACACGCATCTACGCAAAGTCATAAGAATAGCATAACCTGTAGATTTTCACTCAACCGTGATACCGACCGGTTCCGACTTGGTTTTCGCATGTCCTTCGACCGACAGTTGGGCCGAATACACGCCACGGTCCACGTTCGGCAGGTCCGCCGCGTCGGCGCATTCGCTGCCGGAACGCACGCCCGGCCAAGCGATCGTCTGCTTGACCTCGTCGCCCTTGGCTATCAGCCGGTAATCCGTGTCCACGGGGCATACGTTCGATTTCCAGACCACGTCCTTGCCCGACTTGATCGTCAGCACCATGCCCGCCTGGGACACGTCGATCAGACAGCCAGCCTTGCCGGAACCGTTGTATTTCACGGAAGCGGTGAAGTCCATCGTGCCGCCCACACCGAAGCTCGATGCGGCCGGAGTAAGCGACAGCGCGACGTTGGATGCGTCGCAATCGGGGACGCTGCTTTTCTGCTGTTGGGTCGGCGACGGCACCTCCTTGCGGGAGATCGCGTAAACATCGGCATGGTGGATTTCGCGGTTGACAGCGACGACGCCCTGCGTCAGCGAATACAGGCAGAATACGATGAAGCTCAGCACCAGCACCGTCGCGATACCGAAAACGATGCGGCGGCGGCGATACATCGCCTGCTGTTGTTTCGTACGTTTCTTACCGGTCCGCGGGGAGGTCTTGTAAGCCATGGCTCCCAGTCTAGCGTGTCATCCTCCGTGCGGCACCGCGGCCGCACGCACCACGCATGCCGTGTACGTTACACCGGCAGCCGCACCCCTCCCCCGGGCAGGATTTCGATCAGACCGTCCTCGTCAAGCGACGCGATGCATTTGTCCAGCTGCACGTGGTCTTTCCACAGCCGTTCGGCGCTCTTGCGATCAAGCACCGTCTCGCCATCCGGCAGGCCGCGCAGCGCGTTCAGCACCAGCCCGCGCACCTGCCGGTCCGTACCTTGGAATCGTTGGCGTGGTCGCGTACGCCGCTGCCCCAATCCCGGTCTTCCGTTGCGTAGGAACGCGCATTTTCCGGCGATCGGACAGGCTTCGCATAATGGCGATTTCGCAGTGCACACCGTCGCGCCGAGTTCCATGACGGCCTGGTTCCACACGACGGACGGGCGATCGAAACGACGGCATTTCGCGGAATCATCGTCCGGCAACAGCCGTTTCGCCAGCGCGCGTTCCGCGGGACTTGCGCTGCCGCCGAGCGATTCGACGCCGACGAACGCACGTGACAGCACACGGCGGATGTTCGTGTCGACCACCGCGATACGTTCGCCGAAAGCGAACGACAGCACCGCGCTTGCCGTGTAATCACCGATGCCGGGCAGAGCAAGCAATTCGTCGTACGTATGCGGCAGCTCGTCGGCGTAATCGTATGCGATGACGTGCGCGCATTCCTGCAATCGCAGGGCGCGCCGCGGATAGCCAAGCCGCCCCCATGCGGTGATCACGTCGGATTTCGGCGCGTCGGCGAGCGCGGCTGCGTCCGGCCATCGGTCCATCCATGCGGTCCAATACGGCACGACGCGGCCCATCTGCGTCTGCTGGCTCATCACTTCGGAAACGAGCACGCCCCACGGTGTGGTGCGGCCGAATCGCCATGGCAGGTCGCGCGCGTTGGTCTGCCACCATTGCGCGAGCGTCGTTGCGATTTCGTCAGCATCGGAAGCATCGGAGGTGACGGCGGTGGCGGAATCGGCAAAGTCGTCAAAGTCGGCGTCACGTACGGCGGTGTCGTATGTGGTGTTCGTGTCGTTCATCGTTCCTATTCTTAGCATTTATGACGAACGAAGAACATACCGATAACACGCAGGGCGCAACGCGCGACGCCGAGACGCAGGCGGCCGAAGCCAAGGTCGAGAAGATGTTCGAATACGGGTACCGCAAGTCCAATTACGGCCCGGACGAACTGGTGACCGACGCGCACGGCAATCCGATTTCCGTGGTGGACGCGATGCTGAGCGCGAAGGACGCGGCGAAGGCGGAGACCTCCACCCCGCACCTGTGCTACTACTCCCCGCGTATTCCGGGCAACACGGGTTCCGCGATCCGCCTGTGCGCCGTGACGGGAACGATTCTGCACCTGGTGGAACCTTTGGGTTTCAATCTGCGGGATACCAAGCTGCGCCGTGCGGGGCTCGACTACCATGACATGGCGCATGTGGTGCTGCACCCGAATTTCGAGGATCTGGTGGAATCGATGCCGGATTCGCGCATCATCGCCTTCACCGCGCACGCCACCAAGCTGTACACCGACATCGAATACAGGCCGACCGACATCCTGCTGTTCGGTCCGGAACCGGGCAATATCCCCGATCCGATGGACATCATGGCCGGCCCGCATGTGGCCGAGCAGGTGCGTCTGCCGATGCGTCCTTCGCTGCGTAGCCTGAATCTCACCAACTGCGCCTCCATCGCCATCTACGAAGCCTGGCGACAGTTGAACTTTGCCGGCGGTAAGTAAAAACAGTTTTACAAACGCAAAAGAGCCCGGCCCTCCGTGCAGGAAGGTCGGGTTCTTTCGTAAGAACGTCAGTTCTTGAAGGAGTGGATCGGCGCCGGAATGCGGCCGCCACGGGTCACGAAGGCCTCGCAGCTGGTCTGGTTCACCGGAATGATCGGCGCGTAGCCCATGAGGCCGCCGAAGTTGGCCATCTCGCCCACGCCCTTGCCTTCCACCGGGATTACACGCACGGCGGTGGTCTTCTGGTTGACCATGCCAATGGCGGCCTCGTCGGCGATGATGCCGGAGATGGTGGACGCGGTGGTGTCGCCCGGAATGGCAATCATGTCAAGGCCGACGGAGCATACGCAGGTCATAGCCTCGAGCTTTTCGATCTTCAGGCAGCCGTTGGTGGCTGCATCGATCATGTTCTTGTCTTCGGAGACAGGGATGAACGCGCCGGAAAGTCCGCCGACGTAGGAGGACGCCATGATGCCGCCCTTCTTCACCTGGTCGTTGAGCATGGCGAGCGCCGCGGTGGTGCCCGGTGCGCCAACCTGTTCGAGGCCGATCTTTTCAAGCACTTCGCCGACGGAATCGCCTACGGCCGGGGTTGGCGCAAGGGAAAGGTCGATGATGCCGAATGGAATGCCGAGGCGACGGGAAGCCTCCTGGGCCACCAGCTGGCCGACGCGCGTGATCTTGAACGCGGTGCGCTTGATGGTTTCGCACAAGAACTCGAAATCCTTGCCCTTGGCCTCGTCCAATGCACGGGAGACCACACCCGGGCCGGAAACGCCGACGTTGATGACCGCGTCGCCTTCGGTCACGCCATGGAAGCCGCCGGCCATGAACGGGTTGTCGTCCGGGGCGTTGCAGAATGCCACGAACTTCACGCAACCGTAGGAATCATTGTCTGCGGTGGCGTGCGCGATGTCCTTGACGATGTGGCCGAGCAGTTCGACGGAGTTCATGTCGATGCCGGTTTTGGTGGAGCCCACGTTCACGGAGGAGCACACGATGTCGGTTTCGGAAAGCGCCTGCGGCAGGGAACGGATAAGCATCTCCTCGGCCGGGGTCATGGACTTGGATACGAGTGCGGAGTAGCCGCCGATCAGGTCGACGCCGACCTTCTTGGCAGCACGGTCGAGCGCGTGCGCGATTTTGACGAAGTCCTCGGAGCTCTTGCAGGAGCTTGCGCCCACCAGCGAGATCGGAGTGACGGTGATACGCTTATTGACGATCGGGATGCCGTAGTCGCGTTCGATGGCCTGGCCGGTGGATACGAGATCCTTGGCATACGTGGTGATCTTGTTGTAGATGTTCTCGCAGACCTCGTCGACGCTGTCGGCGGCGCAGTCCAGCAGGCTGATGCCCATGGTGATGGTGCGCACGTCGAGCTTCTCCTGCTCGATCATCTTGTTGGTCTCGTGGACCTCCATGATATTCAGCATGGTTTTTCCTTACGGTTGCTCGGATTCGAAGATTCGGTTACTTGCCTGACCAGCAGCTCAGACGCGGTGCATCTTGGTGAAGATCTCTTCGCGCTGGCAGCGGATGCGCACGCCGATCTCCTCGCCGAGCTTGTCGAGGTCGTCGACGACTGTGCCGAATTCCTCGTCCGCGTTGGAATAATCCACAATCATCATCATGTTGAAGAAACCGTCGATGATGGTCTGGGAGATGTCGAGCACGTTGACCTGGTGCGCGGAAAGATAGGTGCAGACGCGGGCGATGATGCCGACAGTATCCTGACCGACGACGGTGATGATTGCCTTGTTCATGGAACTCCCTAAACGTGAGGTGTGAATATCCAGTTGCCGCCTCGGCGAATTGCCGGACGTGCCCTCAAGTATAGGAAAGGCACGTGCCAAAACACCCCTCTCCCCCGCTTTTCGCATTACATGGTGAGACGCCACACGCGCATGTCAGTAGTCAAACGTTTACCTAGGTCGTCACCGCCCACGGATTCACCCGCGCTGTGTCGCAACATAGCATGACATGCAACATCCGCCGGCAAATTACAACGCAGCGCACATATCGTGCCCATATCTCGCACATATCGTGTACATACCCCTGCACATACGGCAGCGGCCCCGCACCCGCCGTGTCACAAGGAACACGCAGGAACGGGGCCGCCGGATACGGCTCTACGTCTTAGCGCCAAATACCGTTCAATGCACGCGCATCAACCGCATCGATCTTGCCGGACGACGCGATGCGAAGCTCACCGTCGCCATCAGCGCCTTGGAACAGCATGCTTCCTGCCGCCTGACCGCCATTGAGGAACACTTCGACAACATTGCGGTCGAAGAACACCTCCACCTGGCGAACATCGGTGATGCCGCTGTCGAAGTCGACATCCTCCACCGCAGTGCCCTTGGCCACCAGGCGGGTCACGCCATCAGTGCGCTGCAGCAGCAGTTCGGTCGGCCTGCCGTCCTGCGGGTTGACGCCCTTCGCCAGCACCATGATGGCATCGGCATCATCCGCCAGATGCACGTTCGCATAGTATGCGTTGCCGGGAGCCGTAACGACCATATCCCCGCCATCGCCGTGCACGGCAAGACGCTCGCCGAGCAGCTCGCGGTACACTTCGCTCACCGGCTTGCTGTACAGCCTGCCGTCACGCACATGCAATTCGCGCGGCAGCGACATCATGCCGTTGGCCAGGCATGGCTGTTCGACACGCATCTCCGGAAAATCGGTGAACCAGCCGAATACGATGCGACGGCCGTTATCGTCGACGAAGCTTTGCGTGGCGTAATATCCGGTGCCGAAATCGCACCAGTCGCTGGCCTTGACATCCAGTTTCGGACCATTATCGGTATTCACCAAGTCGCCGGCATACCAGCGCACCTGCTGGAAACGTCCCTGCTTGTCGCGGTAATGCATCAGCGCGCCCACGGCAACGGTCACGCCGTCGACCTGGAACAGGTCAGGGCATTCGTAGGTGCGTGCGATCTGATGACCGAAATCGGCGAGCACCGGCCCTTCGTAGCGCCATGTCACATTGCGCTTGAGCGGTTTCTTCGCGGAGAACAATGTCATGGCGGGAACGGTGGCGTTGTTCGGCTGGTCGACCCCCGGCTTGCCCTGAGGAGAATAAGTGAACCAGCCGCCGGTGTTCTGGGTGCTGATGCCGGGAACCGCACTATCGGCGGCGTCTGCGCCAAATTCCGATACCGGCAGATTGGTGGCGGTTACCATATAGGCACGATCCGGGTCGAGCGCCTCGCCGACCATGCCGCATTCAACCTTCGGATCACGGAAGTCATAGCCAAAATCGTCATTCGCACGCAGCGCCACCGGCGATTCCACGCGAACATGCACGCCGTCCTCGCACAGGCAGGTGGTCTGGTATTCGGTGACGGAGGATTCGTCGCCGCGGGTTTCCAGATGACGGGTCAGGTACAGGCGGATGGCGTTTGCCTCGTTGCCGGCGACCGGATTGTCATGCTCGTCCACGGTCACGGCCGAACCGGAGAACGCGCCGCCGACGATACGCTCGTCGGTGTGCAGTTCGGGCTGCGGTTCCAGGAAGACTGGCAGATGAGTCCAATGCACCAGATCACGGCTTACCGCGTGCCCCCAATGCATATTGTCCCAGCCGAAACCATACGGGTTGAGCTGGAAGAACAGGTGGTAGCGCCCTTGGAACTGGCACAGGCCGTTCGGATCGTTCATCCAACGTGCGAACGGTTCGAAATGCGCGCCCGAACGCCCGAAACGGTTGTAGATCTGTTCCAGCGTGGGCTGTGCAGGCCAATCGGTGTCGCTTGGATTCATGTTCACGTAGCGAACGCCGTTGTCAAGCAGGTCATCGCATTCGGAAAGGTAGCCGAAGCGTACAACCAGGCCGCTTGCCGCCACGGTGACGGTGGATTTCTGCGGCACCGCAATGGAGAAATGATGCCTGCGTTCGGCGATGGGCATGGTGTGCGCCGCGATTGCGACGCCGTTGCCGTCCGCAACGGTGACGACGGCGTTCCCCTCGCCACAGCGTTCGGCGAACAGATCGAGCTGCCGGTAGCCGCCGGTTTCGACGGAGATGGAATAGGTATTCGACATAGTAGACCCCTCTACACGTGTGAAATGAATATGGAAAATGGATGGAAATACTCAAAGACGCAGTGCCGTCAGGAAACGATCGAATCGCGTTCGATGATGCGGCATCGCAACGGTGTCATCGGGCCGTTCTCCAAACGCCTGATCGAATCCTCACTGCGTGCAAGGCTTTCCGTGGCGGCTTCATCGTCGATCATGGCGACCAGCTGATGCACCGCTTCGAAGCCCATTTCGTAGTGAGGAAGCTCCAAGGTGGTCAACGCGGGCTTGAGCACGTCCGTAATGAGCGGCTGGTTGTCGATGCTGATCACGGAAACGTCTGTGCCGATGCCGACCGACCGCTCTCTGGCCGCCTCGTAGATGAAGGTCGCGCGCACATCGTTGAAGCAGAAGATGCCGTCCGGCTTGATCTCGTCGAACACGCGACCGGCTTCCGAAGCGGCGTTTGTGGCCTCTTCCACGTTGACGACCAACTGCTCGTCGAAGGGGATGCCCGCGTCCGCGAGCGCTCGGCGATACCCGGCGAACCGCTCCCCCTGGGCGATAATGGTGATTGAGGAACCGTAGTAAACGATGCGTTTGCAGCCGGCCTGAATCAGCCGATTGGTGGCATCGTACCCTGCCATTTCGTCGTCGGGGTAGATCGAGGGAATCTTGCGATTCTCGTCTTCGCTGTCGACGACGACCGTGGGGCTGCCTTCGAGTTCGGCGGGGATCTCCACAACACGGTGGTACATCATGGCATACAGGAAACCGTCCACGCGGTACTGCCGCAGGGCCGCGATCTCCTGGTTCTCCAGTTCCCGATCGTTTCCCGTGTTGACGGTGAGCAGAATATAGCCGAGTTTGCGCGCTGCCTCCTGCGCTCCCACCAGTACGCGCCCGGCATGTGGCGAGGTGGCGATCTCATCGGTGATAAAGCCGAGGACATACGACCTGCTGGTGCGCAATGTACGCGCCACGGAGTTCGGCTTGTATCCCATTGATTGGGCCGTTCCGCGCACTCGTTGCGCCACCGCCTTGCTGACGCGATTGCGGTCCTTGTTGTTCATGACCAATGACACGGTGCAACTGGAGACGCCGGCCTCTTTTGCGATGTCTTTGATCGATACCAATGGTTTTGCCTTGTCTGCTTGGCGGCTTTGTGAAGCGGATTCCATTGTATGCCCGCCTTTCTTTGGCGACACTCTGCCGTTCAGCTTTTCGCGTATCGGATGCCCGGCTGCTCCCGGTCATGGATGTCCATTCCCGGAATCCGGCCGAACGAGTACACGATCCACGCAGTGCAGAACATCGGCAGCGACATGCCGAACACCATGAGCAGACCCGGCCATTGCGCCCAGGCAAGGATCGCCAGCAGTGCGAGTCCGATCTGCAGCAGGGTGCACAGCGGACGGGCCACGATCATGGTCAGTGTTGTGCGGACGATCCACAGCGGACGTTCGTCATAGTTCGCGCGCACCACCCAGACCAGCATGGTGAAGGCCAGCAATACCAGTGCCAGCACGAACAGTACGCCGGAAACCGCCACGTCGAACGTTCCGCGTGCATGCCAGTTCATCATGTAGTAGTCGATGGCGAGCACCACCCAGCATACGGCCAACGGCCAGCCGAAGAGATTCGCCTGCTTGAGCTCGTTTTTCCATGCGCCGTGGAAGATGCCCCATACTTCCTTGGCACGCATCGACCGATCCTCAGCACGCAGCCACGTGCGGAACGTGGTTTGCGCGGCGGCGCAGGATGGGAAGAATCCCAGCACCACGGCACCCAGCAGTGTGTGCACGAGCATGGCGATGTTCACCACGAAGATCGTGAGCAGCAGACGGCAGAACCGTTCATAGGCCACGGAAAAACGAGCGAGCATGGCGAATCCCTTTCAATCAGCCCTTGACGGCGCCGAGCATGACGCCCTTGTTGAAGTACTTCTGCAGGAACGGGTACAGCACCAGCAGAGGCAGGGTGGAGACGATGATGATGCCGAACTTGATCTGGTCGGCCGCCTGCTGTTGGGCCGCGGCGTTGACGTTCGTACCGGTGCCTTGTGCCACCAGCAGCAACTGCTGCAAGACCACCTGCAACGGCTGCTTTGTGTCGTCGGTGATGTAGATCAAGCCTGTCATGAAGTCGTTCCAGTGGCCGACGAAGTAGTACAGGCCGATGACGGCGAGGATGGCGGAGCTTAACGGCAGCACGATCTTGAAGAAGTAGCCGAAGTAGCTCAGGCCGTCGATCTGCGCAGCATCATGCAGTTCCTCCGGAATGGAGGTTTCGAAGAAGGAGCGCGCCACGATCACGTTGTATACGGAGACAGCGCCGGGCAGGATGAACACCCACATGGTGTTGTTGATGCCGAGGGCTTTGTACAGCAAATAGTTCGGAATCAGGCCGCCGCTGATGAACATGGTGACGGTGAACAGGAACATGATGACGCGGCGCGGCTTGAATTCGCGACGGGACAGCGCGAAGGCGCAGGGGATGGTCACGGCCATGTTGACCGCGGTGCCGACCACCGAGTAGATGATCGTGTTGAGATAGCCCTGCCAGATGCGATGGTTGGCGAACACCTTCGCATACCCGACGAAGGTCACGCCTTTGGGCAGCAGGGTCACTTCGCCGCCGGCCACGGCATTCGGGTCGGAGAACGATGCGATGACCACGAACCACAGGGGGTAGAGCACTGCGACCACGGTGAACACCAGAAGCAGCACGATGACAAAGTCGACGGCCAGATCACCTGGCGTTTTCTTCTGACGTACATGCTTGTTCCAGGGAATATCGTTCTTGCTTTGGGCAACGGCCCCGGTTGTTGTTGCAGACATGATGACTGCCTCCTAGAAAATGCTCGTATCGGAAACGCGCTTGGCGATCGCGTTCGCGGTGATCAGGAAGACGAAGTTGACCAAGGTATTGAACAGGCCGATGGCGGTCGAATACGAATACTGGCCGTTAATAATACCGATCTTGTAGGTGTAGGTCGCGATGACCTCGGTGGCCGGCATATTCAGCGAATTCTGCATCAGGTAGATCTTGTCGAAACCCACGTTGAGCACGGAACCCATGTTCATGATGAGCAGGATCGCGCAGGTCGGCATGATCGCCGGCAGGTCGACGTAACGGATCAGTTGCAGACGGCCGGCGCCATCGATCTTCGCGGCCTCGTACAGCGAGGTGTCCACGCCGGCGAGCGCGGCCAGGTAGATGATGGAGTTCCAGCCGACGTGCTGCCAGACTTCGGAGATCCAGTAGACGGCGGTGATGGCGCTGGTGGAGCCCATCAGCGATTCGTCGCCGAAGAAGCGGCCCAGGATGCCGGAGCCCGGGGACAGGAAGATGTTGAGCATCGAGACGATGACCACCACGGAGATGAAGTGGGGCATGTAGGTGACGGTCTGTACGAAGCCCTTGATTTTCTTGGAGCCGATCTGGTTGATCAGCAGGGCCAGGATGATTGGGAAGATGAAGCCCATGACCAGCGTCCACAGGGAGATGCGGACGGTGTTGGTCATGATCTCGCCGAAGAGCGGGTTATGGAAGAACTCGTTGAAATATTTGAATCCTACGAACTTGCCGCCGGTCAGACCCTTGGTCGGGTCGAATTCACGGAAGGCAAGCTGGATGCCCCACATCGGCACGTAGGCGAACAGGCCGACGAAGAACAGGGCGGGAGCGGTGAGGATCCACAGCTGCCAGTAGCGGCGGAAGTGGTCGGCGATGCGATCGAGCAGACCTGGTTTCTTGCGGTCGGGAGCCGCTTCCATCGCCACGGTCCGTGCAGCAACGCCTTGCGATGTTTGTGCACTCATGTTGGTCTCCAATTTAGGATGATTGCTAGGGAACAAAAATGCGGGGTCCGGCGGCAGTCACGGGAGAGAAACGAACCCGTGCGATGGACCCCGCGGTATTACTTGGCTACTTGGTGTACTTGTCGTACCACTTCTGCCAAATCTTGATGTTGGCGTCGAGGCCGAGGGTCGGTTCGGACACCTTCTTCACGTAGGCATCCCATTCCTTGTCGATGCCGCCCTTCTGGACCCACTTCGCGATCTGGTTGTTCGCGTAGTTGGAGATGGCGGTGTTGTTGTTTTGCAGGGTGTTGGAGTCCTCGGTATTCGGGCGCACGTAAATCGGTACGACATCCTTGACGCCGTCGACGCGGTTGCGCGCCTCACGAATGGCCAAATCGGACGCAGTGACCTGGTCGGCGTTGGTGTCGTTGACCATCTTCACGTCGTCGCGAATCCAGCCACCGAAGCGGTCCTGCAGGGCGACGGCGCGGGTATCAGGATATTCGGCGTAGGCTTTAGCCTTGTCGATGGTGTACTGGTGGTCGCCGTCATCGGAGACGATATCCGGAATAGAGCCGAAGAATCCAGCCACGGAAAGCTTCTCGCCGTACATGGCGTCGATCACCTTGTAGATGGCGTCCTGGTTGGCTGCGTTCGGGTTGACGGTCAGGCCGGAACCGGAGTAGGCCCAGCGGCAGGCGTCCTGGGAATAATCCCACTTGACCTGGGAGTCGGGCGTGGAGGCGTCTTTCTTCAGCGGCGGCAGGGTGACGTACTGGTCGCCAAGCGCGTTGCCGTATTCGGAGTAGTTGGACCAACCGAAGGAGACGCCGGTCAGCGCGGTCTTGCCGTCACTGACGGTCTGCGAAGTGTATTGCGAGGCGTCGCGGGTGAGCACATCCTTCGGGATAAGGCCCTTGGCCATGAGTCCGTGCAGGTAGGAGACGACGTCCTTGAGCGCGTCGGAGGTGTAATAGCTCTTAACCTTGCCGTTGTCCACATAATAGCCCTGTTCGGAAGCGCCGCCGCCCATGAAGGAGGTGACCACGCCTTCGGAGTTCATCAGCGCCAGAGGGCTCCACAGGCCGAAGCCGAGGCTGCGGATATTCATCGGCACCTCATCGGCCTTGCCGTTGCCGTTCGGATCCTGGGTCTTGAATGCATCGAGCACGTTCTCGAGCTCGTCCCAAGTGGTCGGCATCTGGAGTCCCAGCTTGTCCAGCCAGGTCTTGTTGATAAACATGTGAGTGCCGGAAACCTCGTAACCCTTGCCGCGGTCGGAGGGCAGCATGGCGATCTTGGTGCCATCGGTAACGTACTTCGCAGCGCCCGGCTGGGCCTTGAGGAACTTCTTGACGTTCGGCATCTTATCCAGATGCGGCTTGAGATCCTCGAAGTAGGTGCTGTACTTGGCCGCATCCACCATGCTGAACAAGCTCAAGCCAATGTCCGGGAATTCACCGGCGGCCATCTTGGCGCTCTTCTGCTGACCCCAAGCGTTGTCGGCGACTTCCTGCCACTTGATGGTGCAGTCGCAGGCGGCTTCCAGATCCTTGGTGTACTGGGTGTCCTGCATCGGATGGTCGGTCACGTTGCGACGAACCAGAATATTGACGATTGGCTTGCCGTTCTCGTCTGTGGTGGCCTGCTTGTTGCCGCAGGCGGCAAACGTCGTGACCATAGTCGCGACTGCAGCTATTGATGCCAACAGGCGAACACTTCTTCGTGCCATGATTAGGCTCCTTCTTCCTTGATGTTTCCTCCTCGTACCGATGTAAGACGCACCGGTACGACCTCATCAGCCGCTTGCTTTGCGGTGATTAACACTATAAATCGTTAATCGTTTAATGTCAAACGTTAATCGTTTATCTCAATAGTTAGCGCTCTCATCAACCAGTCCCCCCAGCGTCGCAAACGTAAACTTCGGCTCCATACTGCCGTTCTTGCAGAACACCGGAATCACCCACATCGCGACACGCCGTTAATCGTATAACGTATCGTTTTTCATCAAATACACGTACAACCCGTCCGTTGTACACACAAAAGCGTAGCCGAACAGGACGGCCACCAAGTCGACACGTCGCTACTTACGAAAGATGCTCCCCTCCTTCAGGAAGAAGGAGGAGAGCACGAATGCGAGCATAGACAGCACCAAGCCAAACACGTAGCCGCACCGGGAGCCGGGATGAAGCATTCGGCATCGTACCTGCTGGTCATCGCCGTGGGATACGCTGTGCGCCATCTGGTCCACAAGTAAATCGTGCAAAAAACGCGCGTTGGTGCACGTCCTTTTTCATGGGCGTGCGCCAACGCGCGTTTTTTGCATCGGCTTCTGCGATCAAGCCTCGCGGCTCGCGGAAGCCGCAGCGAACGCCGGCAAGGCGCGAGGCGCGTTGAAGCCTTCCTTTTCGAAGCGGTCAGCAATCTTCTGTGCGATCTCGTGGCCCTGGCCCTTGTCCACCAGCGCGATGATGGAGCCGCCGAAGCCGCCGCCGGTCATACGCGCGCCGTACGCGCCGTTGACACGAGCCACATCCACGGCAATGTCCAACTCGGGCACAGTCACTTCATAATCCGCTGCGAGCGAATCATGAGACGCGTTGAACAGTCGGCCTGCCTCGTCGATCTTGCCGTTGGCGAAGGCACGCACGAAGGAATTGACACGGGCGATTTCGGTGATGACGTGGCGCACACGCTTCTTCATCGTGTCGTCTTCCAGCTTGTCGAGCGTTTCCTTGAGCGCCTGGAACGGATCGTCGGACTTGGCGATGCTGTCGGCGACCACACGCAGGTTGGCCACGCCGAGGATTTCGGCGGCCTTCTCGCAAGTGGCACGACGCTGGGCATACTGGCCGTCGTTGAGCTGATGCGGAGCCTGAGTGTCAAGCACCAGCAGTTCCAGACCGTACTTGTCGAGATCGAATTCCTGCTGGGAGACGTTCTCCAGCGGGCTCAGCTCTGGACGGCAGTCAAGACGCAACGCATGGCCGAAAGTGCAACGCATAGATGCGTTCTGGTCGAGGCCACCGGTGGACGCGCCCGCCATGTCGTTTTCCGACTTGATGGCGGCGTTGATCAGCGTCACACGACCGGCATCGGATGCGCCATAACCCAAACCGTACACGTCGTCCAGCGCCAAGGCGGTGGAGCAGGTCATGGCTGCGGAGGAGCTCAGACCGGAACCGAGCGGCACGCAGGAGGAGAATGCCGCGTCGAAGCCCTGCACCGCATCGAAGCCGGCTTCGCGCAAAGCCCAGGCCACGCCCACCGGGTAGGCGGCCCAGCCTTCCACACCACCGGCCTGCAGACCATCGAGGTCGGCTTCGGTAACGTTTCCGGAATCAACGTCGGAAACCACGTGCACCTTGGTGTCTTCACGCGGCTTGAGCGCGATGAACGTGCGGTGCGGCAGTGCGATCGGCAGGCACAGGCCCGCGTTGTAGTCGGTGTGTTCGCCAATCAGGTTCACACGGCCCGGTGCGGCCCATACGCCAGCCGGTTCCTCACCGTAGGTGGCGCGGAACAGGTCGGTCGCGTTCTTCACACCCTCGTCATGCGAGAGCGGCTCAATGAATTCAACAGCAGTCATTGGTGTTTTGTCCTTTGGGTTTTATCGGCTTTCAGCCTTCGATATCGATTGGTCCGAGCTCGTGGAAGCGCTTGGCGATGAGTTCCGGCGTGGTGTCGGACACCCATGCGGCCATGCCTGATTCGGAGCCGGCCAGATACTTGATTTTGTTGGCGGCGCGGCGGAACGAGAAGAACTGCAGGTTGAGGCGGTAGTTCTCGCGGCGCTTGTCGTGGATCGGGGCCTGATGCCAGGCAGCGATGTACGGCAGGTCCATGCCCTTGCCATCGCCCTTGTCGAAGAACGCGTTGCCGCGCTTGAGCAGTGTGGAGTACATGACGGCCAGATCCCAGCGTTCCTGGTCGTTGAGCTCGTCGAGGGTGAGCACGTCGCGCACCGGGGCCACATGAACCTCGAGCGGCCAGCGTGCCGCGGCCGGCACATAGGCGACCCAGCTGTGGTTGCGCATAACGATGCGCTCCCCGGCCTCGATTTCGGCGTTCATGAGATCCTTGAGCAGGTTGCCGCCGGTCTTCTCATGGTAGGCTTCGGTCTGCTTGAGTTCGGCTTCCATCTTCGGTGCGATGAACGGATAGCAGTAGACCTGGCCGTGCGGGTGCGCCAGGGAGACGCCGATTTCCTGGCCGTGGTTCTCGAACGGGAAGATCTGCTCGATACCCTCCATCTTGGAGATTTCGGCGGTACGGAACGCCCATGCTTCCACGACGGTGCGCAGGCGGGAGACCGGCAGGTCCGCCGGCAGGCCGTCTTCATCCGGGTCGAAGCAGATCACTTCGCAGCGGCCTGCAGCGAGCTTCTTCTCCCACAGCGGGTTACCGTTGACGTATTCCACGGCTTCGGAACGGCCCGGCACGCGAACCATCGACGGGAAGCGGTTTTCGAACACGACCACGTTGTAGTCGGTGTCCGGCACTTCGCCGTCCTGGTACGGATCGCCCGGCTTGCGCGCGGCCAGCGGATTGCCTTTGGCCGTCGCGCCCGGACCGGCGGTGATCGGACGGTTCATACGTGCGGTCGCCATCGGAATCCAATCGCCGGTCAGCGGGTCGCGGCGCATTTCTGGAGCCGCGTACGGCACTTCCTCGCCCGCGGCGTTGAGCTGGTTGGAGAAACGGTACGGAAGTTGGCGCGGATCCTTCAGTTCGCGAGTCTTGACGCCGGAGACGTATTCCGGATCGTCGTCAAGATAGAAGAAATCACGTCCGTCCGCGAGCGTGGTCGGCGTGATACGGATATGCTCCTTCGCATATTCTCCCGGAGTGTAGTTGACGAAATCACCCATGTGATTATTCACCTTCCTGAACCGGCTCGGCCTGGCGTGCCAGAACGAGCTCTTTGACCAAATCCCTTGTTTTCGACACCGAATCGGGGTCCAATCCGTCATCGGTGATGACCGTATCCACCTGGTCAAAACGTGCGAACAGCGACAGTGACGTGCAGCTCCACTTGGTGTGGTCGGTCAAAATTATCGTGCGATCGGCAATGTCCATCATCGCCATATCGGTTGCGGCTTCCAGCGAGTTCGGCATGAGGAAACCGCGCGGAATGGACACGGAATGCGTGCCCAGAAATACGGTGTTGACGCGCAGCGAGGCGACCACTTTGTCTGCGATCGGCCCGACGAGCGAGTTGGAGCGCGTGGTGACGCCGCCGGTGACGATGACTTCCACGTCTTTCGATTCAAGCGCCTGCACCAGCTCCGCCACCGGAATGGAGTTGGTAAGAATGGTGATGCCCGACGATTGCTGCGATTCGAGCAGATGTTGCGCGAACACGTACGCCGTGGTGCCGCCGCCGATGGCGATCACGTCTCCGGGGGCCACGTATTTGACGGCTTCCTGTGCGATGGCGTCCTTCAGACCGATGTCCATCTGCGACTTTACGGAAAACAGCGGTTCGCTCAGCAGCGTGCTGGTGCTGACGGCGCCGCCGTGCACGCGCTTCAGCAGACCCTTGTCCGCCAGATCGGCGATGTCACGGCGGATGGTCATCGCGGAGACGCCCAATTCCTTGGACAGCGCAGTGATGCGCACCGCACCACGGGTACGCAGACGGCTCAAAATCAAATGCTGGCGTTGCGACGAAATCATATGAACATTATCGCACATGTTCACTCAAAAATACAACTGAGTTGAGCGTTTCGCGCGTGTTTCGCTCAAAGCCGCACCACAATCGACTCAAATTCAGCCTAAAACGAACAAAAACGAACGTCCTATATGCCACACCGACACACACCGGCTTTTGCCCAAAATGCCATGCGAAACCAATGAAAACGTGCGAGAATAAGGAACTATGACATACGTTTCCGAAAACTTTTGGCACGACGCAGTGAACAAAGCCACCACCGACCTTTTCACGTTCGGCTACAAGCACATCATCAAACCGCATTTCATCTTCAACCAGACGCCCGACGTGGCCCACAGCCAGATGATCGATTTCTGCAAGGTCACCCGCAATATTCCACCGCTGATGTGGCTATGCCGCGAAATGCTCGACTACACCGACCCGATACTGGAAACCAACGTGATGGGCGTCGACTTCGCCAATCCGTTCGGCCTGTCCGCCGGCCTCGACAAGGATTGCGAGATGCCGGTGCTGCTCGACAACGTCGGCTTCGGTTTCGAAACGGTCGGCTCCACCACGTCGCGCCCCTGCCCCGGCAACCCGCGCCCATGGTTCCACCGCCTGCCTGAATACGATTCGATGATGGTGCACGTGGGCCTTGCCAACGAGGGTTCCGCGGTGGTGATTCCGCGCGCCGAGAACGCATGGACGAAGGCGAAGAGCATGCAGGTGTCGGTTTCGATCGCCCGCACGAACGACAGCAAGACCGGCGATCTGGACGAAGGCATCGAGGATTACTGCATTTCGATGCGCCGCGCGGCCGGACGCACCGCCATGGTCGAAGTGAACATCTCCTGCCCGAACACCATGGCCGGCGAACCGTTCAACCAAAGCCCGGAAGCGCTCGACAAGCTGTTCACCGAACTGGACAAAATCGACCGTCCGCAGCCGACGCTCGTCAAAATGCCGCTCAATAAGACGTGGCCGGAATTCAAGGATCTGCTGGACGTGCTCGCCGAGCACAACGTGCAGGGACTGTCGATCGCCAATCTGCAGAAGGACCGCACCGGCATGTCCATTCCGCGCGATTGGGAGGGCGGACTGTCCGGCTCGCCGTGCTACGCGACCAGCAACGAACGCATCAAGCAGGTCTACCGCGAGTATGGGGACCGGTTCGCAATCGCCGGCATCGGTGGCGTCTTCACCCCGCAGCAGGCGTATGAGAAGATTCGTTGCGGTTCGTCGCTGGTGATGTTCATCAGCGCGCTCATGTACCGTGGTCCGCAGCAGATCACCGTGTTGAAGCGTGGACTGGCCGAACTGCTCAGGCGCGACGGGTTCGAACATGTCAGCGAGGCGGTCGGCATCGACGCGTGAAACTTTTTTAATTGCGATTTAAGTTGCAATTTAAAAAGCGATTTTTCGACAATATAAAGGCGATTAATAAGTAAAAAACAGAGGCGCGTCTCCGTGGGAGGGCGGGCGTCCTGTTCACGACACACTCAAGGCCGTTCGGCCAGGCTTACGGTCGTGAACAGGACGCCCGCCCTCCCACTCGTTTTTTTGTTATGTTGCGTTGGGGTGTTATCCACTTTTCGCAATAAGAAAAAAGGAGGAGGGGAAGGAGGGTCAGCGGAAGGCGCCGCGGAGGTATGGCGGCTGGTAGGGGGCTTCCTCGACCGGCACGTCCAGTTTGTGGGCGGCACGGAGCGGCCAATACGGGTCGCGCAGGGCGGCGCGGCCGATTTCCACGGCGTCGGCGGCGCCCGACTTCAGAATCTTCTTCGCCTGCTTCGGCTTGGTGATGAGCCCGACTGCGGTGGTGGGAATGCCCGCGCGACTGCGCACCTGTTCGGCGAACGGCACTTGGTAGTCGGGCTTCACCGGAATGGTCACGTCGGGAATCAATCCGCCTGTGGACACGTCAATCAGGTCCACGCCGTGGGCCTTCAGAATCTTAGCCAGTTCGACGGTCTGGTCAAGGTCCCAACCGCCTGCGGCCCAGTCGGTGGCGGAGACGCGCACCAGCACCGGCATGGTGTCGGGCACGACGGAACGAATCGCATCCACGACTTCGACCAGCATGCGGACGCGATTGTCGAACGATCCACCGTACTCGTCGTCACGCTCGTTGATGAGCGGGTCGAGGAACTGCGACAGCAAGTAGCCGTGCGCGGCATGGACTTCCACCGCGTCGAAGCCGATGTTCATGGCACGCCAGGCGGCGTCGCGGAACTGGTCCACGATGGTGTGGATCTCATCGACGCTCAGCGCGCGCGGACGAGCCAGGGAACCGTATGCGTTGGCGCTTGGGCAAACCGTCCGCCATCCGCCTTGCTCTTCCGGCACGCTCTGTCCATCGAAACCGATCGCGTGGCAGCCGGTGGAACCCTTGCGTCCGGCGTGGTTGAGCTGCACCGCCATCGTGGCACCCGCAGCCTTCGCGTCGGCCACGATCCAACGCCATGCGTCCATCTGTCCGTCATCCCACAATCCCAGATCGCACGGCGAAATGCGGCCTTCCGGCGCGACGGCGGTCGCTTCCATGATGATCATGCCGAAGCCGCCCATCGCACGCGAAACGTAATGCTGGTAGTGGAATGGCGTGGGCTTGCCGTCCTGCGCCAATGCGGAATACGTGTCCATTGGCGGCAGCCAGATGCGGTTGCGCACGGTGACGCCACGCAACGTCATCGGATCGAACGGTTTGACCGTCTTGTTCTGCTTGCCGTTCTTCTTGTCTTCGCTCATTGTCATCTCTCTTATGAATCGTTGGTATCGCCTGAATCGTCGATATCCGCACCGCGTTCCCACGCGACGGGCATGGTACCGATTGCATTGTAAGCAGAACGCCCGCCGGTTGGGGCGGGCGTTCATGGACTGTTCACTTTGCCATGCGATTTACGCTCCAGCGGCGTAAACAGTCAGCGCAGGCAGCCAGTGCGGCCAGTCGGCACGTATAGCCGACAATCGCAACTATTGATGCTGCTGGTCACTTTGCTGCTCGGCAGGCTGTTGCTGCGATTGCTGCTGCTGGCCTTGGTTGGTCTGCTGCTGGCTTTGCTGCTGGCTTTGCTGCTGACTGTTCTGCTGGCGCTGGTATTGGTACTGGTTGTATGTTCTGGTGGCACCCTTCGAAACCGTGTACTTGTCGGCACCCTTTCCGTAATCGTTGTCG
Organism: Bifidobacterium sp. MSK.17.10; assembly: GCF_019129655.1. NCBI lineage: Bacteria > Bacillati > Actinomycetota > Actinomycetes > Bifidobacteriales > Bifidobacteriaceae > Bifidobacterium > Bifidobacterium sp. MSK.17.10. The sequence continues at coordinate 48,374 of NZ_JAHOJD010000007.1, read as the reverse complement.
ATCGGCGCGTTGATGGCGGCAAGATACGTGTTCATGAACTGCTTCCACGCCGGCGTTGCGATGTACATGCCGTACCAGGACGGGCGGTACACGCCGTTGATGGTCTTGTTGTCGAAGGTGTTGTTGATCGGGTCCTGCGCGTCGGCGACCGCGACGAACGCCGCGACCTGGTTCGGTACGAAACCTGCGGTGGTCATCACCGTGTTCTCGTTGGTGCCGGTCTTGGCGAAGGTCTTGCGATTGTTGTCGAGCTGCGTGGTCGACGCTTCGCCGCCAGGCTGCACGACACCTTGGTTCAGCGCGTAGGACACGGTCTGCGCGATGTCCGGGTCGATGGCCTGATGGCAGTTCGCGGACGGCACTTTCACCTTGCTGCCGCTGCGGTCGGTCACCTTGGTGATGGCGATCGGAGTGCATTCCACGCCGTTGGCGCCCATGGTGGCGTACACGTTGGCCATGGTCAACGGCGACGCCTGCACCGTACCGATGGTCATTGGCGGCTGGAACGAGTTAGCGGAGTAGATGTCGGACGCGTTGGAGATGGCGTTGTGGTAGCCCATCTCCTTGGCCGCGTCGGCGATCGCGCACAGACCGATGTTCGACGCCATCGAGGCCTGCGTGGTGTTGTGCGACTTGATCAGACCCTGCAGCGGGCTTTCCGGAGAGGTGGTGCCGCCGCCGGAATTCTGCACCCTCCACGGGCCGACGAAACCGTAGCCGTTGCAGTTGAACTTCGACGTGTCGTAGACGGTGGATGTGACGAGCGACTCGTTGATGGAGTGGCCTTTCTGCATCCACGCCACCATGTTGATGGGCTTCCAGGTGGAGCCGACGTTGAAGCCCATACCGCCGCCGTCCTCCTGATCGACCATGTAGTTCATGGAGGTCTTGGTCTCATCCGTTCGGGCGTCATCCGTGGCATCGTAGGTTCGGTTGATACCGAACGACAGGATTTCACCGGTGCCCGGCTTCACGGCCGCTATCATCACTTCGAATCCGGACGGGTCTGTGGCCGGAACGGTGCTGTTCGCCGCCTGCATGGCCGCGTTGTTGGCGTTGCGGTCGAGCGTGGTGACGATCTTCAGACCGCCTTCCTTCAGCAGCTTCTCGCGAGCCTCGTCGTCCTTGCCGAACGCCTTGTTCTTCAGGATCTGGTTGACCACGTACGAGCAGAAGAAGCCGGTGTTTTCAATGGCCGACTGGCATCCGGAGCTCACGTCCTGCAGGTTCAGCGTGTCCTTCAACGGCGTGTTGATGGCGTCTTTGAATTCCTTTTCGGAGGTGATGTAGCCCTGGTCGTGCATCAGCTGCAGCACGATGTTGCGCTGGTGTTCGGCTTCCTTCTGGTTGGCTTCCACGGAAGGATCGAAGTTCTGCGGATTCTTGGTGATTGCCGCGATGGTCGCCGCCTGGGTGACGTTCAGTTCCGAAGCGGAGACGTTGAAGTAGCGTTTGGCGGCCATTTCCACGCCGCACAGGTTGTTGCGGCCGAACTGCGCGATGTTGAGGTAGCCCTGCAGGATCTCGGCTTTGGAGTATTTCTTTTCGATCTGCACCGAGATCAGCATCTCGCGCAGCTTGCGTGCCACGGTGTCTTCCGTCGCATGGTATTCGGCGATCGGATCGTCGTCTTCACGGGCTTGGGTGGACAGCACGTTCTTGACGTACTGCTGCGTCAGCGTGGAACCGCCCTGCTGGTCGCCGCCTCTGACATAGGTTTGGAAGAACGCTCGGAACACGCCCTGCACGTCCACGCCGGTATGTTCGAAGAAGCGCTTGTCTTCACGGGCCACGACGGCCTGCTGCATGGCTTTGGAGATTTTCTTCAGCGGCACGACCTCGCGGTTCTGCGTATAGAATTCCGCGAAAGCGGTCTTGCCGTCGTTGAAATACATCGTCGAGCGTTGCGGAAGCGAGGTCACATCGAAATCGATGCCTTCGACCGCAAGGGACGGAATGACGGCTTTGGCCGCGTTATTGGCGGCGAACACAGCGGGCATAAAGAAAATACTCGTCACAACGCCGCCGCCCACGCATAACGTGATGTATGCGATTACCAATGCGAGCACACGTTGAACGGTAAGGGTCTTCTTCTTGGGCATGACGCCCATTCTAAAGTGGCGGGTCTACTAAACACATGCCCGCCAACGCATGTGCCGGAAGCCGTCACGGGTTTCTCACAAAACAGACAATTTCTTAGGAAAAGTTGGAAATCAGCCGAAAACCAGCCGAATGTCATCGTCTTGATCGGCGAATCAGCATGCCCGGCTGGTAGATGATGATGGACCGGCCTTCCCTGGCGATCCATCCGCGGTTAGCGAAATCCATCAACGCCTTGTTCACCGTTTCGCGTGAGGATCCGACGAGCTGCGCCATCTCCTCCTGTGTCAGATCGTGCGGCACCTTCAGGCCGGCTTCGACCGGTTCGCCGAATCGTGATGCCAGATTGAGCAGTGTTTTGGCGAGTCGTCCGGGAACGTCCATGAACACCAGATCGCAGATGCGTTCGTTGTTGCTGCGCATGCGGTGCGCCAATACCTGCAGCATGTCCACGGCCACGCGCGGATGTTCGTCGAGCCAGTCGAACAGCGCGTCATGTTCCAGCCAGACCACACGCGTGCCGTTGGTCATCGCCACCGCCGAAGCGGTACGCGGTCCGCCATGCGGATCGAACACCGGAATCTCGCCCAGCACTTCGCCGTACGCGTGGATGCTCAGCAGCTGCACACGCTTGTCGGAGGATTGTCTGGTCAGTTTGACACGGCCTTCCTCCAGCAGATACATGCGATGGTCGGTGTCTCCCTCGCGGAAGATGAAATCGCCCTTGTCGTATTCGGCATGCAGCAGATACGGCAGCAGTTCCCGGGCTTCTTCGGACGAAACCTGCTTGAACAGCGCGGTGTGCAGCAACGTCTCACGCTCATCGTCGAAACCACCAAAACCATTGATTCCGTTGGTTCCATTCGGGGTGACCATCGACGTGCCTCCGTTCCGCCGTGCTTCTGCGTTTTCCGTTGTCGACATCCATGCCAACGCTCGTTAAGTCGGGCACCATCGACCATTCGGGCTACATTGTAACTCGAACGGCGGCGTCGACCAGTCGCGCCACTACCTCGTCTCGGCCCATGCCGGTTTGAGAGCGCATGGGATCGACATGTTTTGCCGCTGATTTCACCGCTTTGTCGGACATTTTCTCTCGTGAGATGTTCAACACGCGGGTCATCTTTTCCGCGTCGATGTCGTAGGCGAGCGTGACGTGGTGCAGAATCGCGCCGGGTCCGCCGTGGGTGGGCGCGAACCGGCGTTGCGCGGCGCCGCCGAGTTTGCCGTATTGTGTGGCGATGTCGTTGAGTCCGGCGAATCGTACGTTGAGGCCAAGGGCGCGTAACGCTTCGACGAGCCAGTAGTCGCAGAGTTCGTAGGATTCCTCGACGCTCATGCCGTGGGCGAAGTCGAGTGGCGCGTACAGCGAGTAGGTGATGGTGTTGCCTGGTTCGATGAACATCGCTCCCCCGCCGGTGCAGCGGCGGACTATGTGGAATCCTTCGTCTTGCGCGGTGTGCACGTTGACTTCGTCTTCGAGCGACTGGAATCTGCCGATGACCACGGCCGGCTCGGCCCATTCCCAGAAACGCAGGGTGGGTTCGCGGGTTCCGGCAGCCACTTCGCGCGCCCATTCGACGTCGAGGTCCATTTGTTCCTGCGGTTTGCGGGGGTCGTCGTGCACGATGTTCGGTTTGAGTGCGTGCCAGCGTCGCGCGTATTCCGCCCAATTGCCGGTTTCGGCGATTTCGCCGGTTCCAACGGTTCCAGCGTTTTCGTCGCTTTCCGCGGTTCCAGCGTTTTCAATGTTTTTTGCGATTTCCGCGGTTTCTGCGGTTTCCATTGGGCTGGTATGCCGCCGAATGCGCAGGTCGTCGCGTGGTTCCACTTTCGTAACATCATTACCGCCGATACCGGCAATGCCATCGGCGCCATCGATGCCGTCAATCGCACGTTGAAAGGCGATGGCGATGCCACGCGCGCCCATGCCGACGATGCGCACGTCCGGATGGTGCAGCATCGTCCGTTCGACGGCGGCGGTCACGTCACGTTCGGAAACCATCGAACCGCTGAGGCAACGGGCCGCGCACTGTTCCAGCGCACATTCCATGGAATGCAAGAGATTCCGCGTTCCGGCATCGTCCCCGTCGAGGAAGAAATCGCCGTCGATATGGCATTCGATAACAGTCGATGATGCAGCCGGCCCAGCGTATGGAACCGTTTTCACGGCATTCGTATGAGCCGAATCAATATAGTCCGAATCGGCGTAATCCGAATCGGCATGAGAAAGCCGGACAGTCACTCCAACGAGTTTGCCGCCCGGCTGTTTGTAAAGTCCTCGAGTCATCAATCCTGCAGTTCGACGCCTTGAGCGTCACGGTGCCATTGCGAGCCGTAGTGGGAGCACAGAATCAGGATGCCTTCCACCAGTCCCCAGATGCCTGCGACGGCTGGGCCGATGATGAGAATCCAGCCGATGACGGTCAGCAGCAGCTGTGCCACGGCCTTGCCGGTGTTGCCCAAGTAGAAGTTGTGCACGCCGAAGCAGCCCAGGAAGATGCCAAGCAGACCGGCTGCCAGTTTCGACTTCTGGGCGTATCCGGCCGGTGCGACGGGCTGGCCGTATGCCGGCTGCTGCGCGTAGGCGGGCTGGGTATAGGCGGATTGGTTGTAAGACGGGGCCGCGTAGCCTTGCTGTCCGTAGTTCGCTTGGTTGTAATCCGGCTGGGCGTAAGCGTTGTTGGGGTCATACGCCGGGGCTGCCGGCTGACCGTACGACGGCTGCGCAGATTGGGCAGGCTGGGACGGCTGGCCATACTGACCGTACTGGTTGTACGATGCGGCGTTCGGATCATATACCGGAGCAGCGGGCGTGGCCGGCTGAGCCGGCTGGGTATAGACGGGAGCCGTACCGTATGCCGGGGCCGGAGTCGCCGGCTGACCGTATGACGGCTGAGCGGTCTGGGCCGACTGTGCGGTCTGGCCATACTGGCTGTATGCGGAAGCGTTCGGATCGTACGCCGGAACGGCAGGCTCGGCCGGCTGAGCGGGCTGAGTGTATGCGGCGGAGTTCTGATCGTATGCGGGGGTTTCCGGCTGCGACTCCGGATGGTTCATCTGCGCATCGTTCTGTTGTGGAATGTACGGTTGGTTGTAGTCGGCCTGGGCTGCGTTATCCGACGTTGGATTGTTGACTTGACCGGCACCATTGAAATCGGCGTTGTTATCACTCATGCCTCAACAATATCCCAAAGTTTGCCCATTTCCACCCGATTCCACCTTAGGTGGCCCCTGAAAAATCCCCGAATATGCGAAGACGCCCGCCGATTCGGGAAAAACCCTTTTCGGTGGGCGTCTCAAAGGATGGGACGGAAGTCGGAATCAGCCGATTTCTCGGCTTTTCGAACCGTCACATGCCGTCACATATCTTTATATGTCGTCTCACATGCGCGCCAGAATGTCGCGACCGACCTCGTCGGTGGAACGCGTGGTGGAGCCGAGCTCCTCGATGTCGGCTTCCACGGCGGTATGGATCTTCTTGGCGGCATCGTCGAAACCGAGATGCTCGAGTAGCATGGCGGCGGACAGGATGGCCGCGGTCGGGTTGGCCTTGTTCTGGCCGGCGATGTCCGGAGCGGAACCGTGGATCGGCTCGAACATGGACGGATACTCGTTGGACGCGTTGATGCATCCCGAAGCGGAGTAGCCGACGCCACCGACCACGGCACCGGCCTCGTCGGTGATGATGTCGCCGAAGAGGTTGTCGGTCAGGATCACGTCGAAGCGGGACGGGTTGGACACCAGGAAGATGGTGGTCGCGTCGATGTGCAGGTAGTCGTGGGAGACCTTCGGGTATTCCTCGGCCACCTTGTCGACGATGCGCTGCCACATGTCGCCGGCGTTGACCAGCACGTTCTTCTTGTGCACAAGGGTCACATGCTTCCTGCGCTTCATGGCCAGTTGGAAGGCGTAACGCACCACGCGCTCCACACCGTAGGCGGTGTTGATGGAGACTTCGGTGGCCACCTCGTTCGGGGTGCCACGGCGCACCGCGCCGCCGGCACCGCAGTACAGGCCTTCGGTGCCTTCACGCACGACCACGAAGTCGATGTCACCCGGGTTGGCAAGCGGCGAGGTAACGCCCTTGTACAGCTTGGACGGACGCAGGTTCACGTACTGGTCCAGGTCGAAGCGGAGCTTGAGCAGCAGGCCGCGTTCCAGAATGCCCGCCTTGATGCGCGGATCGCCGACGGCACCCAGCAGGATGGCGTCGGTCTTCTTGATGCGCTCCTCTTCCTCTTCCGGAAGAATCGCGCCGTCGCGCAGGTAACGCTCGGCACCAAGATCGAAATTCTCGTAATCGAATTCGGCGACGCCCTCGGCCGCCTTCTCCAGAGCCTTCTGGGCCCACGGAGTCACTTCCTTGCCAATGCCATCGCCTGGAATGACGGCGATGGTGTACTTCTTTGCAGAATCACTCATAGCACGCGACTCTAGTCAACGGACCAGCACGTGGACACGTAACGCTCAACTAGTGGACACTCCTTGCCGCGTTCATGTGCGAATACGGTTTCACCCGGCTTCAAACGCCACGAACAACGAACGATCCAATGATCCGGACGCAACAATCCATACACCGTACATGAAAAAAGGGGGCCGACCTGAAGGCCGACCCCACCCTTGGATTCCAACACTCAGCGAACGCTCTTGGGTTTCACATAATCCTCGGCGACGGAACCGAAATTCGTGCCCGAGAATTTGCCCGATTGTCTCACTATGGCATCGAACGCTGCCAACCCGTTCAATCCCGTGTAGGAATCGGAATACGCGCCGGAATAGCTCGCCGAAGATCCCGTCGAACCGGACGATTCCGGCTTCACTACCCTGTTCTCCCGCGACCACAACGCATACAGCGTGCCGTCGCGATCGATGGGCATCAACGATTTCCCGGACGAATCAAAGGAGACCACGCTGACTGCGAGCGCGTCGTCTTTCACCGTGCTCCACCCTTCGAAGGTGTAGCCGTCAAGCTGAGGCTCGTTGGCGATGTCCGCCGTGGGCGAGACCAGCGAATCACCGTCGTAGACTTTCCGCTCGGCGTACAGGGTCTTCGCATCCTTGCCGGCGGGCGCATGCCCTCCGTTCAGATCGAAGGTTATGGTCCACTGGTGCGCGGTGCGCACCCACTGCGCGGTCAGGGTGATGTCGCCAGTCACCTTCGAGCCGAAATCGTAGCTTTTGCCGTCATACTGCCAGCCGGTGAACCGGCAGTCGTCGCGTGTCGGCGACGGATCAGGCGCAACGGCCACTCCTCCATCGTCCACGGTCTGGCTGTTCACGGCACTGCCGCCGGCCGTGTCGAAGGTGACCGTCCATGTCTTGACCCACTTGGCATACAAGGTCATGTCGGCGGTTACGGCGGTGCCAGCATCATAGTCCGTCTTCCGCTGTTCGTCGCTGGTCAATCCTGCGAAACGATATCCACCGCGGGAAGGAGCGGAATCGGGGATCGTAAGCTTCTCCCCTTCCTTGACGAACAACGTCATATCCTGCGGCAGGTCCGACGAATAATCGTCGCCGTCATTCAAATGAATGGTGACGGTATGGTACGTCGCGCCCGCATCATCCCACTTGGCATACAGCGTGATACCGCCGGTGACGGGCATGCCGAAACCGTACGGCGTGGTGCCGGCCGCATCCGTGGTCCAGCCGACGAACGTGTATCCGTCACGGGTCGGTGTGGCAGGTTGCGTCGCGTAACCACCGTACGCAACCTGTTGCGCATCGACCGCGCTGCCGCCTTGCGAGTCGAAGGTCACGGCGTACATGTTCGGCGTCCACTTCGCATACAAGGTCACATCATCGTTCACCGCAGCCGTGAAATCGTATTCGCTACCCGAAGTGTCGGCGCTGGTATACCATCCCGCGAACGCGTATCCCACGCGCTCAGGATTTCCCGGTCGTACGGCCGATTTCCCTGTTTGCACCTGTTGTGCGGCGATCTCGCTGCCGCCTTGGACGTCGAAGGTCACGGTTTTCGCTTCCGTCCACTGCGCATACAACGTTATCGGCGCGCTCACCGTGGTGGCGAAATCATACTCATGTTCACCGGCCATGTCCGTGGTCCACTTCGAGAACACGTAGCCGTCGCGAGTAGGCGTTTCGGGAACGCTCGCAGTGCCTCCGATGGCGACCGCCTGTGCGGGAACGCTGCTGCCGCCTTGGGTGTCGAAGGTTATTCCGGCCACGTTCACCGGATGCGTGTACACGGTCGGATCCCCGCTGACGATCCAGAATTCCGCGACGCCGTTTTCCACGTTTCCCGCGGTCATGCTGATCACGGATTCCGGAATCTCGCGATCGTTGTCGTCGCAGTCCTTGCCGGTCCATGATGAGCCACCGTTGCGAATGATGAACCATGGGTTGCGCACGCCTTTGGCTGTCTGGCTCAGCGTGTATTCCGCGACCTCGCCGAATTCGTCATGGGAGGTGAATTCCTGGGATTCGCCGCTGGTGCTTTCCGCATACCAAGACCACAGATCCCAGCCTTTCCACGCGTCGGATTCCATGCTGTATTCCTGATAATTGCCGTCGGGACGGTAATAATGCAGTTTGATGGTCAGGTTTTTCGGATTTTTGATGTCATTCGGCTGCGGTGTCGCCGAGGGAGACGCTTTTTCCGAGGATCGGTCGGAAGCGGTATCGGGTTGCGCGCCGTCCACCCACGCTTCGATGGCACCGCTCACATGCGCGTCACCGAATTTGGCGAGTTTCCACACGCTCGCCTCATATTGTTCGACGGTTCCCGCGGACGCTCCAGTCGCATCGGCACCATCCACGATTCTGAAATGCACTGTTGCCAGATCGCCGTCCAGTTCGCCGCTGGCTTTCCTGCCGTATTGCGTTGGCGTGCTTTCGAATGGAATATACGTGGCGCTTTCCATGTCGTCGCCGTTCCACACCTTCACGCCGGATGCGTTCTCACCGACGCCGGAGACGGAACGGAAGTTGACGGTCACTTTGGTTTTCGCCGCATGGTTGCGCGTGTAGGGCACGCCCGTCTGCTGCCGGTGCCCGCTGACGTTGATCATAGTGGCGCCGACCTGTGCCGTATATTCCGTTCCCCGCTTGCCCCCGTTCCAGTCCGTGGAGTCAGATTCCCCGGATTGTGTGGATGCGAAATGGTATTTCACCGCGCTTAGGTTGGCCCCTTCCGGCAGATCGGCCTTATACCAGCCTGCCGCATTCGTGGAATCGGCTACATCGACCGCGCTCATCGCAATGCTACCGCTGCCGTTGTCGGACGTGTAACGCACATACACCTGCCCGTCCCACGATTCGTCGGGCTTGTAGTAGATGGTGAGGATTTTGTCACCTATCAGCGAACTGTTCGGCGAATCCTTGTATTGCGGAGCGTAGGTGCCGCTAGGTTCCGTGGTTTCCGTCCACGCGCCCTTGACCGCACCGGCATAGATGGCAATGGCGCTTCGTTTGCCGATGGTCGCTTTGGCGTGACCGCCGCTGACGGTCACGGTTTGCGAGCAGGTGCGGGAAGCGTACACGTTGCAGTATTCCCCGTCCGGCAACGATGTCGTATAGTCGACGTCATGCTCCTGCAGGGTGTTGTTCAATGCGAGCAGACCCTTGCTTTTCCCGTTGGCGTCAACCCTTTCGAAGGCGATGTCGTTGGATCCGGATTCCTGCCAGTTGCTTACGCTGGTGCCGTTCACGGCATTATGGAATTTGATCATGCCTCGGATTGACGTCCACCGCTGTTGGCAGTTCCAATCGCCATACTCCATCTGCGTTGGGTCCTTTTGCGTGGAGCACACGTCGTCCATGCTGATTTTCGGCACGGTGGTGTCAGTCGAATCCTTGGCGCCGTCATCATATTGGGTGCTTTCATTGAATGCGTAGTCTGAAAGGATCTTCGGATGCCCGTAGTCGTACCCGAGCATGAACGCGTTGGCGAGCTCGTATCGGGCGCCGGAAACGGGTTTGAGCGTTTCCGAACCGCGTGCGGTATCCCAGTTGGACACGAATACGGTGGCATTATCGGCGTCGTCGAGCAGATCGCTGGTGATGTTCTTCAAATTGGTGATGGATCCGTTGAAATCCTTCAACAATGAGTACGCGTACGAGAATTCGGTGACCTGTCCGTTCTTTTCGTATCGTTCCGGCGCGAATTTTTCGGATTCTCCATTATGGTAGATGACTTCCTGCGACCATGGGAAGCTTTGTTCGTCCGTAATGCCCGCTTTGGTCATGAACTTGCGTTTGATGGATGCGATGTCGTTGGGATCCATATGTTTTGCGGAGTCGATGCGGAATCCGCGTACGCCGTCTTCCCATAGGTGCGCCAAGTATTCGGCTTGGATGTTTTGCACGCGGTCGCTGCCGGTGTTGATGTCCCACATGGTCGACAGTCGGCAGTTCCACACTTCGTCGGCGTTGGTGTAGTCGGAGATGTTGTCTGACACGTTCGACTTGCAGGTGTGGAAGTCGCCGCTGGGAAGGCCGTATTGGTGGTTGTTGCCGCTTTCCTCATACTGGTAGATGCCGATTCCCGGGTATCGTCCGTATGATCCGTTGTATTCGGTTCCGGCCACGCCATACTGGTCGTCAACCCATGACACGTCATGTCCGGTGGTGTGGTTGAGCACCATGTCGGCCACGATTTGCACGCCAGCCGCGTCGCATTGGCTGATCATGGTTTTGAACTCGTCTTCCGTACCGAAACGCGAGTCGAGTTTGTAGCTGACCGGCTGGTAGACGGTCCACCATTGCGTGCCTTGGATGGATTCCTGCGGCGGGGAGACCTGCACGTATTTCACGCCTTCCGGACCATAGGTTTTCGTGCATTCGTCGCCAATCGTCTTCCATGATTGCTGGAATGCGATCATGGTCACGTCAGTGGCTGCCGGATTGGTCGGATCGTCATTGCCAAAAGCCACCGATTGCGCGCTGAGCCCCGCGAGGGAAAGCGCCAGGCCAAGTGCCGCGGCCGCGATGCGGCGCACCGAACGCATGCCGGTATGTCGTGCAGCCGCGTGACGGGCCATGCGGTAATCCATCCGATTCCCCTGTTTCGCTCCGTGACGCCTCATCGCGCGTCTCCTTCCTTGTTGGTCTTGTTACGTTTGGCGATGCCGTAGCCCATGCCGATCATGCCGAGCGCCACTACCGCGAGAAGTGTGCCGTAGCACCATCGTTGCCCGCCCGTGGAGGGAAGCACGATGGAGATGGTGTTGGTGATGGTGGAGATTCCGGTTTTTCGGTCATCGCTGATGACCGGCTGGCAGTAGCCGTCCACTCCGCTGATCGCTTCGCCCTTTTCGTTGGTTTCCTTCACCGTGTACACCTTGTTTTCATCTAGGTCGGTGAACGTGTATTGCCAGTTGTTGCCGTCGCTCAACGCCACCGTCTTGCCGGTGGATTGGCCGTTCGCATACAACGTCGCATATACCGCTTTCGGACGTTTGCTGCTGTCGCCGTAGTCCTTCCACACTTTATGCACGCTGTGGCTGGTATGCCCCGGCGTGTAGGTGTTGGTCAGCGTGTACGCCCAGGATTCCGCATTCTGACCGCTTTCGCTTGTTTCATCCGCCTTGTCGGATTCGCCCGACTCGTTGGCCTTGCCCTCGGCGCCGTCAGCCGCAGCGACTTTGCCTCCGGTGAGCGTCGGCGTGTAGTTCTTCACGGCCTCTTCGGTCACCGAATACTGAATTTCCTTGCCCTTGTAGTATTTGGGCAGGTTCGTGAAGGTGTAGGTCCACGTGTTCGCGCTCACCTCTTGCGAAGTGGTCGCTTCGCTTGTTCCGTCAGCCCCGTTGACGTTGGCCGTGGTGGCCTGCGTCGCTTTGGCGTTCTCCGAGGTCAGCACCATGCAGCTCACACCCCATGGATTCGTGCCATCCGTCGCGCCGGTGTTCTTGCACTCGCTGTTGTGTTGCGGTGAGGGCCATCCGGGCAGCGTCTGGTTCTTCGCATCGGTCCACACGCTGGAAAGCACCCAGATCGTGGCCTTGTCGCCCGGCCGTTTCACATTGCTGGGCGCATCAGTGTCATCCCACGTCTTGTCCACGCTCAATGTCGTGGTTTCGGGCGTATGCGTGTTGGTCACATCGAACGCGCAGGATTTGACCGTGCTCGTCACCGCACAGCGTGTTTCCGTACCGCCGGCGAGCGTCACGTCGCTTGCCGTATAGCCATCTACGGATTCCTCGGTTACCGTATACGTGTACGGATTGTTGTACAGGTTCTGCTTGGGAAGACCTTCGAACGTCCACGATTGCGTGTTGCTGCCGTTGGTTCGCACGGTTTGCACCACCAATTGTTCGGTCACGTCTTCCGTTTCGTCGGTACTGCCGCTCTTCGGCTGTTTGCTGGTTCCCCAAATATGGAAGGTCAGCGTCTTCGGCCGTTTGCCATCGTTGTCATCCTGATCGTTCCACGTTTTGTTCACCGTGATGCTTGCCGTTTCCGGCTCCCGAATGTTCAATACCGTGAATTCGGCGCCGTCGATGTACGGACGTTTGATCACGGAAACGCGGTATTCCTTACCTGTGAGCTCTTGGGTCAGTTCCTCGTCAACCGTGTAGTTGTACCTGTTGCCGTCCGCATCATATCGGGGCAGATCGGTCCACGTGTACGTCCAGTCGCTGGTGTTCTTGTTGTCCAACGTCCGCGTGTACTTCGCATCTTGCAGCTGCTTGGAGTTGCGCAGCAGGTGGAATGTCACCGATGTCGGACGCTCCGAATAGTTATGGTCGGACCAGATTTTGCGCACGCGCACCATGGTCGTATCCACGCGATCCTCGACGCGGATGGTGTTGCCATCCACCAGCTTGCCGTCCACGTATGCTTCGCCGCGGGAAATGGTGAAGTTGACCGCGTTCGCCTTTTCATACCCGACCGGCGCCTTGGTTTCGGTGAGCTTGTAGACGCCGTCCTGCAGCTGGAATTGTTTCGGCAGTCCGCCGCCGCTGGTCCAGGTGATCTCGTCGATCGTCTTGCCTTCGAAAGTTTTGCCGGTTATGGAGAATTCCGCTCCAGCCAGCTCGGCACCGCCGCCGACCTTGGTTTTGGAGAACAGGATGCCGCTTTTGCCCGGCTTGTCTTTCATGACGACGGTATTGGAATCCTGCTTCTTACCGTCGATGGTCACGCTGCCGTCGAGCCCGACGCTGAATACGATGTCATCCGCGGTTTCATAGCCGTCCGGCGCCACCTTTTCACGCAGGGTGTAGGTGCCGGGTAGCAGGGTGAGTTCGCCGGGTTCGCCGCCTTTGCTGGTCCAGGTGATCTCGTCGATCGCCTTGCCATCCAAGGTGGTGCCGGTGATGCTCATCTGCGCGCCGTCGATATTGGTGATGCCACTGGTGAGACTGTTTTTATTGACGGTCACCTGATGCGTCCGGTACTGGTCGGTCATCACGATGGTATTGTCCTGCACGTCGGCATATGTGCCATCGGTTTGCTTGATCTGCACGCTGAGCTTGCCGGTGACGGCGTCGCTCACGACTTTGAATTCGACCGGATCCGCTACCAGATAACCATCCGGCGCCTTGGTTTCGGTCAAGGTGTAGGTGCCGGGCTTGAGCTTGATGCTCTTCGACTTATCCCGCTCACTTACCCAGGTCTGCGTTTTGAATTCGGTGCCATCATTCAGCGTACCGGTGAGGCGCATGGTGGCACCTGCGATCTCCGTACCCTTGAGGTCCTGCTTGGAGAACCACACCTCCTCGTTTTCGGGGTGGTGCGTGTTGGTGATGGCGAAACCTTGGGTTTGCGAGCCGGTGATGTGCGTGGTGTAGCCGCTCACCGTATCTTCGCGTATGGTATACACGATCTTCTTGCCATCCTCGTAGACGGGCAGATTGGTGAACGCGCTGTCGTTCCGCCAGTTTCCAACCGCATCGAGTGTCACGCTTTGATCGGTTTCCTCTCCGTTTTTCAACAGATGCACGGTTACGCTGTCAGGGCGCTTCTGGTCCTGGTTGTCGGCGTCGTCCCATGCTTTTTCAACGCCGATCGACGTGGTTTCGGGCGTGTGCGTGTTGGTGCATTGTTCGGTGGCAGCCGAACCGTCGGTGTTGTATTGCACGTCAGCGCATTGCGAGTCGTACCCGCCCAGCGTCGTGGTTTCGACGGCCATGTAGGCCGCGGTTTTGCCGTCGACTTTCACCGGCAGTCCCGTCCATTGCACGTTATCGTTCTTGTCGGGATTGAGTATGCGGCTTTGCCCGTCGACTTTCGTATAATCGGCATCGCCGTCGGTCTTGCGGTACAAATCGAAGGTGACGGATGCACGTTTGCCGTCCTGGTTGTTATTGTCGTTCCATGTTTTCGTAACAGTCAACGACGTGGTTTTCGGTGCGTCCTCCGCCTGCACGTGACCGATGCCGTCGCTACCGGTCACATTTTTGCCGTCGACGGTGATGGTGCCGTCTTCGCCGACCAGAATGATGATCGGATCCATGACTTGGTATCCGTCCGGTGCGTTGGCTTCGGTCAGCTTGTACCGTCCGGGCAGGAGTTCGAGCGTTTTCGTCTCGCTGCCGGAGGTGGTCCATGTCCAATCGGATTCCACCTGCGACGATCCGACACGAGTCAGCTGCATGGTGGCACCGTCGACGGGTACACCGGCATTCGCCGCATCCACCTTTGTGAATTGCACCTTGAACTTCGTTTTGTGGTCGTTGCTGCAGTTCCAACGGTAGTTGCCCAATGTGGTCGTCTTGCCGTCGCTGTCTTTGGCTACGGCGACGATCAATTTGCCGCTTTGCCCGTCTACGGTAACGGTTTTGTTGTCGTATCGTCCGTCGTATGCACCGGCAGCGGTCTGCGCGTCATGTCCGGGGAATATCACATAGAGCGGAGCGGATTTCTCGTATTGCGAATCAGTGCTGCCGGGCACTTTGCCGTCCGGACCTGTCAGCTCGGTGACCTTATATACGGTGTCGTAGTCCAGCTGCAGTCGGTCGGACAGTCCGTTGGATGCTCCTGTGGTCAGCTGCTTGGTGATTTCTTTGCCAACCGTACCATTGCAGGTGCCGTCGGCATCGGCCGTAGACGACACGAAGTTGCATCCGGTGACGCTTTCCACTTTGAAGGTGGCGCTGCCCGCCGGCTTGCCGAGATCGCCATCCGCGTACTTGTAGATCTGCAGTGTGCTCTGGTCGTATTTCATGCCGCCTTTGCTCTGCTGCACGGTTCCGGTGATTGTGTTCTGCGAGGTTCCGCCGTTGTTCTCATACCCGGCGAGCACGATTTTGTTGCCGCCCAGCGATCCGAAGCTTTCGCCTGGTTTGAGCTGCACCGCGGCCGTGTAGGTGATGGTGCATGCACGGGCGTCGGGAATGGAGAACACTAGTTCGCGGGTCTGCGAATTGTATGACCATGTTGCACCGTTGATGGCGGTTCCATTGTCGGAGTCCATGATCGACACGCTGTTGGCGTTGAGGTCGAGTGCCTGACCCATGGTGTCGGTCAGAGTGAGGTTGTTGCCTTTGTTAAGCGTGTCCGCATTCGGGTTGACTTTGACCGTGTAGTTCACGTTCGGCGCGGTCGTGGCATCGTATTTGCCGTTTTTGTCAAGAAGTTTCGGCTTGCTCGCGCCCACTGTGGCGGAAGCGTCGCCTCCGGCGCTGCCATCAATGTCGATGTGCGCCTTGTTCTCGTAATTTCCCCAATCAGGTGCGGTGATCGGGTCGATGCTCGTCTCATACACGATGAGCACACCAGCCGAGGTCTTCGCCTGGCTGAACGCCGGGGTACCCTTGGCTATGGTGAAGGTCACCGTGCCGTCGCCGTTGTCTTTGGCGCTCACTCCGGACAGCATTTTTGTGGTGCTGGAAGCGTCGAAGATCTTCAACGATTTCGCGTCGTACCGCGTGTGGACGGGCAACGTATCGGTCACCACGATGTTTTCGGCGTCCGACATCACGTCATGCACTTTGATGCGCCAGCGGATCACGCCTTTGGAGTTGGCGGTGTAGCCGTACCCGTATTGGTCCCAATACTGGTTGGCGTCTTCCTTGCCGAGCACGTCGCCGCGATGCTGGTGTTTCGCCGTGGAGGTTTTGTTCAATGCCGAAGCTCGGTTCCACACGGTTTCGTCGGTCACACCGTCGTTGACGGTGGACTGGTATTGCACGTACACCGTAGTGCCTTTGGGCAATGATGCGAACACGATGGTGAATCCCCTATCGGTGGCCTCTGTCGTGTATCCGCCCGCGTATTGCTGCGTCAGGGCGGCGTCGGTGTACACTTTAATGCTGTCTTTCACCAAGGTTTGCTTGGATCCCAGATCCTTGCCGCTGTCGTCCACATCCAGCTTGTCGGTCAGTTCGGCGTTGGTGAGGTCTTCCAAGGCTTTCATGCTGGTCACCCACGTCAGGTTCTTCGCTTCGGATGCCGGCGACGTGCATGTTTTCTTCAGTTCGACCGCGTCCGTGCCGAGTTGAGGTTCGGCCGTGGCTGTTTTGCCGGTTCCATCCTGAGGTTTTACGGTGACTTCGTTCTTGTATTTCTGGTGTTCGCCGCTTCCTTCGACCGGCACGTTTTTCGCTTCGGTCCAATACTGGATTTGGAAATGGTCGTAGCCGCCGGAGGGCAATGTCACTCTGCCGTTGGCAAGGTCGTCCCATCTAAGCTTGATGTAATGCTGTGGATTGTACTGGTCACCGCCCTGGTATGCACCGTCCACACCGGTCGGGCACGCCGATTTCCAGTCGCCGCTGTTGTAGCAGCTGAGCACCAGATCACCGGTCGGCTCCCTGAGATTGTTGCTGTCGAGCAGATCTTTGACGGTGGCTCCGTCGACGGATTGGCCTTCGCCAGCGCCGATGGTGATGTTCCAAGTGAAGCCTTGCGTGCCATTTTCGTCTTTTGCTGCGGTTGCGCTTTTGTTCACATACCAGTCGCTGTAGTTGAACCAGATGGAGTTGCTGGTTTCCTTCTTGTTGACGTCTTCGTTGCTGGAGTAGGTCACCTTGTTTTTGTTTTCGGTGACATTGCTGCAATTGCCGGCCTCGCGGCATGCCTTGATGACGCTGTCTTTGTCGGCGTTCACCGAGTAGCGCACGTATAGTTTCTCACCGTCGCCCATGGAGCCGATGGTGACGTTGAAATTATGGTCGTCGGTTTTGGAGGATTGCCATGCGCCCGTGTATTCGTTCTTGCAGTCGGCGTCGGTGTAGATGTGCACGGATCCGTCCACGAAGGTCAGCAGGCCGCCCATGGTGTCGTCCATGGTCACGCCGGTGTTCGTGCCTGTAGAGGTCACTTCCAAAACGAAATCGTAGGTGGATGCGTCGGAAGTGGAGATTGCCGGGCGTTTGACCACGTTGACCCTGTGTTTGCCCTCCACGTTCACGGTGATGGTGCCATATCCGGGGAAGGTAAAGCTGGTATCGCCGCCAGCCGAACCACCGGTTTTGTTCGAGGTGATGGTTCCGTCAGTGGTCACGAACGCTTCGATGTTGGACCCCGCCGATTCGCCGCGGGTGTAGGTGGCCACCATTTTGTCGCCGTCGATGGTGTAGTAGCCGACCACGTCGCCACCGTTGTAGATCGGGTATTTCTCGTTCGATTTGTATTCCAGATTGCTGGGAAGGTCGTAGACGAAGGTGTCGCCCTCGTTGATTTTGACGTCGTTCGGCACTTTCCAATGCAGTTCGGTGCGGATCTGATCACCGTAGTTGACTTGCATGCCGGAAATGTACGGCTTCCACGTCTTGCCTCCGTCGGAACTGATTTCGAAGGAGGTGTCGTCCTTGTCAACCCAACCGAGATCGCTGATATTGTATTCCTCAGCATACGCGCGTTGCGGCGCTGCGATCACACTTGCGAAGATCATCGCAACGATTGCCACCAACGCGGCAATCGTTGTCATTCCATGCCGCTCACTTACGGCTTTATGCATGCCTGCCATTCTTCCCCCTGGTCGCAATGCAATCTAGTCGGTTTTACCCGTAAACCTACTATTTCTCTGGACCTTACGAGACCACCCCGCACAGACAATGAAACACTCTGAAAACGGGTGCAAGCATGACCTTATAAAAGGTTTAACATGCCGTCAAAAGTTGAAAAAAACGTTTGACGGAACACCCCTAAATCGGAGGATTCTGCAAGAAACGCCGAAAACAATCACCCGACCTGTTTCAATGTTTCATGAAACAAACTGCAAATGGAAGCGTTTGCAAAACGGGGTGCGCCATACGGTGCACCCCGTCACATAACAACAGACCGTTCCGAAACCGACCTCATCCGAACATGAAAGGTCCCACAAACCGGATCAATGCGTGATACCCATCATCGAAAGACACCAAGCATTCTCATAGGAGATCTCCTCCCACTGCTTGTACCTTCCAGACGTACCCCCATGACCAGCCTCAACCTCAATCTTCGCCACGGCGTCCACACCGGCATGCTGCAGCCGGGCCAGCCATTTCATCGGCTCCACATACAGCACGCGGGTGTCGTTCATGGATGTGGTAATGAAAATTTTCGGAAAAACGGCAGTTCTTTCGTCATTTTCACTATCTGGCGCATTCTCGTATGGCGTGTACGACTTCATATACGCGTACACATCCGCGTCGTGCAGCGGATCGCCCCACTCGTCCCATTCGGTGACGGTCAGCGGCAGCGAAGGATCAAGGATCGAGGTCAGCGCGTCCACGAACGGCACATCCGCCTCCACGCCCGCATAGCATTCCGGAGCCATGTTGGCGACCGCCCCCATCAATAGGCCGCCCGCCGAGCCGCCGTTCGCCACTGTACGCAGCGGCGAGGCCAGTCCGGCGCGTTGCAGCGCGCGCGTGGCGTCGATGAAATCCTCAAACGAATGCTTCTTGTTGAGCAGGTGCCCCTGCTCGTACCAGGCGCGTCCCATTTCGCCGCCGCCGCGGATGTGCGGCACGGCGTACAGCACGCCGCGGTCGAGCATGCTGATGCGTGACACCGCGAATCCCGGATCGGAACTGATCTCGTACGCGCCGTAGCCGGTGATGAACATGGCGGAATCGCAGGTCGGCACGTCACGCCGCCATACCAGCGAGACGGGGATGCGTTCGCCGTCGCGCGCGGTGACCCACACCCGGCGTTCCATGTAGTCGCGCGGATCGAAACCACCCAGCACGGTGGCGCGTTTGAGCAGACGGTCCTCGCCGGTGTCCGGATCGTAGTCATGCAGCTCGCCGGGGCGCGTGTAGCTGGCGAACGAGTAGCGCATGCGCGGCGCGTCATACGAGGGGTTGCCACCCACGCCGATCGAATACAGGCGGCGCGTCTCCCCCGGCATGCGGTCGGCGGTGGCGCCGTCCGACGACGTCATCGCCCGACGCGAGACGCC
Source organism: Bifidobacterium sp. MSK.17.10 (assembly GCF_019129655.1). NCBI lineage: Bacteria > Bacillati > Actinomycetota > Actinomycetes > Bifidobacteriales > Bifidobacteriaceae > Bifidobacterium > Bifidobacterium sp. MSK.17.10. Next base: position 28,975 of record NZ_JAHOJD010000007.1, on the reverse strand, counting down.
ATGCACGGCCGATCCCTTGCCTTGCGCGGCGGCGGCCGCGTCCAGTTTGCCCCAGATCTCGGCGCGTTCCTCGTTGATCTCGTCCACGGATTCGTCGACGTCCCAATCGTCCTCCAGCGCGTGCGGCACCAGTTCGGTGAACCGCCATGGCCGGCCGGCCAGGAAATCCTCGGCGGCGGCCCGTTTCGTCATCACCGCGATGTGCGGCAGGCTTTCCGCGCGGTATTGCAATGCGACGAAATGCCGATGGATCGAGATACCCTCGATGCCCAAGCCGTGCGCGCCCTGCAGAATGGCGGGATTGCAGGGATTTGAATACGGGGTGCCGATCGGCATGGAGGAGGCGCCGGGGTCCACGTCGTCGCCATGCTCGCAACCGTAGGGCGATCCGACCGCCACGCGCACGCCTTCGCCCAGCCGGTATGGAGGCTCGTGCGTCCGCATATCGATCACATCGATCTCGAAATTCGGATTCAACGCGTTGTGGTACACCACGGCGAGCGGAATATCCTCGCCATGCTCCCCCGCGCCTTCGAAGCAGGCGAAGCTCACATCGTATTCCACGTCGGTTTCGCGCGGAATGAACGCCCGGAACGAGCCCTCTGGGGTGTCCACCGGCAGCATCAGCACCTCGGTGGTGGTTTTCGACCCGGTGCCGATCACGATGTTCCGTTCGTCGAAGGACAGTCCGATGCCCACCCAGAAGCGTTCATCCGCCTCGCGGTACACCTCCACGTCATCGGTCACGGGGGTGCCGACGCGGTGGCGCATCACCGCGTATGGACGCCACGCGTCGTCGAGCTTCACATAGAACACCCATTGCGCGTCCGGTGTGAAGCAGGCGCCACCGATGCCCTTGAACACTTCCGGCAGTTCCTTGCCGGTTTCCAAGCTGCGGATGCGGAAATCGTAACGTTCGTCGCCGCTGGTGTCGGTGCCGTACAGCATCCAACGTCCGTCTTTGGAAATATCCATGCCGCCGATACGGAAGAAATCATGGCCTTGCGCTTCGGCATTGGTGTCGAACACCACTTGTTCGCCGTCGATAGGCACGCCGATTTCAATGGTTGGCGGATCCCAATCGTCTGCGCTTCGAATCGGCACACGGCATTGCACCGCATACTGCTGGCCCTCCTGGGTGCGTACGAAATACCAGTAGCCATCCATGCGTGTCGGCACGGACATGTCGTTTTCCTGAACGTGCGACTTGAGCTCGTCGAACAGTGTGGAGCGTAGGGTTTTCAACGGTTCCATGCGCTGCTCGCAATACCGGTTCTGCGCGGCGACGTAATCCTGCACGTCATGCGATTCCTTGTCGCGCAGCCATTCGTACTCGTCGATGAAGGTGTCGCCGTGGAATACGCGCTCCTTCGGCACACGCTTCGCGATCGGCATCCCGCATTTGTCTTGCACGCTTTCGTCGCTTTCTCGCGCGCCCGTTGCGCCCTGTTCACCCCGAAAATCAGTCATGCACGCGATTATACCGGCATTGCATTCCCAATCCCACGCGGCACGCAACCCCTGCTCTGGGCGTACGAAAAAGTCAGACGCCCATCTGTTGTTTCAGGAACGGCAGCATGGTTTTCATGATGTTCGATCCGGTCGTTCCCGTGAATACCGGCACGTCGGTGACCGGCATCGGCTGCGTGGCCACGCGCCCGGCGACGGAACCGAAATTGCCGGTCACTTCGCGCGGTGACAGCTGCCGGATGCCGATCGCCAGCACACGCCCCGGGTAGCGGCGTGCGATCGTGGCGTATGTGGTCGGATCCTTCTGCCCGTCGTCGCCGATCAGAATGAACTTCATATCGGGAAAATCCGCCATCAGCTGCTCGGCGTATTCAAGCTTGTGCTGCACGCCCGACGGAATGAAGGTTTTCGGCCTCGGGTCAAGGTCGCGCAGCAGCAGCGGCCCTTCCGGAAAACCGTGGTTCGTAATGAAATGGCGGATCGAGCTTTCCACATTCCATGGCGAAGTGGACAGGTAGAAGAACGGCGCGTCCGGGAACATGTCCGCGATGCGGTTGAACAGCAGGTTCATGCTGGCCACCGGCACTTTTTTGCGCGGATTAAGCAGCAGCAGATTGTAGACGGCCTTCATCAGACGCGGCGCCTGCGTGACCATGATGGTGTCGTCCACGTCGGAGATCACGCCCACTTTGGTGCCGCTGGGAATGGTGAAAAGATTGGCGTTGACCGGCTTGCGGCTGCGCACTTTGTACGAGACGTTGTGGATGCCCGGTTCGAGCGAATGCTCGGCCACGAGGTCGAGGTAGCCGGCATCGTCGGATGCCGCGAATTCGCTGGAAATATCAGGATTGCTGTCGATCGCGTCGTATACTTCCGACGCACCCACCTGCACTGTTTCGATGGGCACGTCATCGATGGCGATCCGCACTTTGGTATGCGGGGACGGCACCATCAGCATGCCACGGATGCCGCGAATCAGGCGGCCGGCCTGCCGTTTGAACGGGCCGTATACGGTACGGCAAATCAGTCGGGAGTAGTGTTCGGTGCCATAGCCGACGTAGGGTTCGACACGTGGATACCAGTCGAGCGACCGCACCAATGCGGTCGAGAATTTCAGCCAGACACTGAATGCTTTGGTGATCGTGCGGCGGAACAGCCTGGTCAGCGGCGGTTTGACTTCAAGACGCTCATGTCTGGAGGCCGCGTCGAAGGTGGTGACCACCTTGCGTGCCGGAATCGGCACGGTGGGCATGTCATCGCAAGAATCGTCCATCCGCTCCCCCATACGCTGCTGTTCGCGCTGCTGGTCGTGCTGCGGCGGGAACTGCGGCAACGGCTGAATTTCACTCATATGCCCACTATAGAGGTCGCGTTCGAACAAACAGTAACGCCACCGAGAAAATCAGGGAACTTTCAGGGCCCCGCAAGGCACTTCCCATAAAAAGGCTGCGGCCGGCGGGTGCGATGCGCGACCGTAAGCCCGGCCGAACGGCCTTGAGTGTGCCGCGCATCGCACCCGCCGGCCGCAGCCGTAATTAAAACTAGGCGTCCGTGCTATTCAGTCAGCCACAATCTTGGCATACTCGTCAGCGCTAAGCAGGTCAGGCTCGTCATCCTCAAGCTCGATCTTGAAAATCCAGCCCTCGCCGTACGGATCGTCCGTCACAATGCTCGGATCGTCCGCAGCCTCGTTGTTGACGTAGCGGATGGTGCCAGCCACCGGCGAGACCAGCGCGGTGACCGCCTTGGAGGATTCGAATTCCGCCACTTCGTCGCCAGCTTCGACCTGCGTACCGACTTCAGGCAAATCGATGTACACGAGTTCGCCGAACTGTTCGGTGGCGTATTCGGTAACGCCCACCATGGCGGGTTCAACGGAGGAATCCACCCACACGTGCTCGTCGGAGTATTCGAGGTGCTCGGGCACGTCGAGGTTCACTTTGCTATCGTTTGCTTCGCTCATGCCGCCCATTGTACGGCGTATGCGAACGCCGCGCACCCGCGCCACGCGTAACGGGTCAGCGTACCGGTCCGGATGGCATGGCGCCGACTACCTGCACGATGGTGCCTTCCGGGCAGTTGTCGTAGATCCACTTGGAATCGGCTTCGTACATGTTCACGCAGCCGTGGGAGCCGTAGTGCGCCGGGTCGCCGTGGGCGATGCCGTAATTGTTCCAGCTTGCCGTGTGGAAGCCTTCGCCGCCGTAGAAGTAGCTTACCCACTTCACACCCTTGGACAGGTAGCGCGAGCCGTCGTCGTTCAGGCCGGTCATGTCCTGGATCTGATACTTGAGGTAGATGTAGAAGGTGCCCAGGTCGGTTTCGTGCTTGCCGGTGGTGCCCGTGCACACCGGGAAGGTCTTGACGGCCTCGTCGTTATGATACACGGTGGCAGTTTGCGCGGTGCGGTCCACCACGATGCGGTATTCGCTCTTCTTCTGCACGGTTTTGAAGTTCTGCACATCACCGTCCACCGGAATGGTGGCGCCTTGGCCGTTTTTGAGCGCTTCGCCGATCTTCGGTGCGAGCGCCTCCATGTTCTTGACCTTCACGCCGTTCACGCCTTTGACGATGGTGGCCAGCACTTTGCCGCTGTTGTCGACGGCGTCTTCCTGGTCGACCGCGTCCTGGTTGAGCTGGGCTGGGACCTGCTGCTGCACGTAGTTGGTGATGGCGTTGTCATCGTAGGACAGCGAAAGCGTGCCGTGTTCGAGGTCGGCGTCGGTTTTCAGCCATGAGGCCACGACTTCGGCTGGAATCTGGAAGGTCTTGCCTTGTCCGTTGTCCAGCACAATTGGCGCATTCAGTCGCGCGTTTGCCTGGTCGGCCACGTTTTGGGCTTCAGGCAGTGCGACCGGCACGTCGATGGTTTCGTACGTAATCGTCACGCTGCCGCTGTGCCCCGGGTTCGCGATGGCTTTGGCGACCGTGTCGATCACGTTGTCCACCTTCGGGGACCTGCCGCCGCGGCCTTCCACTGCGACGAAGGCGTGCGCGTTGACATCGTACGATGCGGTGGACGGTACCGCGCGGTCGGTGTCCTGCACGAATTTGTCGGTGACGAACGTTCTGAGGGCCAGCTTGTTGGATTTGGCGTTCAGCGGCACGTTCTTCTTGACGAACGGGTTGACTTCGTTGATGTATTCGAGTGCGCCGTTGGTCTGGTGCTTAGCGGCGAGCAGTTCCGTGACCGTCTTGTCGACGTTGTAGCTCACGCCGAGGTCGCTCAGGCTGCCGGAAGCGCTGTTGCCGTTGCCGTCCTTGATGTTCACGGTGGTGTTCTTCACGGCGGCCGTCACCGTGTTTTTCAGCTGGTCGGCGGTCTGTCCGGCCACGCTGGTTCCGCCGAAGGTCACGCCCGGCGCGGCCTTGTCTTGGAAGTACCAGCGTGCGGTGAAGAAGCCGGCGATCGCGGCGACCACCAGTACGGCGAGCACGATTCCGGTGATAATCAGTGGCAGTTTGCGTTTCTTGGCCACGACGGCTTCTCCTTCGACCGGCATGGTGAGCACGGGAATGGCGGGAGCGGGCGTGGATGAGGGCATGTCACCGGTAGGAATGGCACCAGTGGGAACAGCTCCGTTGGGGACAGCTCCGGCAGGCGTGGTTTCGGCGGCACCAGCCGTCGGGAATGACTGGAACGGCTGGGTCTGGTCCGATGCGAAATTCAACGGCGGCATGGTCTCGGTGGCGGCGTTGGACACGTCATCCTGTTCGGACACATCGGCCACGTCGGCAAGATTGATCGTATCGCCGTTCTCACCAGACTGCGGCGGCACGGCATTCACCCCTTCAAACGAGATGCCGGCGAAGCTGTTGTCCGTATCGCTCTGCCCACTTCTATCAGACATGTATGTGGTTTCCTCATTCACTCTCTTAACGGTACATACCATGCAGCATGATACGCAGACGAGTGCCCAAACGAATACCTAAACAAGCTCCCCCGGCAACCGCCCCGAAGACAGGCTCAGCCGATACCACCTTTTAATGGCAGGTCTTGTCACGGCAGGTCGTGGCCGAGCCATTCCTCAATCATGTAGCGTGCGATCGTGGCTTTGCCCGGAGCCTCCATACGTCCCGAAACCAGTTCGCTCATGTATTCGTCGCGTGTGACCCAACGCGCCTGCAACGTTTCCTCGCCGTCCACGTGCACGTCGGTGGTGACCGCCACGCCTTTGAACGCCATCATGAGAGACGAGGGGAACGGCCACGGCTGGGAGCCGAGGTATTTGAGTTCGCCTATTTCGATGCCGACTTCCTCTTTGGCTTCGCGCCGGCATGCGTGCTCCAGGTTTTCGCCAGCCTCCACGAATCCGGCCGAAACCGAGTACAGGCCGTTGTTGCGCCATGCGCTGTTGTGCTGCAGCAGCAGACGGTCATCATGGTCAACGATCGCGGTGATCACCGCTGGCTCGATTCGGGGGAACAGCAAACGATTGCCATCCTCATCGTTTGTGCAGTGCTGAGCCCAGCCGCCGAGCGCTGGTTCGACGGGCGCGCCGCACGTCGGGCAGTGACGCTGCCGGGCGTGCCACATGCTGAGCGAAATGGCGGAGGTTGCCTGTCCGGCTTCGCGTGCGCTGGCGTGGGGTGCGAATCCGCGCAGGTCCACCCAGTCGAATCGGGTTGCCGCGCTTTCCAGCAGCGATTTCGCGTTTTCCTGCGATTCGTGCGCCGGCACTTCGGCGAACGCGTCGTCCGCTCCCCCGCTGCGAGCCGTCGCAGCCGTAATCGTCGTATCGTTCGGCTGGACGTGCGTCACGTCCACGGCGACGACGTGCTCGCCTAATCGTCCGCCGTACGAGCCGAGGAATATGGCGAGCGCCGATGGGTGCGATTCGAGTTCCGCGGCAACGTACGCGCCCGGCAGTTGGGCGAGGCGCATTTTCACGTTGGCGTAGTCGGCGATGGCGCCTTGGCCGTGCGGCACGGCCACTTTGCCGTCTTTGACGAGGATGACTTTCGTTGCCGGTTCCGCCAGGACTTTGGCGAACAGGTCGGGTTCGCCGCGTCGTGCCACTTCGTAGTCGATGTCTCCTTGGGCGAGTGGCAGGAACGGCAGGGTCTGCGTCAATGCCAGTGGCGAGAACACGCTCATGGTTGTGTTGCCTCTTTCATGCGTGTTATATACGGAATATATTCGTTATACATACGTAGCACATATTTCGTATATACGTTTTATATATTTTCTCTATATCTTGTCGATACGCCGGATGGTCTGCCACAGATAATCGTCGCAGCCGGCTCAGCCGACTCGCTTCACCAGTTCCAGCAACGCGGCGGCCACCTGGTCGGGGTGTTCGTACGCGCTGAAGTGGCCGCAGTCGTCGATCACCGTCATCGTCACGTCGGTTTTCGTCATCGCGTCGGCGACCGGCTTCATCACTGCCGGCGGGCTGGACGGGTCCTTGTCGCCGCAGATTACTGCGACTGGCACGTTGATGTTCGGCAGCACGTCGTTCAGGTCGGGGCGGCCCGCGGCCATGCGTTCGCGCCAGGCGATGCCGTCGGCGGGCTGTTCGTTGATCCACGTTTCGAACTGCCTGCAGTAGGCGTCCGACTGTTTCACGGTGGAGTCGGCTTCCGACGGCACGGCGAATCCCATGACCGGCTCGTGTGTGCCGGTCGTTTCGCAGTCGGTGGCGATTGCGACGCGCTTCAATCGCATGTCGGCGGAGTCGGCGTCGGCTTTCGTGTCGCACAGGGCGAGCGCCGCCACCGCTTCCGGATGCAGGCGTTGGATGTCGAGAATCAGGTAACCGCCCATCGACAGGCCCACCCAGATGGCCTTGCCGTAGCCGGCGGCGTGCAGCAGGCCCACGTACGCGTCCGCCATGCGGTCCAGTCCGTATGGGAACGCGCCGTCGGCGTCCTTGCCGCCGCTGTCTTCGTCGGACGGAATCGGTCCTTCGCCGGCGCCGGGCATGTCCGGAGCCCAGATCGCAAATGGTTTCACGCCTTGTTTCACAGCTTGGTCGCGTAAAGCCGCCGCGCACTCGTCCCACATGCGGTGGTCCACCGGGAAGCCGTGCACGAGCACCACCGGCGTGGTTTCGGTATCGTTGCCGCCGTCCGTATATATGTTGTTGTTCAGTTCAATCGTCATATTTTTCTAATCCTCCCCTATCTGCCTATTCGCCTAGTTTGACTAGCTCTTGCCTCGCGTGCGCGGCTTGTCCTACTTGCCGGTCCATGCGAGCGCCTGCCGCACGATGGTGCCGTAACCATTGGCCATCTGCCCGACGAAGGTGTCGAGCATGTCTCCGGACGGGTCGACCCATTCCACATCGAGCGTCTCGTCCTGCGGCTTGCAATCGCCAGCGATCGGCACCACGTAGCACAGCGCGATCGCATGTTGGCGTGGATCGTAATAGTCGGACAGGCCGGGTGTCGGGAAGAATTCGGCCACGGTGAACGGCTGCAGGCTGATCGGCAGCTGCGGCAGGGCGATATCGCCCAAATCTTTTGCGACGTTGCGCGCCACCGCTTCACGCAACGATTCGTGGTAGAGCACACGTCCGGCGATCAATGTGCGTTCGATGCCGCCGTCGTCAGTGACGCGCAGCAGCGAGCCGATTTGCGCCACCCTGCCGAGATCGTCGGTGCGCACCGGCACGACCACGACGTACGGAATCGGTATTTCGCGGCGCATGCGGTTGATTTCGTCCGATGGGAGCCATCCCGGAGGGTTGCCCATTCCGCGGATGAAATCCTCCGGCGTAATGTCGTCGAATTCCCCGCGATGGCGGTTGGCGTCGAAATCGCCCTCGTCGGGCACTTCATCATTCATCACTGGCATGGTTCCATTATCACGCACGGCATGTGAATGTCACGTGCTTCCGATTCTTCCCATAGCGCAATCGGGTGCGGCAGTGTGTTTGCGTGGCGTGCGGCTATATACTTTTCGCAAACGGGCTTTCGCAATATTGCGCAGCATTGCACGATATTGTTTTTTGAAATCGGCTTATAGCGTAAGCCGGGGAATGGGGAACGCATATGGCAACGCATGCAGTCACTTCGCAGGATTTCAACCAGGTCGTCGAATCCAATGATCTGGTGTTCGTGGATTTCTGGGCCACGTGGTGCGGTCCGTGCCGTGCATTCGGCCCAACGTTCGAGAAGGCAAGCGAGGCGAATCCGGACGTCTATTTCGCGAAGGTGGATATCGATCAGAATCCCGATCTGGCCGCCGCGGCCAAGGTTCAGGCAGTGCCGACGCTGATGGTCGTCAAGAAGCAGCAGATCATCTTCCAGCAGGCCGGCGCGTTGCGCGCTTCCGATTTGGATGATCTGATCAGCCAGGCCAAGGCGTTGGATATGGATGCGGCCGCTTCCGATGGGGACACCGCTTCCAGCGGAGACGCCAAAGTGAAAACGCCAAGTAGTCAGTCGGAACGATGATTCGGCCCGTCGCCTGCGCGTTGCATACGTTATCTTCAAGTTCCTTGGGGTGCGGTAGACTATATGCAGTTGCGCGCATTCCGGCGGAACCCTAGCGGTTGTGCGCCGTGCCCTAGGCACGGAATCCGCCGAGGAATTGTACCCGATGTAGGAGCAGAATGGCTAGCCATAAGAAACATGCCCAACCAACTACGTTTGCCTTGCCGGGCAAATCTCAGATGGTGAAGATTGTCGCAACGGTTGCGGCAGTGGGGCTGTTGGCCACTGGCGGCATCGTGTCGCATAATCTGTACGCCACCGCGGAGAAGTCTCCTGCCAAGCAGGTCACCGCGTATTCCGTCACCGACAGCATCGAAGCCTCCCGTGGCAACGCCCGTGAGGCGCTTTCCGGAGATACTTCGTACGTCACCGTGAAGATCAACGGCAAGACCCGCGTGGTTCCCGGCATGCATTTCACCGACGTGAAGTCCGTGCTTGACGCGGGCGACATCACCCTTGATACGGAAGACACCGTTTCCCCGTCTTTGGATACGAAGGTGAACGAGAACACCGTCATCAAGATCGAACGTGCCGGCGCTTCCGTTGAGGTGTCTGATACGGATATCGCGTTCAACACGGTCAAGAAGGAGACCTCCAGCCTGCCGAAGGGCCAGGAGAAGGTCGAGACCGAAGGCGCGAACGGTGTTATGGAGACCACGAACCTCGTCACCAAGTCCGGCGGCAAGGTCATGTCTTCCAATATGATCAGCTCTTTCGTGAAGAAGGCTCCGACCGACAAGGTGATCCTCGTCGGCACCGGCTCCTCGTCCACGCCGTCCGCGGCCGCAGCGTCGATCGGCACCACCGTGCCGGCTGGCGAAATGCAGCAGTGGGCTCACGATTATCTGCTGTCCAGCGGCTATTCCGAGGCCGATTTCACCGCCACCGTGTACATCATTTCTCATGAGTCCGGTTGGAATGTCGCAGCCACGAACCCAAGCTCCGGCGCGTACGGCCTGCCGCAGGCGCTGCCCGGTTCGAAGATGGTGAGCGCCGGTGCCGATTGGGCCACCAACTACCAGACCCAGCTTAAGTGGTTCTGGGGCTACTGCGCACAGCGCTACGGCTCCATCCAGGGCGCCTACACCTACTGGCAAGCCCACCACTGCTACTGAGTTTTAGTTTTTCAGACAGGAGAGGCTCCGCACACATTGTGCGGAGCCTCTCCTGTCTTATATGCCTCTTTTATATTTCATATGGAAAGATGCAGGCCATTCATGGCGTTACGGTTGTTTATGCACGCAATTCATTCATCGCTTTTATCGCGGCCCTTTTGGCCATCTTACGCGTGAGCGAACGGCCAGACGCAACGGGCTCGAAAAAGCCGTCATGCTCTTTTTCCACCGTCCATCGCCAACCAAGCACGTTATTTTGAGCGACTCGAATACTGAACGAAGATCCTACACGCCCACTACCTGCCACATTCATTCCAAGCTCCCTTTTTCAGGATTTTTGGGCTGGATGCATACGTACTCATTATTAGCGTTTATGGACGTTTCGCACAGCCTATCAAGATACTGCATATAGTACAGCACTCACATCAAGAGAACTGTACTATATGCGATTTTTCAAGCTGAGCGGAATATTGTTCACTTACTCGCCATCTTTGGCTGTATGATGCGAACCTTTGCGGGGACCACGCTTGCCGGATACACCCTTTGCAGCATCGGCCACAGCAAAAATGACAACCTTCTCATCCGGGTAGGACTCGCCATCCATGGCGAAATAGGCGATCTGGTCGTCTGCGACCGGCGGGAAAGTGAAATACTTCTGCACCGCTACCAGCACATCGGTGGTACGCACGGTCACGGAAGAAGCCTTTCCTGCAGCGTCAGAGTCGACGCCATCGGCCTTGCTTCGCTTGGTCTTGCAGAACTTGATGGCGTTCTCGTCTTTGGCGTCGCATGCCTGGACTGCGATCTTCTTCTGCTTGTCATTCACCAGCAATTTCACGTATGCCGGGCATCCGAGCGCTTCGGTCACGCCTTTGGAAAAGCGAACGGATGATTCCATGACCGTCATGGTCATCTTATTGGTGGTGGTCTTTTCTCCCACTGCTTCAAATCCGTCAAGAACAGACATGCCAACCCCTTGAAAATATAGGATATTAATTACATGCAATATAATACAACAATTCGCATAAATACACCCTTTTTTTCACTAATAAAATAGGGGGTATCTCCGCTTTCCAGCAGAAATACCCCCTGTATTTCCAAGAATATAGCAATAATTCATAGACTTCATTGAACAAGTTTTCATTGAGATGAATTCAAGGAAAACATGCACCAATAATGTCGAGAATTACCGCGCCATATTTCAATAGTTGTATTTCACATCATTGGTCATTTTGCCACACGGCGTCTGATCGAGCTTCATATCAGCCGTGGCCTTGTCAGACACGGTCACGTCGAACTCGTACGTCACGCTCTTGCCAGGTGCGATGTACGCCATACTGGAGTTCAATGGCTTGCCGTCCATGGTGGCATTGCTACGGTCACGCACATCACCGGTCACGGCGATTGATCCAATCGAACCACCTGCAGGCGCGTAAATCAGCACACGCTGCGCGGATGTGCCACTCGGCGCCACGGGCACGCCACCAACGCCCTTCTGCTCACCACCGAGAATGTAACTCGTGCAGGTAGCCATTTCCGTGGAAGTCATACGGTTGGTCAGCGTGTACTTCACGTGGTAGGTCTTGTCACCTGTCTTGGTCACTTCGCTGGTACGGTCGATATACCAACCCATCTTCGAAGGATTCTGCTCGCTGATGTAAATGCCCGTTTCCGGATTGGTCTCGCTCTCAGGCGCATTCTTGGCGAGTCCAGCACCTTGGAAGTACTTCGCTTCGTCATCGTGGAACGTGTAGGCGTAGAAGTGGCGGTTCTCGGCCAAATCACCGATGCTTTGCGCCACCTTCATCATCTTGTCCACAGTCATGTTGCCAAAAGCGCCGTCCATCACCGTTTTGGCAATGTACTCGAAGTATTCGTCCTGCTGTGCCACAGGAACGTCCTTGTAGATGGTGTTGAGCATGTATTCGGCGGTGTTCTCGCCGGTAAGCACAGTGCCGTTGGACAAAGTGACTGGTCCGTTGATCTCCACCATCTTCTGGATGAACACCGGATCCACGGAAATCAAACCGTCGATGTTGCAGGCATATTGCGAACGCTGCCATGAAGCGTTGAGCATTTCCGCGTTGCGGGAAACATCCGGCACCGCGAAGGTGTCTCGCACGTCGAAGGAGAAACCCAACGGCCTGTTGAATACCGCATGTTCCTCAGCGGTGCCGTTGTTGCCATTGACGAACTCACCATTCGGGTGGAAGTCCCCCACCGCGATTTTGCCATGATCCGCAGTCATGGTGCCGAGAGAGCCAACCAAGCCGCCGCCGGAACGTGTTTCGGATGTGGTCTGTGCCGCCAGCAAGTATGTGCGGGCACCGTTCTGGCCGAGGAAGGAAGGCAGCATGTGAGTGGCGTTGCTGACCTGTCCGACCAAATCGGCGATATTGTCAAGCTGGTCCTTGCCCTGCTGATAGGCTTTCTTCACCATGCCGATTTTCGGCTCGGCAAGACTGTCATACTGCTTGTTCTGCTGCTGCACCTGCTGGTTGAGCTTGTCGAAGTTGCCTTGCGCATCGGTGATTGGCTGCAGGTTGAGTTGCCCTTCCGCACCGGAAAGATTGGCCCCGGCAAGCTGTTGCACCGCAGTGGTCAACGATGGCAGTGTCTGCTGTGCAAGGTTGTCCACGACTTCCGTCATGCCTTGCACAGTGGCGATGTCACTGCCGACGAACGGCATTTTCGCAGCCACGTTCCATAGTGAACCGTGCGCAATCTGCTTGGCCTGCGCCGTCTGCTGCTGAGCCTGCGCGATGGACGCCTGCGACGCGGCGGCATCCTTGAGCTTTGCAGGGTCATTGATTGCGGATAGTGAGGATATGGCTTGCGATTCGTGTGCCTTGACGCTTTTTGCCTGCTTATACAGTTGCATACCAAACACTGCGGCAATGGCAAGTAGCACGATCAGCACCGCAAGTACAATAAGCGTCACATTCCGTGCCGTATGTTTTTCCCGTATTGCTTGAGCATGTTGCCCCATGCTTTGCTCCTCAAATCATTAAGCACTCAATTTGACTATTCCAGCGCATTATTGTGCCACATGGCACCCCTTTTTTTCGGCCGCCAAATGAAATTTCCCTCTGTTCCATCACAAGAACAGAGGGAAAATCACAGAAAACCCACTTATTGGCTCAGTACGATCCACGGCCAGTGAAGATTACCTTCACGGTTTTGGCAAGAATCGCAAGATCTCCAGCGATGGACCAATTCTCAATGTAGGAGACGTCCAAATATTCGCTTTGCTCCTGTGAAAGATCCGACCGGCCGGACACCTGCCACGGACCGGTGATGCCCGGCTTGACCAGCAGTCGGGCGGAATATAGGGAACCATAGCGGGCCACTTCTTCCGGCAATGCCGGGCGCGGACCGACCAGAGACATATCGCCCTTGAGCACGTTGTAGAACTGCGGGAACTCATCCAAAGAAGTCTTACGGATGAAGTGACCTACCTTGGTGATACGCGGATCATCTTTCATTTTGAAGATGAACCGGTCTTCCTGCCCAGTTTCCTCAGCGAGTTTCTTCTTCAGCTCCTCAGCATTGGTGACCATGGAACGGAATTTATACATTTTGAACGGCTTGCCGTGCAGTCCGATACGGGTCTGAGAGAAGAACACCGGACCGCCATCATCAAGCTTGATGGCGATGGCGACGCCGAGAAGAATCGGAGAGGAAATAATCAGCGCGCACAGTGAGCCGATGATGTCCAGCAAACGCTTGATTACGTTCGCAGCTCCCGTGTACTGCGGCAGGGAAGCCAACAGAACTGGCTGTTCCGTGGTGTTTCGCAGATACAAACGGTGACCGCTCACATCCGCCAGGGAGACCGCCAAGGCAAGTTCCATACCCAGCGACTCCACCGCAAGAGAAAGACCATGCAACATTTCGGAATCACGCGAAAGCACGTCAGCCACATAGACTTCCTGTACACCGAGGCTTTCGCAAATACGTGGGAATGCCGAGTTGAAAGGAATCACCTTAAGTTTGCTGGAGCCTTCGATATTGGCATCCGGTGTGTATGAGGTAACCACATAAGCGTCTTTTGAAGCTGGATCCGCTTCAATTGGGCATACAGCAACTGGTTCGTACCCCCAATTCATGCAGTTGCGCATGGTCTGCAAGGCTTTGTTGATGCCATCGGAAGATCCGATGACCACCGTTCTGTACTTGCAAGAGCCTTTGCTGCGGTGACGATGCAACGCTTGACGCATCTGCCAACGTGCGATGATATCCAAGAAGAAGGCGATGACTGGCGCGATAATCAACGCAGTACGGGGCAATGCAAGTTTGAAAATAAATGCAAGGCTGCAGTATGAGATGATGGTCAGCAACGACGCATTGATGATTTTGGCATACAGCTCATAGCCGTCCGCCATAACATGGCGGTGGTATGTGCCCGCGAATGCCAAGCACAGCAACCAAATCAGGCTGAACAGAATGAGGAAAAGCCAAAACGGCATCACATCGCCGATGGCATCGAAAGCAGCACCGTTGATTACAAGGCTGACGGTCAACGAAAGCAGCATCACTGCCAAATCGATGGCGATCAGGCTGGCGACGAAGGCGAAACGCCACCGGGGAGTCGATTCAGCCTTGCCGCGCCTATGTCCTTCCTTTTCCGCAGGAAACGGGGTATTGGAAAAAGTCATCGGCTCGAACTGCTTTTGCAGACGCTGATTCTGCATGGACGCGTATGCCTGTCGATGCGCATTGGACGAGACGATATGAATCTCTTGAGTCCTCATACCTTGCTCGCCGTTTGGTGCGCCGGATTCACCGGTATTCACGCCTTGCATGTATCTCCCTCCCCTTCAGCTGCATACGGCAAACAATTTACCACAGCCCCCCCCCCAGAAATTAAGAGGGACCTATGGGGGTACCATTCGCTATATCCAAATCCTTCTCCGGTATGGCTTATTCGCCAGCAGTACCTGTATCTGAATCGCCGTTGCCGTTGCCGGTCGAACCACCATTACCGTCATTCGAATCGCCGTTACCGCCGCCGTTTGAATCGCCGTTGCCGTTGCCGGTCGAATCGCCATTACCGTCATTCGAATCGCCGTTACCGCCGCCGTTTGAATCGCCGTTGCCGTTGCCGGTCGAATCGCCATTACCACCGGTTGAGCCACCATTGTTATTGCCACCGGTCGAACCACCACCGTTCACACCGTTTCCAGAGCCCGGACCAAATTGCCACGTATATGTGTAACGCCGGTTCGTAGTGCCGTTATTGGTATTCGAATTGGTATTCGACTGGGCATTGGCCGCAGTTTGCTCCGCCACAGACTTGTTTACGCCGTCAGAAGTCGAGGAAATCACCTTCGAAGCGTTCTGCATGGCCGCAACATCGGTGCTTTTGCCATCGAGGAGTTTCTGGGCAGCGTCAATCGCCTTGGCAAGCGCGTCACGTGTCGACTCGTCCGCAACCTGGCCTGCAGAACCGTCAAGCAACGTCTTTGCGTCGGCAATGGCCTTCTGCAATGCGGCAGTCGTCTTATTCACTTCCAAAGCTCGCTTGCTGGCGTCCACAGCTGTGGCTGCTGCGGTAACGGCCTTGGTCTGTTCTTTGATATTGCTGATCTGCTTGCTCATGCTACGGGCGTGCGCACGCAGTGTGGTTTCGGACAGCAGCACCGAACATCCGCCGACCGTCTTGAGGTTTTGCGCCTTGGTCACGGCCTGAGTGAGCTGGTCGATTGTGGCGGCATCCGCCACCTGGTTTGCCGCAGTGCCCTGCAGACTAGTTGCCTGTTCGATGGCGTTTTGCAGTTTTTCGTTGGCTTTGGAGTATTTGGATTTCGCCTTCTCACATACCACCACTGCCGCACGCTGTTCTTTCGAATTGATACGATTGCGTACCACGATGACACCGGCAATAGCAACCGCCACTGCCGCAATCGCAGCGACAATGGCAATAATCTTTCGCTTGTCCGCAGACGGCTCTTTCGGTGCGACCGGAATGGTTTTCAGCGGATCATGTTCCGGATCTTCCGCGGCCAGCTCCTCTAGGTCGGTTATGCCACCTGATGTATCAAAGGCCTGAGTCGCTTCGACGTCCTGTTCATCTGTCGAAGAGACGAGGGGTGGCAAAGTGGCGGTTTCCTCGGCATCGGCTGGTGCAACCGCATCATCGAAATCGACGGTATCGAGCGGCATACTGGGAATATCCGCGATTGTTGGCGCAGCCGAAACCGGCTGTTCCGTTTGCGCAGGCACGGAGGAAGCGATGGTGCGGGGCTCAGCAAGCGAAGCCTCATCCGCACCATCGGCTTCTTCCGAATCGGTAGGCTGCAATTTGGGGAAGGTCAGCGGAGGAATATCCCAGCTGGTGTCCACCACATCCCGAGATATGTTGGACAAAATACCGTTCATAGACTGGGAATCATCGTTCTCAGTTGCCATACACCCCTCATTCCATGGAGAAGGGAACCATCAGTGCCGCTTCTTCCCCTTCGCGCGATGGCTGCTGCGCGGCGCACCATCCTCATAGTAATAGTAATAATTGGAATGCGTATTGGTCTTCTTCGGATCTGCACGATTGAAGATGAAGCCAAGTACCGGCACCTGCGCGGTGGCGAGCGTGTCGGCCGCCTCCTGCAGGGACTTCTTCTCGCACACGTTGCGGCTGACCACCAGCAGAAGGCCCTTGGCCCAACGGCCGAATACCGCGCCATCGTTGGACACCGTCAACGGGGCGGTATCAATAATCACGTAATCGTATTGGGTGAGCGCCTGCTCCACCATGAGCTTCATGGTTTCGGAACCCAGCAGCACGCCAGCGTTCGCCGGCCTCTTGCCGCCAGGCAGAATGTGCAGGTTCGGCTTCCAGTAGCTCTGCACCACGTCCTTCGGGCCCATCTGTCCGGACAGCACGTGCGCCAGACCGGCGGCACCTTCAATGCCCAAGTGGTGAGCAACGGACGGGTGGCGAAGATCAGCGTCGATAAGCAGTACTTTCGCACCATCTTCAGCAAGGGCCACCGCAGTGTTGATAGCCATGGTGGTCTTGCCTTCGGACGGCTGCGCAGACGTGATGACAAGCAGCTGGCCCACACCTTCGGTGCGGTCGGTCTGCAGGAACTCAATATTCGTATGGATACGGCGGAATTCTTCGGCGATGGCACCGTTGGGCTGGCTCACCAACACCGGGCGCTTATCATCAAGCGAAGCGTCCATCGGAACGGAGCCAAGGGAGGATGCTCGGACGATGCCGCGCACGTCGGAAGTCTCTTCAACCTTGGTGTTGAGGAGGTCTTTGATGAGTGCGGCGAACACGCCGATGATGATGCCGAGCACCACACCGACAGCCAAATACAGGGCAGTCTTCGGCGAAGACTTAGACGTCGGGACCTGTGCCTTCTGCACGATGGAAAGCTTCACCGGGGACTTATCTCCGGAGTACAGGTCGCTTTCAATGACGTTCTTCAGCGATTCGGCAACGGAATTGGCGATGTCCGCGGCCTGCTTCGGATCTCCATCCACCACGGCAATGTTCACGAATGCGGTGTTGGTCGGATTGGTGACGGTGACCTGGCCGGCAAGATCCGTCACAGTTTCGTCCAGACCAAGATCATCAATGACCGGCTTAAGCACCTTCGAAGTGGTGGCAAGCGTCGGATATGAGGTGATTTGGTTGGAAATGTAGCTGCCGCCAGCGGACTGCTGGTTAATGTCGACACCATTTTGAGAAGCATTGTAAGTAGCCATGGTCTGAGCCGTAGCCGTATACTTCGCCGGAGCGAGGAAGGTATAGGCGCTCACGCCTGCCACCACCACCACGAATGCAATAATCGCGGTGGCCAGATGCTTACGAATGATTTTGAGCAGATCCATCAGAGTGATGCCGTCATCCGCTTCCTCAACTACCCCTTGCGGTGCGGTAGGCTGCTGCACATTAGCGTTCTCTACAGAAGTCACTGAACTTCCCCATCTCACGTTGACAATATCCTTTCCAAGGATAATCTTCCCCCTCGAACTATTCCTCATCCCTTCATACATTGAACACATTTTTTGGGAACTCAAACAGATAAGCTATGAAATAAGGAACATTCCCTGTCGATATCGTGCGCGTGCGAGACTTTTTGGCAATATTTGGCATATTCAGTGGCTGATTTTGGGCGGGCTGTTTCTGACCGCAAGAAAAAGTGCCACCGGCGACCGTGTCAAGTGAACAAGGCCGCCAAAATCTGTTGTCAGCCTTTCCTACGCCCAGCTTAAGTAGATTGAGGAGAACGACAAGGCAAGCTGGAAGAATACGCTGTCCCGTCAGCAAGGCGTGTATGTAATTACCAATACCGATAACGGGAAACTGTATGTGGGAAGCGCCACCGGAAGGAACGGCATATACCAGCGTTGGCAGGACTACATCCGCGATGGTCACGGAAACGATACTGGGCTGATTGCCATTGTGAAACAGCACGGGTTGGAGTACGTGCAGGCGCATTTTCGCTACACGCTTCTGGAACATTACGACTTCACCGTGCCTAGAGACGTTGTTCTCGCCAGGGAATCCTATTGGAAGGAGGCTCTGGATACGCGCAAGCATGGGTATAACGGTAACTAGATATCTCCAATACGGCAACAATAAGCACAATGAAACCACCGCTTTTAGCAGAAAATTGCAAAACGCGTATATTTCTGGATATAATCTCAGTATCAAAGGAGCAAAATATACTTACGAGGCAACCCGATGCTGATTGATTTTAGTTTTTCGAACTTCAGGAGTTTCCGAGACGAGCAGTCTTTCTCCATGACTCGCGAAAAACGGTTCATGGAATCTGATGAGTCTCTCCATTCTCCAATCGCAGCCATATACGGCGCCAATGCATCGGGAAAGTCCAATTTTCTGAAGGCATTGCGCGCTATGCGCAACATGGTGGTAAATAGCTACAGCCAAGGGGATGCAAGCAGTCCTATTCCCAGGGAACCTTTTCTGTTACGAAAGGATCCTTTCTCGCATTCGTCCATGTTCTTCCTTGCATTCATCGCGAACGATGGACTGAAATACCAGTATTGGTTCCGCTATGACAATGAACGGATTCTTGAGGAAGATCTCATCTTCTTCAAAAAACTGCAAGGACGTTTTTCCACGCACTCCTCTCTGCTGTTTTCCCGTTCCTCAACGGATGGGGTGAAATTCGGTCCTTCCTTCAAAGGACCTCGCTCACAAGTACGCAAGACCATAGAACTCAGGCCGAATGCACTTCTGCTTTCCGCAGCCGCAGCTGCCGGTATTGAGTCCATTCGGCCGGCATTTTCATTCTTCCAAAGTGGCATAGCCTATTACGAAGCAAGCGCTTTCGAACAGGAGCAGCCTACGCTGTTGGATGAGTTCAAGAAAGAGACACCGCTTTCGAAACATCTGGCCACATTGATTAGGTATGCAGACTTCGGCATCAGTGACGTGAAAAGCGTTCCTGTGGACGTCCCACCGGATCTCTGGGCTCAGTTCAAGGAAGAGATGCATAAGCAACTCGGCATGGATGAGAACAAAGTGGATGAGACATTCAATGTCAAGAACGCTTCCCAGCTGATGTTCACTCATACCGGCGAATCATCTTCCGCAGGATTCGGTCCTGATGATGAGTCCAGGGGCACCGTTGCTGCGCTGTCATTCTTCTCGCTTGCTCTTCGCCAGCTGTCGAAGCAGTCGGTGACGCTTATCGACGAGATCGATACCAGTCTGCATCCGGCTCTGGTGAAGGAGCTGGTGGCGCTGTATGCCGACGCGGAAACGAATCCTCACGGTTCCCAGCTTATTTTCACGACTCATGACGTGTCGCTGATCAATCAGTCCGGTTCGGCAAAGCGTTTACTGGCACCAGATCAGATCTGGCTTGTGGAAAAGAACAAGGAAGGCGTTTCGGAATTGTTCCCGGTGACCAATCTGGGTATTCGGAATATGGAAAACATCGGCAAGAACTATCTCAACGGCGTGTACGGCGCCATACCACGGCCTGATTTTCATACCGCTTTCGCCCAGATCGTGAATGTGGTTGATGCCTGATGTCGAAAAAGCGAAACGTTCCTGCACATGGACGTAAAGCCGCACGGTCGCGCCGACCGCGCAAGAGACGCTTTCTTGTCGTGGCCGGCGGAGCAGTCACTGAGAAACAGTATTTCAAGCAGCTTGAGTCCCTATACGATGTCATCATTGACTATCAACAGAAGAACAACAGCCCTAAGCAGCTCGCGAAGCTCGCTGTTAAGTTGAAGAGGGAAGACAAGCGAGATACTTCTACAGATTGTTATGAACGAATCTGGGTGGTGGTCGATGTTGACGATTTTCACGACCACGGCGAAGCAGCGAGAATCTGCAATGACAATGGAATCGAACTCATCATTTCCAATCCTTGCTTCGAGGTCTGGCTGCTCGACTATGTGACGGCTTGCCCGTCAAGCTATACACTGACACCTGATGTCGAGTCAGCTGCAGCAGAAGCTAAAGTTGTCGGCGGAAACCGTAACAAATACATCAACACCGAGCTCATTGACAAAGAACATCTCGATGCCGCCATACGCAATGCAGCCCGGCACAATACAACGGAAAACCGCCAGGGGCGTAACAGACTCGCGCCTAATCATGAGCAGGAATACGCCCCTTGGACCGATATGCCAAAAGTAATCGAAACGCTGAAATCTAATAAACAGAGCTGAAAGGAGAAACATGGCTCTACCCATCCGGGTAAATTTCGAAAACCCCTTCATAGATATTCACACTGGACGAGGTCAAGGTAGCTGCACATTCGCAAATGGATTCGACTGCATCTGTTCATGCGCAGGTATCGCACACGCCCAATTACTCAGAATGGTCCTTACTCTCGAAAACAGTAAGAAACTACCTGACAAATATAAGAAGGCTCTTGCTGATAAAATCCAAACTGTCCAAGCCCATATTGTCGATATTCCACACGATAAAGCAACGGCAATCATCCATGCGCAGAGACAACCTGAGCGCGTGTTCTTTCTTTGCGAGGATATAACTCATCCCATAATTGATTATTGCCGAGTAATTGATATACCTCACTGGGCAAAAGAGAATTCCATGACGAGTCAGCAAGTGTCAAGACTTTGCGCTTGTGTACAAAGACACGGCATTGATTCTTTCAAGGATTTAGCCCCTAAAGCCGGCGAATATTTGTCCCAAGCACACGTACTTTGCGACATCGTAGCTTCTATCGCATTCGCGCTCAGCGAAGCCGCAGACACGATTCCGGATGAAGATACGTTTATCAATGCCTGCAAAGCAGCATTCACTCTCTCACGACGTAACTCACTAGGATTCGGCCCATCGCGAAATAGACATAGGAAAAACACAGTCGCAGCACGCAAATCACGGCAGGAAAACGATGATGAGGAAAGCCAAAAACGATACTCTGATGGAGACTCCATCTCAAGTAATCTGCTCACCAAGATTTTAATGGATATCAGTAAGGACGTTTACGCCCTACTGATGGAGTACAAACCCCAGACGAAGCAATTCCTCCAAGCGGTTCAGGCCACAGCAATATTGTTTTGCCCCGATCCGGATAGCCATAAGCTCACATGGGACGTGTGCTTCATTCCACTATTCCAAACGGAAATCTGTGATGACCTGCGTAGCAAGTTGAATCAAGACATCATTACTGCACTTGAATATGGGAAAACGGATATCTGGGACAACGGGGCTAGGGCATACTGGTAGGCAGAGCTGACTTGATGTGGCGCCTTGAAGACGCTGCATCAAGTCAGTTCTTTTGGTTGGGGACGAGCATGATCTCGCCGTCGGCAATGCCCTTGAGATGCTGGCCGTAGGGGCTCTTGCCGTAACGATCCGCGGACTCCATGAGCTCGTCGCGCGTGATCCAACCGTTCTCGAAGGCGATCTCCTCCACGATTGCGATCGGCAGACCCTGCGCACGCTGCACGGTACGCACGAACTCCCCCGCCTCGAACAAAGAATCCATCGTACCGGTATCCAACCACGCGTAACCACGACCCAACGTACGCACGTTCAGCATGCCCGCATCCAAATACATACGGTTCAAATCCGTGATCTCCAACTCGCCACGCGCACTCGGCTCCACCCGCTTCGCGTACTCGACCACGTGCTCGTCGTAGAAGTACAGGCCGGTCACCGCGTAATGCGACTTCGGCTTCGCAGGCTTCTCCTCGATGGACACGGCCTTCCTGTCCTCGTCGAACTCGACCACGCCATACCGTTCCGGATCGTCGACATAATAGCCGAACACGCTCGCGCCCTCGCCGGACTCGGCCTTCGCGACCGCGCCACGCAGAGTCGCGCCCAGACCGTTGCCGTAGAAGATGTTGTCGCCCAACACCAGCGCGCACGGCTCGCCCGCGATGAACTCCTCACCCAACAGGAACGCCTGAGCCAACCCGTCCGGGCTGGGCTGCACCTTGTACGAGAACCGCACCCCGTAATGCGAACCATCACCCAGGAGCCGCTCGAAGTTCGGCAGATCCTTCGGCGTGCTGATGATCAGGATGTCACGAATCCCGGCCATCATCAGCACGCTCAGCGGATAGTAGATCATCGGCTTGTCGTATACCGGCAGCAGCTGCTTCGACGTGACCGTGGTCAGCGGATACAACCTCGTGCCCGAACCACCGGCAAGAATAATGCCCTTCATGTGGATTCCCCTTCTCTATTGCGTATTGTCAAATGCCGGGCGACCCCGCGAAGAGAGCCGCCCAAGCATGGTCCGCTACTTGTTCAGTTCCTTGGTAACGTATGCCTTGAGGGACTCCTCCCAATCGGGCACTTTCAACCCGGTCGCCTCGATCTTCGTCAGATCCAACGCGGAATACGTCGGACGCGGGCTCACCGGGTTCTTCGCGTTCGCGAAATACTCCGCAGTGCTGATAGGCTCGACCTTCTCGCCGTTCCCGTTCGCCAGATCGAACACCCCACGTGCGATATCCGCCCAGGACCTCACCGCGCCCGACCCGGTCAGATCATACGTGCCATACGCGGCGTCCGAACCGAGCAGGTGGAAGATCGCCTCGGCCATATCCCTGGTGAACGTGAGCCGCCCGTACTGGTCATCCACCACCGTCACCTTCGGTAGCTCGCCCTTCGCGACCCGGCCGGACAAGCCCATCATGGTCTTCACGAAGTTATGGCCCTCGCCGATCACCCAACTCGAACGCAGGATGTAATGACGCGGCGCGTTCGCGACCGCGATGTCACCCGCGGCCTTCGACTGCCCGTACACGCCCAACGGAGCGAACGATTCGGTCTCGTCGTGCAGCTCGCGCGTCCCGTCGAACACGTAATCCGAGCTCACGTGCACCAACGTGATGTTATGCTCACGGGCCACACGCGCCAACAACGCCGGCCCCTGCGCGTTCGCCTTCCACGCCAAGGCACGACCCTCCGGGGTCTCCGCCCTGTCCACGGCCGTGTACGCGCCCGCGTTGATGATCGTGCCATACAGGCTCCAGTCGAATTGGTCGTACTGGGCCGGATCGGAGAAGTCGAACGTGTCGATGTCGTTGAACTCGAACCCCTCCAGACCATGGCTCTCCACGTAGTCGCGGATCGCGTGGCCCAGCTGGCCGTTGCAGCCCGTCACCATCGTACGACGCGGCGCCATGGGCTTCGCATCCCTGAGCATCGGATGATGCAAATCCGCCTCGGACCGCTCGGACTCCTCCAACGGGATCGGCCACTGGATGTGCAGGTCCGGGTCGGCGAGGTTCACGAACGTGTACGTCCTCTTCTGCTCCAGACTCCAGTGCGCGTTCACCAAGTACGTGTACACGGTACCGTCCTCCAACGCCTGGAAGCTGTTGCCCACGCCACGCGGCACGTAGATCGCCTTGCTCGGATCCAACACGGTCGTATACACCTGGCCGAACGAGTCGCCCGGACGCAGGTCCACCCACGCGCCGAACACGCTACCGGCAGCGATGCTGATGTACTTGTCCCACGGCTCCGCGTGGATGCCACGCGTCACACCCTTCTTCGCGTTGAAGCTGATGTTGTTCTGCACCGGACCGAAATCAGGCAACCCCAACGCGGTCTGCTTCGCACGCTGCCAATTCTCCTTGAACCAGCCACGGTTATCGCCATGCACCGGCAGATCGAACACAATCAGGCCGGGAATGTTCGTCTCCACGGCCCTCAAATCCTTCTCGAAATCCATCACTCACTCCATCCTCAAAAAACATCAAAACACAGGCGGAAACCGGCACGCCCGGACCCGCGTCCCCCACGCGGACGGACAAGGAAAGGGAGCATGATCCGATTCCCCCGCCCGTCCACGCGGTCCGGGCCTCACTGGCCCTGCCGCTTGTAACGCTCCTCGGTCGCAGCCTTGGCCGGCTCCCACCAGGCACGGTTCTCGGTATACCATTCGATCGTCTGCGCGAGACCAGACTCGAAGTCCGTATGCTTCGGCGTCCAGCCCAATTCGGTGCGCAGTTTGGTCGAGTCGATCGCGTAGCGGCGGTCATGGCCCGGACGGTCCTTGACCCAGTCGAACGCGTCCTCCGCCTGACCCATCATCTTGAGGATCATGCGAAGCACGGTGATGTTATTCTGTTCGCCGTCCGCGCCGATCAGATACGTCTCACCGATACGGCCCTTCGTCAGGATCGTCCACACGCCCGAGCTGTGATCCTCGGTGTGGATCCAGTCGCGCACGTTCTCGCCCTTGCCGTACAGCTTCGGACGCTGCCCGTCCAGGATGTTCGTGATCTGACGCGGGATGAACTTCTCCACATGCTGGAAAGGCCCGTAATTATTGCTGCAGTTCGAAATCGTCGCGCGGATCCCGTACGTGCGCGTCCACGCGCGCACCAGCATGTCGCTCGCGGCCTTGGTGGAGCTGTACGGGCTGGACGGATGGTACGGCGTATGCTCCGTGAACCTGGCCGGATCATCCAACGCGAGATCCCCGTACACCTCGTCCGTGCTCACATGATGGTAACGGATGCCATACTTCCTGACCGCCTCCAACAGACGGAACGTGCCCTCCACATTCGTCCTCAAAAACGGCTCCGGATCCGCGATGGAATTATCGTTATGCGACTCCGCCGCGTAATGCACGATCGCGTCATGACCAGGCACGATACGGTCCAACAGATCCGCGTCGCAGATATCACCCACGACCAATTCTACACGGTCCTCGGGCAGACCCGCGATGTTCTCCGGATTGCCCGCATAGGTGAGCTTGTCCAACACGGTCACATGCACGTCCGGATGATGGTCCACCACGTAATGCACGAAATTCGAACCGATGAAACCACATCCACCGGTCACGATAATGTTCTTAGGAGTAAACGTCTCTTCAACCACACCCCCGATTTTACGACACAACATCTATTCGCATTACGCATGATGTTATATGCAAACTTTCCTGAAAGAGAAAACGTTTTATGTATATATTTCATACAACCTTTATCCAATGGCCCCGAACTCACGTTTGCATCCACTGAAAATTTTTGCAAACCCCTTTTCAATACTCCCTCACACCACAACTTGCAATCGTTACGCATTCCGCATCCACAAATCGCCATTCAATCGGGGGCTACCCCTGCAAAAACAACGGCAAGTTTTTGCAAAAACCATTGTTATTGCAGCAACGATTTTCATTGACATTCTGCCATTTTCCACTCTTTAGCACTCCGCAAAAGGTATAGAATATACAGCATACGTTCGCAATAGAGCAAACGTTATCAGAGAAGATAAACCCCCGTCATAAGGGGCCGTCAGTAAGGAACAAAGGAGTCATGAAACATCGGAAACCCGCACCGGCCTGGCATAGGCTGGGGCTGAAGATTAGCAAGAAAGTGGTGGTCGGCATCACCGCCGCGGCGACCGCCTTCGGCGGACTGGCAATCGCCAGCACCGCAGCACAGGCCAGCACCGATCGCGACAGCTACGCCGACACCGTTGAAAACACCACGTTCGAACAGGCGCGCAAGCATTACGGACTGGCGCAGCAAATGAGCGAGGGCGCCACCCTGCATGCATGGGAGTGGAGCTTCAAAACCATTGAGGAAAACATCCCCGCTATTGCCGAAGCCGGTTACACCTCCGTGCAGACCGAGCCGATTTCCGCTATTCATAACGGCGGCAAGGGCATGATCTTCACCGAGAACTGGTACTACGTATATCAGCCGACCGACACCACCATCGGCAACTGGGTGATGGGTACCGAAGATGATCTGAAGAGCCTGTGCAACACGGCTCACAAGTACGGCGTGCGTATCATCGTCGATGTGGTAGCCAACCATATGACCGCGACTTGGGGCGCCATCGCCGATCGTTGGAAGAAGTCCGAGTACTACCACCACGACTGCAATGACGGTGATGTGCAGGATTGGAACAACCGCTATCAGGTGACCCACTGCAAGCTGCTCGGCCTGTATGACATCAACACTGAGAACACCAAAACCGCCAACATGATGCACGATTTCCTCGTGCAAGCGGTCAACGACGGTGTGGACGGGTTCCGTTTCGATGCGGCCAAGCACATCGAACTGCCGGACGAGTATAACGGCTCCCAGTATTGGAACATCATTCTTAACAATGGCGCGCAGTTCCAATACGGCGAAGTGTTGCAGGATTCCATCTCCCGCGATAGCGACTATGCAAAGCTGTTCTCCAGCCACAGCAAGAACGGCGGCGGCGTCACCGCATCCTCCTACGGCAGCAAGCTGCGCGGAGCCCTGAATTCGAAGAACCTGAACGCCGGCACCCTGTCCGATTGGAGCAACTCCGCCAGCCCGAGCAATCTTGTCTCTTGGGTGGAATCGCATGATAACTATTCCAATAGCGATAGGGAATCCACCGGCATGAGCGAATGGCAGATGACCATGGGCTGGGGCGTGATCGGTTCCCGTTCCCAGACCATGCCGCTGTACTTCGACCGCCCGGTCGGCTCCGGCGGCAGCCAGCCGCAGTTCGCCGAGAAAAGCAAGCTCGGCGATGCCGGTGCGGATTCTTGGAAGGATGCGCAGGTCGTGGCGGTGAACCACTTCCGCAATACTATGAACAACAACAAGGCTTCGGAGTATCTGCGCAACTGCGGCGCGAATTCCTGCCTCATGGTGGAACGCTACATCAAGGACGGCAACTTCAAGAACGACGGCGTGGCCATCACCAACATGGGTGATACGCAAGAGCTGTCCGGCACTGCCACCAACCTTGACGACGGCACCTACAAGGACCAGGTCTCCGGCGGTACCATCACCGTTTCCGGCGGCAAGATTACTTCCGGCTCTGCTCCCGGCGGCAAGATCAGTGTGTTCTTCACCGACAATTCCGGTTCGGTCTCCGCAACCCCGGGCGACAGCTCGTTCAAGACGGACACCACTACCGTTACCCTGAATGCGAACAACGTCACCGATGCCACCTACACCACTTCGGAGGGCAAGTCCGGCTCGTATCAGGATGGCGACACCATCACCATCGGCGCTTCCACGGCGATCGGTGACACCATCACCGTGAAGCTGCAGGGCAAGGATGCGGATGGCCAAACGGTCTCCGCAACATACAAGTACACGAAGAAGGATCCGGCCGCCACCAGCACGGCTTATGCGAAGAAGCCGAGTGCGTGGAGCAACCTGTACGCCTATGTGTATGTAGACGATTCGAGCGCCACCACTTTGAAGGAAAACGCGAAGTGGCCGGGCGAGCCGATGACCAAGGTCGCTTCGGGAGACACTTGCGGCAAGGATGACGAGTACAAGTATGAGATTCCCGACGATCTCGAGGGAAGCAATACTCGCATCATCTTCAACGATGGCAATGCCACGAATACCCAGAAGTACCCTGCCGACACCACCGAAGGCGTAGATGCCGCTGGCCTCAAGATCGACGGCAATTACGCTTGGGACGGCAACACTTCGTCCGGCACTTGGGAGGCCCGCAATTGCGTGGTCACCCCGACCAAGTCCGTTAAGATTGATCAGTCGGATTACAGCGTGGACCTGTCCGAGGGCGTGGCCACGAAGCAGTTGACCGCCACGACCGATCCGAAGGGCGCGTCCGTGAGCTGGAGCTCGTCCGACAAGGACGTGGCGACCGTCAGCCCGAAGGGCG
Organism: Bifidobacterium sp. MSK.17.10; assembly: GCF_019129655.1. NCBI lineage: Bacteria > Bacillati > Actinomycetota > Actinomycetes > Bifidobacteriales > Bifidobacteriaceae > Bifidobacterium > Bifidobacterium sp. MSK.17.10. The sequence goes on along the minus strand of NZ_JAHOJD010000007.1, from coordinate 886 downwards.
TGGTCACCCCGAGGAAGGCCGGCAAGGCCACGATCACCGCGAAGTCCGGGACCAAGACCTCGTCGATCACCGTGACCGTGACCGGTGAGCTTCCGCCGGACCCGGTCGCGAAGAACACCGTCTACGCTTCGAAGCCCTCGGGCTGGGGCAAGATCTACGCGTACGTGTACACGGGCGACGGCGCGACCGCGGCGAACAACGCGGCCTGGCCGGGCGTGGAGATGACCGCCCCGAGCGCGACCGACGGCTGCCAGCAGACCGACCTGTACAAGTACGTGGTCCCGGACAACCTCGCCAAGGGCGCGAAGGTGATCTTCAACGACGGCGGCAGCCAGCAGTATCCGGGATCCCGCCAGCCGGGCCTGGACTACAACGGCGGCATCGTGAAGTGGGACGGCTCCTCCGCGGCCCTGGCCGCGGTCGAGTGCGAGACCACCATCCCGGTCACGTCCGTCTCGGTCTCTGGTGATGGCGTGAAGGACGGGAAGCTCTCGCTGAAGTCCGGGGCGAGCGTGCAGCTGACCGCGACCGTGAATCCGTCGAACGCGACGGACCGGAAGGTCACGTGGACGAGCTCGGACTCGAGCGTCGCGAACGTGATGGGCACGGGCGTGGTCACGGCCGGTTCGAAGGCCGGCACCGCGACGATCAAGGCCACGGCGGGCGGCAAGTCGGCGTCCGTCCAGGTCACGGTCACGGGCGTGCCGAAGCAGCCGATGACGGTGTGGTACAAGCCGGCGTCGTCGTGGAAGACCGCGAAGGTGCATTACCAGGCGAACGGCAAGTGGACGGGCTCGGCCCAGCGGATGACCCTGTACAGGAACGGCTGGTACAGGTACACGATCCCGGACACCGCCGGCGGGCAGGTGCGCATGGCGTTCACGGA